>NZ_RAVZ01000149.1 GCF_003611635.1 Corallococcus terminator | reverse complement strand
TGCCTGAAGGACGCCCGCCACCGGAGCCGCCACCCCATCCGCCGCCGTTCGTCTGATGAACGCCGCTGGAGTTGCCGCTGCCTGAAGGACGCCCGCCACCGGAGCCTCCACCCCAACCGCTGGAGCCGCTGCTGGACGGAGGACGCGCGCCGGAGCCGTTGCCGCCCGGAGGCGAACGGGGACCGGAGTTCCAGCCGCCGCCATTCGAAGGACGCCCACCCCCGGAGTTGCCACCGGACTGCTGGTGACGGCCACCGTTGCCGGGACGACCGTCATTGCGGCCGTTGTAGCGCGGACCCGGCGACGCATCATGCGAGCGGTAGCCACCGTAGTAGCCCGGACGCCCGTACCCGTAGCCATTCGGCCGGCCGTAGCTTCCCGGGCGGTAGCGATCATGGCGGTACCGGTTGTAGCCGTAGCCGTAGTAGCGCCACGACACGCCCGGATAGCGGTACCAGGTGCGCAGGAACGGGTTGGGACGACCGAAGGAGAAGGCGATGTGCGCGTGGCGGTACACCGGGACGATGACGCGGACCGAGCCGCGCGACGCCCAGCCGCCACCGATGAACACCCACGACGAACCCCGGTGGGTCCAGTGCGGTGACACGAACACGAGGCCCGGGCGCGGCGGCTCCATCCACGAGCCCTCCACCCATTCGTAGCCGTTGTTGCCCCAGTACCAGTAGCCCGGCGCCCACGTGTAGTCGGGGGCCGGCGCCGCGGACTGTACCTCCACGCGCAGGGGCGGAGGCGCCTGGGTGGCCGTCACATCCTCGCTGGCGACCTCCACGGGGATCTCCACGTCGTCGGACCCCTGCTGGGCCCAACCGCCGGAGATCCACCGCCACACGTCGCCGTCCTCGGCCCAGTAGCCGTTGACGTACTGGTAGCCGGGCATGCGCTCCACCCAGCCGCCGGACTTGAAGAGCCACTGGTCGCCATCCCAGTACCAGTGGCCGGACGTCCACACCGCGCCTGCGTACGGCCGGGCGGTCGGCGTCTCGGAGGGCATGTCAGGGGGGGCGGTCGGCGCGATGGGCCCGGACTCGTCCGCGTTGGGCTGCTCGACGTACGCATCATCCCCCCAGTCGTCCGCGGCGACCGGTGCGGTCTGCGCGTACGCCCCCTGGGAGGCCAGGCCGACAATCAAACAGACCAACCATCGAGAACTCATGACTTCGTCTCCGATCTCCAGACCCCGGAGGGGACGCGGGTCTTCCCCTATTTATTCATCTTCTGGACGCGTGGCCTGGATTCCGGTGCGACACTGCTACAGTCCCGACGGACGCGAATGCTGCGCCGACTCCTCCCCACATTGCTGGCCCTGGGTTGTGGACTGCTGGCCCTCGGATGGGGGCTGGTGACCCTCCAGCGCATCTTCATGCAGGAGCGCGAGGACGCCCGCGCCCAGGTGCATTCCCGCAGCGCGGCCCTGGAGCTGCTCGCGGCGGAGGCGCTGCGCACCGCGCTGGATCAACGGATGAAGGAGCACCTGCCCGCGCTGAACGCGGCCATGGGGGATCCGCTCCAGCCCGCCGAGGGCTACTACCTGCTGTTTCGCGGCCACCAGTTCCTGCCCCGCGTGGACTGGCCCCGGGACGGCATGGCCACCCCCGCGAAGGACGCCTACGAGAAGCTGGTGCAGGCCCTGGAGGACGGCGAAGCCCCGACCCCCTGGCAGGAGCGGCTGGCGCGGCTGCGCGCGGTGGATGCCGCGATGGCCACCCAAAGCGACGCGCGCATCAGCGCGGCGGTGGAGGCGCTGCTGCGCTACCACGCGGCGCATCCCCTGCCGACCGACCAGGAGCTGCCCTTCATGCTCATCGCGGTGGAGCACCTGCGACGCGGGGAGGAGACCCCGCCGCTGATCCGCGCGTTGGTGGGCGAGGGCCTCGCGGAAGAGCTGGGCGGCATGGCCCGGGGCGCGGGCCTGCAACGGGACCTCTTGCGCGCGCGCCCCAAGCTCACCCGGGGCGACTTCGACTTCCTCCAGGAGCGCATCGTGGCGCTGAGCCTCGAGCTGGGGGAACCCAGCGACGCGTTCCAGGCCCGCGTGCGGGAAGCCGGCGCCGGCGCGCTGGTGTTCCCGGACTCCCTGCGGGGGCCGTCGCTCATCGGCGAGCAGTGGTACGTGGAGCCGGGGGCCGAACAGGTGCGGGGGCTGGCCGTGGACATGACCGGGCTGCTCGCGGACCTGACGAAGGACCTGCGCGCGCGCGGCCTGCTCCTGAGGGACAGCCAGGTGCGCCTGCGGCCCGCGGACGTGGTGCGGCCCATGTCGGAGCCCGGGCTGGAGGTGGCCATGCCCGGCTGGGCGGCGGCGGAGACGAACATCGAGGCGCGCTACGGCCTGAAGACGCTGCTGGTGGCGGTGTGCGGCGCGCTCGCGTCCGCCATCGCGGCGCTGGCGGTGGTGGCCCAGCAGCGCAAGTACCGCTTCGTGGAGCTGAAGAGCGACTTCGTCTCCACCGTCTCCCACGAGCTGCGCACGCCCCTGGCATCCATCCGCCTGCTGGGCGAGACGCTGGAGCGCAGGCTGGGCAGGAGTCCCGAGGCCGGGGACTACCCCACCCGCATCGTGCGCGCGGCGGAGGGGCTCCACTTCCTGGTGGAGAACATCCTGTCGTTCAACCGCATCGACAAGGGACGGTGGGCCCTGCGGCCTTCGCGCGTGCGGCTGGAAGAGGCGGTGGGCACGCTGCGCGATGACTTGCTGGACGCGGTGCAGGTGCCGGTGGAGCTGCGCTCGGAGGTGGACGACGTGGAGCTGGACGCGGATGCGTCGCTCGTGCGGATGCTGTTCGCCAACCTGGGCCGCAACGCGTGTCTGTACAACCAGCGCAGCCCGGTGGTGCTCACCGTGCGCGCGTACCCCCAGCCAGGCTTTGGCGCCACGGTGCTCTTCAGCGACAACGGCGTGGGCATCCCGCCGGAGGAGTGGGAGCGCGTCTTCGACGACTTCTACCGGCTGACGACGACCGGTCCGGAAGTGCACGGCAGTGGCCTGGGGCTCGCGCTGTGCCGCAGAATCATGGGCCTGCACCAGGGCAGCATCCAGATCGCCTCCTCCAGCCCGGAAGGCACCACCTTCGCGCTGACCTTTCCCGAGACGCGCCGATGACGACGACGCAGCCCCCCTCCTCCACCCGCCCCTCCATCCTCATCGTCGAGGATGACGCCAACCTGCGCCTGGGCCTGCGCGACAACCTGCGCGACGAGGGCTACGACGTGACGGACGCCGCGTCGGCGAAGGACGCGGGGCCGCTGCTCCAGGGTCGCGCGTTCGACCTGCTCATCCTGGACGTGATGCTGCCGGGCGAGGACGGCTACAGCCTCTGTCGCCGGCTGCGCTCCGAAGGCGTCAAGAGCATGGTGATGATGCTCACCGCGCGCTCGCTGGAGGACGACCTGGTGCGCGGCTTCGAGGCGGGCGCGCAGGACTACCTCACCAAGCCCTACCGGCTCCGGGAGCTGCTCGCGCGCGTGCGGGCGCTGGTGCGCAGGGCCGGCACGGCGCCGCCGCAGGTGATGACGTTTGGCGCCTTCACGTTGGACCTGGGCCGCAGGGCGGTGCTGCGCCCGGACGGCAGCGAGGTGGACCTGACGCGCACGGAGTTCGACCTGCTGGCGTTCCTCTTGCGCCACCGGGACCGCGCCCTGCCCCGGGGCGAAATCCTGGACGCGGTGTGGGGCCGCGACGTCATCGTGGATCCGCGCACGGTGGACAACTTCGTGTCCAACCTGAAGAAGAAGCTCGGGTGGACGAGCGTGTCCGGCTTCACCATCCACACGCTGCGCGGCGTGGGCTACCGCATGGAGGTCCCGGGCGCCTCCCCCTCATGACACAACCATGACGAACACATGGAGCCCTGGCGGCCCTTCGGGGGGCGCGACTCCGTAGGTTGCTTCTTGTGGGGACGGGACGCCTGGAGCGTTCGCCCCAACCAGGAGGCGGGCAGATGTTTGAGTCGGTCATCGAACGGCGGGGGTTGCGCTCGGAACGGTTCGGTACGGGCGCATGGTTGTCCATCGGCGTGCACGCGGGACTCCTGGGCCTGGTGGTCTTCATCTCCGGCCGTCAGCTGGAGGAGCCCATCAAGGATGAGCCGGTGGTCGTCTTCCGGCAGCCCGCCATCCGCAAGGGCGTGCAGCATGCCACGCAGCCGAAGCCGGCTGCCGTTACCCCGGTGGCCCCGAAGCCCAAGCCGCGCGCCGACCGCATCCCTCGCAACCCGAAGCCGATGCCCACCACCCTGCCGGAACCGAAGCCGGATCCGGAGCCGACGACGGTCGCGACCGCGACGACCACGGACCCCACGGAGGGGCCGGGCTCCGATGAGCCGGTGGGTCACCCGGACGGGGATCCGGACAGCACCAGTCCCATCGGTCTCCCCTACGTGCCGAACATCCCGCCCCAGGAAGCCACCGGCACGCAGGTGCTCGCCTTCGGCAGCGGCATGTCTCCCCCGGTGATGAGGAGCGGGGCGCCGCTCGGCTACACGCGAGAGGCGCAGTTGGCGGGGGTGGAAGGCACGATCGTCGCGAAGTGCGTCATCACCGAGGAAGGGCGTGTGCGCGACTGCCGCATCCTCAAGGGCCTGCCGCACATGAATGACGCCGTGCTGTCCGCGCTCTCCTCGCGGCAGTATCAGCCGCTGATGTTCCAGGGCCGCCCGGTGAACGTGTCGTACACGTTCAACATCAACCTCAAGATGCCCCGGTAGGCCCCGGGTGTCCGCCAGTGAAAGCGCCTGGACGCCTGCCCCCTGGGGTCAGGGGAAAAGGTTCGCGGTGGGAAAGCGCGCCCGTTAGGAACATCCCGTCGCGCCTGGCCATGTGCGCGATACCGGCACCGGATGGAGCGGGCCTCCCCCGGCCCGCTTCCGGTGCCGGTCCTTTTTCTCAAGCGATGTCGGACACCTGGTACGACGCGGTGGTGGTGGGCGCGGGCTTTGGTGGACTGGCCACCGCGCTGGAGTTGTGCCGCCGGGGCGCGCGCGTGGCGCTCTGCGAAGGGCTCAACTATCCGGGCGGCTGTGCGAGCACCTTCCGCCGGGGAGGCTACGGCTTCGAATCCGGCGCCACGCTGTTCTCCGGCTTCGATGCGCATCAGCTCTTCGGCCGGTGGATCCGCGAGCATTCGCTGGATGTCACGGTGGACTGGTTGGATCCGCTGGTGGAGATGCGCGCGCCGGGGCTGCGGCTGCCGGTGCATCGGGACCGCGCGCGGCTCATCGATGCGTTCTGCTCGATGCCGGGCGCGCCGGTGGAGGCACTGCGGCGCTTCTTCGAACTCCAGGCGAGGGCGGCCGACGCGCTGTGGCCGCTGTTCGACGACCCGGACCTGCTGCCTCCGTTGAACGTGACGTCCCTGCTGCGGCACGCGGGACGCGCGTGGACGTATGCGCCGCTGACGCGCTGGCTGGGTCGGCCGCTGGGCGCGGTGCTGAAACACCACGGGCTCCAGCACTTCACGCCGCTGCGCATCTACCTGGACGCGCTCTGTCAAATCACCGTGCAGTGTTCCGCCGAGGAAGCGGAGGCGCCCTTCGCGTTCGCGGCGATGGACTACTACTGGCGCGGCACGGGGCACGTGCGAGGAGGCATTGGTCGGTTGGCGACGGCGCTCGCGAAGGCGATCCAGGCCCGAGGCGGCGACGTGCTGATGGCCAACCGCGTGCGCGCGTTGACGCCCGTGGACGGAGGCTGGCGGGTGACGGCGCGGCGGGGCGAACTGCTCGCGCGCCACGTGGTGGCCAACGTGCTGCCGCAGGGTCTGCGCTCGCTGCTGGACGTGCCCGTGGGACGCCTTCCCCGCGTGGATGCGCTCGCCGAACGCGTGGCGGGGGGATGGGGCGCGGCGATGTTGTACCTCGTGGTGCGTGCGCCCGAGGGGGACTCGGGGAGCGCGTGCCACCTGGAGCTGGTGCGGGAGCCGGGCTCGGCCTTCATCGAGGGCAACCACCTGTTCGCCTCGGTGAGCGGGGTGGCGGACGAAGGGCGCGCGCGGCCGGGACAGCGGACGGTGACGGTGTCCACGCACGTGCCCTTGAAGAAGCTCGCGGCCTTGTCGCCGGAAGCACAGGCGCCCTACTTCACCGAACTCCATGCGCGGATGCGCGAGGGCCTGGAGGCCATGGCCCCGGAGTGGATGGGCCACGTGGTGCACGTCATGACGGGCTCGCCGCGCACGTTCCAGCGCTACACGCTGCGGGAAGCCGGCGCGGTGGGCGGCGTGCCCCGGCGCGCGGGCCTGGACAACTACCGGCTGCTGGGGCCGTTCCAGGCTCAGCGGGGCCTGTGGCTCGTGGGGGATTCGGTGTTCCCGGGCCAGAGCACCCTGGCCACGGCGGTGGGTGGAGTGCGCACGGCGGCGAGCATCGCGGCGACGCGTTGAGGCACGGCCCTACCCCATCGCCGCCGTGTCTCCGGCGCTCGGCGGCACCGTGCGCGCGGTCGTCGCCAACTCCGACAGGATGCGCACGGCCTCCCTCGCGGCGTCTTCCGGACGGACGCTGGTGTCGGAGATACCGGCGATGAGCCGCGTGCGGTCATGGTCCACCGCGCCCTGCCGCGCCCAGGTGCTCGCGGCGGGCGCCGTGAGATACGCGGAGTAGGCGTGATGTCCCGAACCGGGGCGCTCACCAATCACGTGCACCAGGGCACGGGGCCGTGCATCGCCTTCGTCACCGAACAACAGCCGCCCCACCTGATAGCCCGCACGCACCCGGCCGTGCTTCACCACCAGCACCTCGGAGGCCACGCTCCAGCCCTGCGCGCCCAGCTCCGCGCGCAGCGTGTCCAGGAACGGCGACAGGTGCCCTGCGTCCATCAACGACCGGGGATCCAATCCGTCCGACACGACGATCTGCGCGTCCCACCGTCCCCCGTGCCGCTCGCGCAGCTTCCGCACCGCGGCCTCTGAATCCCCGTCCAGGGATTCGCCCGACGGCGGGTGCAGGATGTAGTCGCGTCGATCCTCGGAGCACGTCCGCAACCGCACCGCCCCGGGCAGGGACTCCACCGTCGCATCGGACAGCTCCGACCACAGCCCCACCTTGGCGTCTTCGTACAACCGGCGCAGGTCCTGCTCCAGCGCGGGCTCCAGCGTCCACGGCTCCTTGCCATGCCCCACCGCCAGCGGCACGCCCCGGGCGCGCACCCTCGCCATCTGCACTTCCGCCTCCGTCCGGAGCTCCACCTCCGGCCGCGTGTCCCCCAGGCGACGACGGTAGTGCACGTAGACGTGGCGCGGATCCCCGAAGTGCTGCGTGGGGCGGCCCTCCGCGTCGATGACGCCCAGGCCCTGGAAGAAGGCCCACATCCGGTCATCCACCTTCAGGCCGTACCGCTCGCGCAGCCGCACGTGGTCCTGGAAGGACGTGGTGAGGTAGCTGAGCATCGGATCATTCCGCGTGGGCAGCGCCATCAGGTACGCGGGCCCTGCTTCCGCGAGCTGCTCCTGGCACCAGCCCAGGTCATCCAGCGTCACGTCCATGTGCAGCGTGGAGCACACGTCCAGGCCCAGCGTGAGGCCGTGCAGCTTGCCCATCACGATGTCTTCCAGGCAGCAGCGCACCAGTTGCTCGCGCGTGCGGAACACCTCCGGCCCGATGAAGCCCGCCACGTCGTTGACGTGCACCCAGGGCGCCGCGTCCCGGCCCGCGCTGCCCTGCGCCACGGCGACCCGGCGCTTGAGGGCCCGCGCGAAGCCGTACTTGCGCGACTCGTGGATGAGCATGTCCGTGCCGTGGTGGTGCCCGTTCGTCGCGTCCGCGCCCTGCCCCGTCTCGAAGTACAGGCCCCACCGCCCGGTGCGGGACGCCGCGTGCGCCACCATCTTCTCCAGCGTCACGTCGAAGGTGCGGTTGGCCGCTTCGTTCCCCCCGAGGCTCTGGAACCAGATGCCCGTGGTGCCCGGGTGCAGCGCCTCCACCTGCGCCTGCACGTCGATATGGGCCAGCACGCAGTGGGGCATCACGTCCGTCAACCCGAACGTCACCAGCACGTCGTGCAGCGCCGCCTCCACCGCCGCCACCGTCTTCGGATCCGACGACACGGGGTTCGTGCCCAACACCACGTCACCCACCGCGAAGGACCACCCGTTGAAGACCTGCCAGCGGATGTCCTCCGGATGATCCGTGGGCGAGTTGGGCTGCAACCGCGCGCCCAGATAGCCCCGAGCACCCACGCGGCTTCCCGGCAGCGGATGGAACACGCGCCCGCCCACGGCCTTGAGCTCCGCGTCGCTCATCAGCTTCACCACGCACGCGATGACGTCGCTGGGAAGCCCGTCGAGCACGTCGTGCACGGACGCCTCGTCCGCGGTGAGCAGGAAGTCCTTGAGCTGACCCAGCGTCCAGCCCGCCACGCGCCGCCAGCGCGCCGCGTCCCACGCCTCCAGGCTGAACACATGCAGCCGGTCCTCGAAGGGCGGGTGCGCGTGCACGTCGTCCAGCCGCGTGCGCGACAACAGGGTCCGGGCCCGCTGCCGAGAGACGTCGTCCGCCGCCGCGACCCCGATGGCCTGGTCGCCTTCCTTGAACGCGTTCGCCGCGCCCAGCACCTGCTGATACAGGCGCGCATCGAAGGCACCGTGTTGCCGCTGCACGAAGTCCAGCACGTCTTCTTCAGGGAGGACGTCGGGGAGGCTGACGCTCATGGGGCATCAGCTTTAACCGGCCGCGCCCTCCCGCCACCATCCCCCCAGGGCGCTGTCGCCTGCGCGACGCCCGGATGCCTGCTGTTCCAGAAGCTTGCTGCTGCAATCGTCAGGTGGCTTCCGGTGCTTCGGCATCGAGGGGTCCCTCATCCGCCATCCGTGCCCGGTGCGCAGCCTGGAGGTGGGCGCCATGTGCTCAGGTCTTCCACCAGGGTGTCCTGCACATGGGCCACGCCGTTGGGTGCGTCGTGTCCGTTGACGGAGGGCTCGCGCGTGAAGGCCATCATCCGGGAGGGGACCGGCTGACGTGGGCAGCCTTCCTGGAAGGTGGCCTCCGCGACTTCCAGCAGTTTGTTCGCGCGGTCTTCACCGACGGCCCAGGACCACGGATAGGTCCAGATGCCCGACCACGGTTCGGTGCCGCCCTCGGGGAACCAGCTCCAGTTCAGGTCCGTCTGTGCGGAGGAGCCAACGAAGGCCCCTCCCTGGGTTCCGCCTCTCCAGTTCGTCGCGGTCCACTCAATCCGGAAGCCCTTCGGCACGGGCGCGCGGAGGGCCTCCACCTGCACGTCGGACTCGACCTCCGGAGCCAGCAGCAGCATCCACGTCAGCTCCCGGAGCTTCTCTGGCTCCACGCGGCCCACCTTCACCTCGGCGCGGCGCGCGGCCTCCGTGCGAGCCACGTCCACCTTCCCTTCGGGCTGCAACTGGAGCCCCGAGCAACTGCGGGCTTTGTAGGCCGTGCCCGTCTCCAGATGGTACGCGTCCACCTGATCACAAAAGGTGTAGTGCCCCCGTCGTCCCCGCACCACCAGCCACCCATCCATCGGCGCGCGGATGCGCCCCAGGGGCAGCGCCCACTGGAGGGGCCGTGCTCCCGGGGCCTCGGACAGGCACTCACGCCAGGCCTTGTAGCGAAGCTTCGCGGGCTGCTTCCTCGCGCGCGCCTCGCACTCCGGAGGGCGGAGGTGCTCCTTCGCGTACTCCCGCAGCGGATCATCGCGCAGGGACTCCGGACGAAAGGCCTGATCCGCCCGCGCACGCCAGGGCCCGGTCTCCACGCCGCACGCGTCGCTCTTCGCCGGACAGGCCAGGGCCTCCAGCCGATGTCCCTTGGAATGCTCTCGCGTCAGCACCTTGCGAAGCTCCGGAGGGACGACCACCGTGTGGGGACCGGGCCGTCCCAGCTCCAGGTGGGTGGCGAAGAACGCCTTGCCGCCGTCGCGCCACCACGTCTTCAGCGCGAGCGCGGACACATCCTGTTCTCCGGCTTCGGGCTCCGCGACGGGCAGCCAGCTTCCTTCCTCGCGAGCCAGCGCGAAGCAGCGCAGGTCCCGCAGGGCGGTCATCGCGGGCCGCAACGGCGCCACCGTGTCGCCGTCGGCGAGGGCTTCCACCTGCTGGTCGAACGCGGCCAGTCCGTCACGCGCCTGGGCCCATCCGGGCGTGTCCGGAGCACACGGAAGGATGCGGGGCGCGGCCGACAACAGCCAGCCAAGTCCGGCCGACACCACGAAGGACAGGGACATGCCACGCATGGCAGCCCCTCCGCCCACCCGTCGTCAAGCCAGCCTCCCAGCGACCCGCGTCTCGGCGCACGACTCCGGGCCCGACGCGCTACTCGCCGAGCAATCCGGACCAGAAGCGCACCAACCGCAGCGCCTCCAGCGCGTCGACCTCCCGGTCCATCTCCGCGTGGGTGATGAGCGGCGTGGGGCGCAGGTGCACGCGCGTGAAGGGCTCCAGCGCGCGCGCCAGCAGCGTGGATTCAATCGCGGGGATGACCGAGTCGTCCGCCCCGTGCAGCAGGTACACCGGGGCGCGCGGCGGAGGCGAACGCTCCGGCGACAGCGACGGGTCCGCCGCGAAGTCCTTCACGAGGGGCAACAGCCGTGCACCCAACGCGGCCACGTCGCGCGTGTTCACCTGATGAAGCAGCGTGGCGGCGGGCTCCGGCAGCTCCGCCTCCAGCTTGCGCGCTTCCGCGAACCGGGCCTCGGCCTGCTTCCCATCCACCAGCGTCAAATGCGACGCGTGCAGGAAGGTGCGGACCCCGGCGCGCAGCGGCTCCACCTGTTCGGGAGGCACCAGCCGGTCCGCGGCGCTGAGCAGGATGACCACCACGCCGTAGTCGTGCGGCTTGCGGCGCACCCCGTCCGCCTGGACACCCGTGCACAGGAACGACAGCACGCGCGACAGCTCGCCGTGGCCTCCGAAGGACAGCACCGCGGCCACGTTGTCGCGCAGGGACGGCCGCCCCGCCGCGACGACGGACAGGCCCCCGGAGAAGCTGATGCCAAACAGGTCCAACTTCCCCTCGGGCGTCAGCGCCGACTGCGACAGCGCCCAGAGGGCCGTGTCCTCGATGACGTCCGTCAGGCGCGGGGTGATTTCGTAGCGCAGCAGGTCCGGCGGCTCCGGCGTGAGCACCGGCTGCCCCCCGGTGGCCAGGTCCCCCGCGAGCTTCACCAGCCGGGGCTCGTCGATGCCCGCCGCGTGCACCCCCGAGGTGAGCACGATGAGCCGGCCCTTGCGCTCCGCCGGCTGGTAGAGCCGCGCACGCACCGTCCCGTGGCGCGTGGGCACCTGGAGCTGCGACACCGTGAAGGGCACCGTGTCGAAACGGGCCACCGCTTCGGCCGTGGCCCCACGAAGCCCCGCCGCGCGCAGCATGAAGGCCGCCCCCCGCAGCTCCGGCGGCAGCAGGAAGACGAGCGCGAGCAGCAGGGCCGCCAGCGCGGCCACGAGCGTCCAACGGGTGCGGTGCTTCATTGCATCAAGGTTTCGACGAAGGAGCACAACTGGTCGCGCTCGAAGGGCTTCTCCAGCAGTTCCTTCGCGCGGCGGCCCAGGAACTCACGGGCCTGGGGGTTCACCCCGCCCGTCATCAGCCCGGTGCGCGGCGCCAGCTCCGGCGCCAGCCGCTCCAGCTCCACGAGGAAGTCCATGCCACTCATGCCCGGCATCATCAGGTCGCAGAGGATGGCATCGAACCGCTCTCCGTGGGACAGCCGCTTCAGGGCTTCGCGCGCGTCCTGGATGACGTGCACTTCGTAGAGGTTGCGCAGAAGCCGGCTCACCGCGCTGCCCACCGCCGGCTCATCGTCGATGAGCAGCAGGCGCCGCAGGTTCCTCGCCGCGCGCGCGGATGGGGGAGGACCGTTCGCCGGGGGCGCGAGGGCCACGGGCTTCGACGCTTCCGCCTGCGCCGTGAGCGCCGGCAGCTCCACGCGGAAGAGGCTGCCCTGGCCCTGCTCGCTGGCGACCTCGATGTGGCCGCCCATCGCATGCACCAGCGTGAGGCAGATGGACAGGCCCAGGCCCGTGCCTCCCTTCGGTGCACGCGTGGTGAAGAACGGGTCGAAGATGCGCTGGCGCACATCCGCCGGCATCCCGAGGCCGTTGTCCTCCACTTCAATCAACACGTGCCCTTCGCGGCCCGGACGCACGCGCAGCCGCAATTGGTTCTCCTCCGCGGGCCGCTCTCCGAAGGCCTGGAGCGCGTTGAGCAGCAGGTGCATGACGACCTGTCCCAGACGCCCCTCGTTGCCGAGCACCGCGGCCACCGGCTCCACTTCGCACGTCAGGCGCGCGCGGTGCTGAAGCTCGTCGTGCATCAGCTTGAGCGCGCCGTCCACCGCCCGCTTCACATCCACCGGGCCGTGGCTCTCCTCCTCCGCGCGGGAGAAGGTCCGCAGGTCGCGCACGATGGAGCGCACGCGCCCGGCGCCCTCCAGTGCTTCGGCCACCACCTGCCGCAGCTCCTCCAACTGCTCCGCCGGCACCACCGGCTGCGCCACCCGCTCCCAGAGGTACGCCAGGTTGGACGTGACGTAGGAGAGCGGGTTGTTGATTTCATGCGCGACGCCCGCCGCCAGCGTGCCCACGGAGGTCATCCGCTCCGCCAGCCGCCGCTGCGTCTCCAGGCGGGAGCGCTCGGAGACATCGCGCACGAGCCCCACGACGAAGCGCTCCCCGTTGGGCAGCGTGTACGCGGCCCGTTGCGTGAACACTTCGCGAGAGCGGCCCTTCATGTCGGTGAAGCCGCCCTCGTCCTCCACCGTCTGGCCGGTGGTGAAGGCGCGCTCGTCCTGGCGCCAGGACAGCTCCGCCTCATGGGCCGGGAGGCCCGAGGGAGACACGTTGCCGCGCAGCACTTCGACGGGCTGCCCCACCAGCCGGCAGAAGGCGCTGTTGACCGCCACGTAGCGGTGTTCACGGTCCTTGATGAACAGCGGCTCCGGCACCGCGTCCAGCGCACCCTGGAAGATGTCGCGGGTGCGCCGCAGCGCCAGCGCATCCCCGTCCGCCGAACGCCGCCGCAGCGCCGAAATCCTCGCGCCCCAGAGCGTGCCGGGCGGCGCGACACACTCGTCCGCGCCCGCTTCGTTGAGGATCTCCGCCTCCACGCCGTCGCGCGACGTGAGCACCACCAGCCAGGTCCGCGTCGGCATCCGCCGGGCATGCACCCACTGGCAGCGGGACTTCACCGCCTCCAGGGGACCTCCCTGGTCCCACAGGATGATCAGCCCCCGGGGCAGGGGCTCGGGCAGCGTTTCAACGCGGAGCACCCGGCAGGCACGTCCCACCGCCGTGGCGCAAAGGTCGCGCTCCACGTCCTGGGCCACCGGGGCTGGGACCGCCACCAGCATTGCCTGCACCGCGTTGCTCCTCGCGCCCCGCGGTCCGTGACACCCGCGCCGCCAACCCGCATTGCAGCCCTCCAGGGCCAACCCGTCAACGAGGGGCCATGTGGACCGCTTGCAAACATTTTCAGGGTCTGGTGGGACTCAGACTTGCAGGGAGGCTCGCGCGACAACGCGGGGTCCTACCTTGCATGAGGACAGCAGCGAGCAACGGGCGCAGTGCACGGGCAGCGTCTTCGCCGGACAGGCCCCGCTCATCCCGTAGTGGCACAAAGCAAAGTCGTAACGGACGGGGTCCTCGGGATCAAGCGCGCGCAGGGACGCCGTCACTTCCTCGGCGGTGCGCCAGGTGAGGTCCGTTCGGCGCGTCAGTCCCAGGTGGAGCGCCATGCGGCCAATGTGCGTATCCAGCGGCACGAGCAGCACGGACGGAGGCACCTGCTTCCAGATGCCGAAATCCACTGGGTCGGGTCCTCGCACCATCCATCGCAGGTAGAGGTTGAGGCGCTTGGCGGCGCCCGGCCCCAGTGGCGAGGGCAACAGGTGGTGCAGGCCCCGCTCGGGGCCCATCGCGTCCCGGAGCGGTTCCATGGGCACGTCCCGGAGCGCGGCGGTGAAGGCCGCGAGCGCGCCGTGCAGCGTTCCAGCCGCCTTCCAGCCCTGGACGAAGAGCGCCTCCAGGCTGCCGTGCTCGCGCAGCGCGCGGCCCATGCCCAAGAGCAGCACGGCGAGGTCGGTGCCCACGTTGAAGCGGTACACGAAGCCCGTCAGCAGCGCCTTCGCCCCGGCCACGTCCAGCTTGCGCACGAAGGCCGCGGGGGACTTGCCCATCCGCTGGAGCAGCCCATCCACCTTCGGGCGGAACAGGTCCGCGCGCCCGTACGCCAGCGCCGCCGCGAGCAGCGCGCTGACCTCCACGTCGCGAGGGTCCTGGTAGCGATGGGGAAACTCCACCGGGTCGAACCCGATGCGGGCCCGGGCGTCGGTGGAAGCAAGAAAGGCGTCCAGGCGGGGGCGCAGCCTTTCGGCGGCCTGGGTGCTCAATCCGGTGTGCGCGCCACGGCGCTTCTTCATCTGTTGCGCTCCTCCGTCATCGGCGGGCGCGCGGCGGAAGGGGCCGCGCGCCCTTTCCTTCTTAACGGGTGAGCTCGCGCACCGCGTGGCCCAGCTCCGGGAGGATGAGGGCCTCCAGCGCCAGCCGCACCGCCTGCGGGGAGCCGGGGAGCGCGAAGAGGATCATCCCCTGGTAGGTGCCCGCCGTGGCGCGGGACATCATCGCGGGGCTGCCAATCTGCTGGTACGACAGCATCCGGAACAGCTCTCCGAAGCCGGGCAGCTCCTTCTCGAAGAGCGCGCGCAGGGTCTCCACCGTGCAGTCGCGCCGGCCAATGCCCGTGCCGCCCGTGAAGAGCACCGCGCGAGCCCCCGCCGCCTGCGCCTGCGCGAGCGCGCCCCGGATGGCCTCCGGATCATCCTTCACCACGGTGTGCCCGGCCACGGTGTGCCCGGCCGCGGACAGGCCCTCGCGCAGGTCCTTCCCGCTGCCGTCGTGCGCCGCGTCCCGGCTGTCCGAACACGTCACCACGAACGCGCTGACGTGCACCGGAGCGCGCGACTTGTGCTCCGCCGCCACCGCCGACCCTTCGTGCGAATGCCCGTGGTCATGGCCGTGCTCGTGCGAGTGGCCGTGGTCATGCGAGTGCCCGTGCTCATGGCCGTGCTCGTGCGAGTGGCCGTGGTCATGACCGTGGTCGTGGTCATGCGAATGCCCGTGGCCGTGCTCCTTGCCATGGTCATGCGGGTGGGAGTGGGAATGCCCATGACCGTGGTCATGGTCGTGATCGTGTGCGTCGTGTCCCATGGTGGACGCTCCTGAAGAAGGGCGAAGGGGGCGGGGCTGGAAGGGTCAGGCGTCGGGCAGGTCGACGACGAGCGTGCCGTCCTCGACCGCGAGTTGCACCGTGGGCTGGTCGTCACACACCCCGGGCGAGGTGGCGTTCTGACCGGTGTCCATGTCGAAGCCGACCTCGTGGCAGGGACAGACGACGGTGTTGCCCTCGATGCGACCGCCCGACAGCAGGCACCCGGCGTGGTTGCACCAGTCATCGAGGCCCTTGTACCGGCCTTGAATCTTCGCGATGCAGACATTGCGCTTGCCGACTTCGTAGCCGCGCATCTCCCTTTCGGCGAAGTCCGCTGGCCCCAGCTTTATCTTCGTCATTGCGTTCCTTTTTCCGCGTTCCTTTTCCCACAACCCGTCCGGGGCTGCATCCACCTTCCCCCGGCATTAATTTTCCGACCGTGACTTCCGACGTGACACCCTCCGCGGCCGTGCTCACCGACAAGGCGACCGTCGCCCAGGTCCTCCGGGACATGTCCCTGCTGCTTCAACTCCAGGGGGAGACGGGCTTCCGCGTCCGGGCCTACGACATCGCCGCGGACCGCATCGCGAACCTGCCGCAGGAGCTGGGCCCCATCGTCAGCGAGGGTCGCCTGCAGGACCTCCAGGGCATCGGGCCCGGGCTCGCCGAGAAGCTCTCCGAGCTGGTGAAGACCGGGCGCATGAGCGCCTTCGAGGAGCTGAAGGCCCGCTTTCCCGCCGGCCTCCTGGAGCTCATGAAGCTGCCGGACGTGGGCCCGAAGAAGGTCGCCGTCCTCTGGAAGGAACTCCAGGTGGGCAGCGTGGAGGACCTGGAGCGCGCCTGCCAGGAAGGTCGCGTGCGCGAGCTCAAGGGCTTTGGCGCCAAGAGCGAGACGAAGCTGCTGGACGGCATCGCCGTGTACCGACGCGCGAAGGGCGAGCGCAAGCTGCTGGGCGACGCGCTGCCCCTCGCGGAGCAACTGCTGGAGCTCATCCGCGCGGCCCCGGGCGTGGTGCGCGCAAGCCTGGGTGGCAGCGTGCGCCGCCGCGCGGAGACGGTGTCCGACGTGGACATCATCGCCTCCGCGCCGGAAGCCGGGCCGGTGCTGGACACCCTCGCCCACGCGCCGGGCGTGGCGACGGTGCTGGGCAAGGGCGACAGCAAGTGTTCGGTGCGGATGGTCGCGGGCGACCTCCAGGTGGACCTGCGGGTGCTGCCGGACGAGGACTTCGCCACCGCGCTGCACCACTTCACCGGCTCCAAGGGCCACCACATCCGGCTGCGCAACCTGGGGCACGAGCAGGGCCTGAAGATCTCCGAATGGGGCGTGCACCGCGAGGACGGCACCAAGGTCCCGGTCCCCGACGAGGCGACGCTGTACCGGCTGCTGGGCATGCAGGAGGTGCCACCGGAGTTGCGCGAGGACTCGGGCGAGGTGGAGGCGGCGAGGGCCGGGAAGCTGCCGGAGGACCTGGTGACGCTGGAGGATGTGCAGGGCGCGGTGCATGCGCACAGCACCTGGTCCGACGGACGCAATTCGTTGGAGGAGATGGCGCGGGCGGCGCAGGCCCTGGGCCTCAAGTACCTGACCATCACCGAGCACAGCGAGGCGGCCATCTACGCGGGCGGCCTCAAGGTGGATGACCTCAAGCGGCAGTGGGAGGAGATCGACCGCGTGAACGCGGCGGTGCCCGGCCTGCGGCTGCTCAAGGGCATCGAGGTG
Organism: Corallococcus terminator; assembly: GCF_003611635.1. Classification (GTDB taxonomy): domain Bacteria; phylum Myxococcota; class Myxococcia; order Myxococcales; family Myxococcaceae; genus Corallococcus; species Corallococcus terminator. Next base: position 5,563 of record NZ_RAVZ01000149.1, on the reverse strand, counting down.
GACATCCTGGAGACCGGCGCGCTCGACTACGCGGACAGCGTGCTGGAGCAGTTGGAGGTCGTCATCGCCTCCATCCACGTGCGCCACTCCATGGACGAGGACCAGATGACGCGCCGGGTGCTGGCCGCGCTGGACAATCCGCACATGCACATCCTGGGGCACCCCACCGGGCGCCTCATCCAGAGCCGGGAGCCGTACCCCCTGCGCATGGAGGAGATCCTGGAGCGCGCCGCCCAACGGGGCGTGGCGGTGGAGGTCAACGGCAAGCCGCAGCGGCTGGATTTGAAGGCCGAGTACGTGCGACAGGCCGTTTCGCTCGGGGTGAAGCTGGTGGTGAGCTGCGACGCGCACCGGCAGGAGGACCTGCGCAACCTGTCCTACGCGGTGTCCACCGCGCGCCGGGGCTGGGCGAGGAAGAAGGACATCCTCAACACCCGGCCCGCGGCCAGCTTCCTCGCCGCCCTGCGAGAGCGCTGATAGGCTCGCGGGTGCGCTGATGTTCCGCCCGCTCCTCTTCGTCCTCGCCCTGCTCCTGCTCCTCGTCACGCCCACCCGGGCCGGCGCGGAGGCCCGTCCGTCGCGCGCCGACCTCCAGCGCGTGCTCGAACTGCATGCCCGCTCCGTGGTGCGCGTGCGCGGTCCCCAGCACGCGGGCCCCGGCATCATCGTGGGCGCGGACGGACAGGTCCTCACCGCCGTGGCGCACGTGGGCCCCCAGTCCGCCCAGGTGGTGCACGCCGGCAATGCGCTGACGGCGCGCGTGGTGCTCTCCAGCACCGTGCTCCTGGTCGCGGTGGTGGCGGGCCCCCAGGGCGTCTGGCCCGCCGCGCCGGTGCGACTGGTGCCGGAAGGGCTCGCGGGCCACTGGGTCGTGGGCGTGACGCCCGGAGGCGGAGGCAAGGGCAGTGCCCGGAGGGACACGCCGCGTGCCGCGAAGGCGAAGGCTGCTCCCGCGCCCTTCTTCGACGTGCCCCTGACGCTCGCGCCGGGCAGCCCCCTGTACGACGGGGACGGGCGGCTGGTGGCCGTCGTCGTCGAGCGCCGGGGCAGGAGCGTCCGGGCGCTGCCCCTGAGCGCGGTGAAGGCGGAGCTCGCGTCGGCGGAAGCGCCATGAGCCGGCCTCCAGGGCCACCGTTCCGGGTGAGCGCGGTGCAGGAAGCGGTGGGCCTCTGGGCCCTGGGCTTCCTGGGCATCGTGGGCGCGTTCCTCCTGGCTGGCGGCACCAGCGTGCCCAAGCTGGTGGCGACGGTGGGCTTTCTCTACCTGCCGCTCATCCCCATGCGCTGGCGCGACGAGGACTACCGCGACTACGGCCTCACCCTGCGCGCGTGGAAGCAGGACGTGCGGCTGTTCATCCTCCTGTCGCTCATCGTGGGGCCGCTGTTCTTCGTGGGCTTCGCGGCCTTCGTACAGGTGGTGCCGCACCTGCCGCCCGCGATTGCGCAGCACCTGACGCCCACCATCGGCGCGGGCCACTTCCAGCCGCGCCTGCCCCCGCGCTTCGGCGAGTGGATCATCGATCAGCTCTTCGTCGTGGCCCTGCCGGAGGAGTTCTTCTACCGGGGCTATGTGCAGGCCCGGCTGCGCGATGCGTGGCCCCAGGGCCGCGTGGTGCTGGGCGGCCGGCTGGGCAAGGCGTTCTGGGTGACGGCGCTGCTCTTCGCACTGGGCCACCTGGCCATCTTCCAGACGTGGCGGCTGGCGGTGTTCTTCCCTGCCCTGCTCTTCGGCTGGATGCGCGAGCGCACCGGCACCATCGTCGGCTGCGCCCTCTTCCACGCCGCGTGCAACCTCTACGTGCGCTTCCTGGAAGTGTCCTTCTTCGGCGGTCCCTGAGGACTGCCCGGCGCGGGCGGCCTGGCTCAGGCAGGTGGCAGGTGCTGGACCTGAAGGTCGGTCCCCACCACCAGCGTCGTCCCCTGAGACAGCTCCACCCAGCCCTGTGTGCGGGTGACGTGGCTGGCCACCACCACCGTGCGACGGCGCCGGTGCGCGCCCACCGCGGGCTGCGTCTCCGGCGTGTTCGCGTCCACGCCGCAGTGCGCGCACTCCGCGCTGCCCTCCAGGCGCGTGTAGTACATCGGCGATTCGCCGCAGCGGGTGGCCAGGAGCACCCCGCCGTTGGTGGCCACCAGGTTCAGCGGCGGCGTGCGCACCTGCCCCGCCTCCACGAGCGCGGCCTCCACCTCGCGCACCGTGTCGCGCAGCAGGCGGCCCGCGACGGCCGGCTCCAGGCGTGGATCATCCGTGCGGCCCGAGTCGCGCAGGCGCGTGAGGAACAGGGCGAAGAGCACCTCGCTGTCGGTGGCGCCCCGCACCTGCCGCTGGAGGTGCTCCGGCACGCGTGCCAGCAACGGAGCACGCAGGGGCGCGAAGTCCGGCAGCGGTTCCTGGTGGGCGAACAACCAGTGGCGGGCCCGGAAGGGCTGGGTGTTCTCCTCGGGCGACCGGCCGGGCGGCAGGCGGCCTGCGTGGAAGAGCACCGCTTCCGACTCGTGCGGTGGCCCCAGGTCGTCCAGGGTGACGTCCGTGCCCGGGGCCAGCCGGCGAAGCAGGACCTCCTCCTGGGCATAGGAGCCCACGCCCAGGGCATTGGTGTGCGCGTCCGGGCGCAGGACGACCTGCTGGGTGAGACGGTGCAGCTCGCACCGCAGGAGATTGGGATCCGACGACAACGCGGCGAGAATCGCGGACATGCGCTGTACCCCCCTTCCCCTCAAGGGATAAGGCCGTGACGGGCGTGATTCAGCGCCGCCCCCCTGCTCCCCTGCTCTGGCGCTAAGCCCTTGAAATGGCTGGCGTTTGGCCTTTCTCAGAATTGACACGTCACACCGTGGGGCCTAACCTCGGTCCGCTTCTCGGCAGCTCCCCCCCAGAGGGACCGGGGTGCAGGTCTTCACCGGAGACGGAATGGCGGACGACATCGCAATCGGCATCGACCTGGGCACGTCGTATTCGTGCGTGTCCGTCGTCCACGAAGGCCAGCCCACGGTCATCCCCAACGAGTGGGGTGAGACGACGCATGCCTCGTGCGTGTCCTTCCTGGAGGAAGGGTCCGTGCTGGTGGGCAACGCGGCGAAGAAGAACATCATCACCAGCCCCGAGAACACGGTGTACTCGGCCAAGCGGCTCATCGGCCGCTACTACTTCTCCGACGAGGTGAAGAAGGCGCAGGCGGTGATGCCGTACCGCATCGTCGAGGGCGAGAACAACTCGGTGCGCATCGGGGTCCGCGATCGCAGCTACTCGCTGCCGGAGATTTCGGCGCTGGTGCTCAAGGAGATGAAGGCCGTCGCGGAGACGTACCTGGGCCGCGAGGTGACCAAGGCCGTCGTCACGGTCCCGGCGTACTTCAACGACAACCAGCGTCAGGCGACGAAGGACGCGGGTCGCATCGCGGGGCTGGAGGTGCTGCGCATCATCAACGAGCCCACCGCCGCTGCGCTCGCGTATGGCTTTGGCCGGGACGTCAACCAGCGCGTCGTCGTGTACGACCTGGGCGGCGGCACCTTCGACGTGTCCATCCTGGAGATTGGCAAGGACGTCTTCGAGGTGCTCGCGACGGCGGGTGACACATACCTGGGCGGCGACGACTTCGACGACCGCATCATGACGTGGATGGCGGACGACTTCCTGGCGCGCACGCGGCTGGACCTGCGGCAGAACAAGTACTGCCTGCAGATGCTCAAGGACGCGGCGGAGAAGGCGAAGATCGACGTGGGCCAGAACGGCACGGCGGAAGTGCTCTGCCAGGGCATCTGCCAGGACGCCAACGGCAACGTGATGGACCTGCGCAACACGCTCAACCAGGACCAGTTCAACCGGATGGTGATGGACCTGGTGCAGCGCACGTTCAAGGTCTGCGACGAAGCGCTCCAGAGCGCGCGCCTGACGGCGGCGGACATCGACGCGGTCATCCTGGTGGGCGGGCCCACGCGGCTGCCCATCATCCGCAACTCGGTGAAGCACTACTTCCAGAAGGATCCGCTGGAGGGCATCAACCCGGATCAGGTCGTGGCCATGGGCGCGGCGCTCCAGTCGCACGCGCTCCTGGACAGCAAGACGGAAACGTTCCTGGTGGACGTCACGCCGCTGACGCTGCGGATTGGCACGGTGGGTGGGTACACCGAGAAGATCATCGACAAGAACACGCCGGTGCCCATCGACCGCTCGAAGACGTTCACCACCAGCCGCGACGGGCAGGAGAAGGTGAAGATCCGCGTGTACCAGGGCGAGTCCAACCGCGCCGAAGAGTGCGAGATGCTGGGCGAGTTCGAGTTCGCGGGCTTCCGCATCGGGTATCGCGGCGAGGTGAAGATCGAAGTGACGTTCGAGATCAACACGGACGGGCTGGTGAACGTGTCCGCGTGTGACGTGGAGACGGGCCAGAAGACGTCCACGTCGATCACGCTGTCGTCGGGCATGACGGAAGCGGACATCCAGCAGTCGATCCAGTCCAACCGCAACACGCGGCTCGCGGGCCACAACAGCAACGACCTGCCGGCCATGGCCAACTAGGCACCGCTGATGTCAGAGCCTTCTGATCCGACGTCCGGCGCACCGCCAGGGCCCTCGACGCCCGCGCCCCCCGCACGTCCAGCGACACCCGCGCTGCCCCGTCTGACGGCGGCCGTGCCCCCGTCCGTGGCGCCCGCGACCCGGGCTCCGAGCGGCGCGGTGCCAGCGGTTCCGCCGCGCGCGGCACCGGCGGCCACACGCGCCACGCCGCCGCCGGTGGCTCCGTCGGCTGCGTCCCCGTCGTCCGGAGGTATCCCGGCGGTGGCCCCGGCGACGGCGCGGCCTTCATCGGCCGGTGGAGTGGCGGCGGTGCCACCGCGTGCACCGACCGCGGGAGCGCCTCCGCGTGCGACGCCCGCGGGCCTCGCGCCCGTGGGTGCGGGAGGAGCACCGCCCCGTCAGACGCCTCCGGGCATCGCGCCTCTGGGTGTTGAAGGCGCCCCGCCGCGTCCGACGCCACCAGGCCTCGCGCCCGTGGGTGCGGGAGGAGCACCGCCCCGTCCGACGCCTCCGGGCATCGCGCCTCTGGGTGTTGAAGGCGCTCCTCCGCGTCCGACGCCTGCGGGCCTCGCGCCCGTGGGTGCGGGAGGAACACCGCCGCGTCCGCCGCCTCCGGGCATCGCGCCGATGACTTCCGCTCCGCGCTCGCCGCCACCGGGAGTTGCACCCGTGGGAGCCACGGCCGCGACGCGGCCCACCGTCCCTGGGATTCCGTCCGTGGGAGCGACACCGCCGCAGGTAGCGACCGCTTCCGTGCCGGCGCAAGCACGCCCCACCGCCAACGCCCTTCCCGCCGTCGGCGCAACGCCCCCGGCCCAGAGCGCGGCGGTTCCCGCGAACGCACGGCCCACGGTGAGCGCTCCGGCGGTCGGTGCACCGCCGCCTCAGGCCGAAGTGCTCCCTGTCGGCTCTCGCCCCACCGCCAACGCCCTTCCCGCCGTCAGCGCACCGCCCCCGGTCCAGAGCGCGGCGGTTCCCGCGAACGCACGGCCTACGGTGAGCGCACCCGCCGTCGGCGCACCGACTCCCGCCCAGAGCGCGGCGG
>NZ_RAVZ01000148.1 GCF_003611635.1 Corallococcus terminator | reverse complement strand
CAATCCGGTGGAGGGGTGGGGTCGAGCACCTCGCCCTTCCACCAACCCGGCTGGGTGTCTGGGGTCCAGCGCAGCGTGTAGGTACCCCCGAAGAGCTCTGTCAGCTTCTGTTCCAGGTGGGTCCGCGCCTCGTCGAATGGGGCCGTGCGAGGGCAGTCCAACAATACCCCGTCGATGATGGCGAGCGGCTCCGTGTAGATGGCGTAGCGCCATCCCACGTCGGGCCGGGGGGTGTAGAGCACGAGGTGCCGAGGCTGTTCCTGCTCCACAATGGGTGCCATCCACGCCCAGGTATCACTGAAACCCTGGTCCCTTCGAGAGGTCAGGGAAAGGCATCCACGACGGTGTAGCCCACAGTGCGGGACACGTTGGTGGCCCCGGGCTTGGAGCCGGGGTTCTTCCACCAGCCGCCCTGTTCCGGATTCCCGAGAATGAGACAGACAGGATGGGTGTGGCCGTCAGGTGTTTCCGCCCGGGTGTAGTGGCCGACGACCCACTCGCCGCCTGTCCACAACCGTCCGTAGAGCAGCGTGCCTTCTGGAAGCCGGCCGTGTCGCTCCTGGAGGACGCTGACGATGTCGCCGTCCTTCACGGTGACGTCCTCGACATCCATCCGCCAGGGGTAGCGGATGTCGAGCGTCAGGCCCCCTTTTTCATCCCTGTGCAGCCTCAATTCCTTCATCGAGTCCAGGGCGGCCTGGGGACAGCGCTGGGGTTCGGGACGCAGGGGTGTGCCCGCGCAGGCGACCAGGGTGGAGGCCGCGCTGACGGCCAGCGTGCAATCTCGGGCGAGCGAACGGGAGCGGGAGGCGCGGTCCTTCTTCAAGGGGACGGTCATGGCGTTCTTCTCCAGTGGGCGCGGCACTTGGGAAGACGGGGCCGCCCCGGGCGCGGCAGCTTGGTCGGGCGTTGTCGGCCGCGCCATCGGTGGTGAAGTGGGCAGTGCAACGTTGATGCCGCCGGACGCGCCAGTCGGCTTCTGCTTCGGGAGGACTCCCAGGCTCCAGGTCAGCCAGACCAGGGACAGCAGGAGAAGGGCTCCCAAGCCACCCCATCGACAAGCCGTCCGCAGTGCCTGACGGCGTCGCACTGGACTGGCAGCGAGGATGGCTTGTGCTTCCATCTGGGCCACGTGCGCGGGGACACGCCGACGCAGTTCCCGGGCATCGCGCATCCCTTGCAACTGGTCCCTGCGCTGGAGGCGGGCATGTTGGAGCGCCACTTCCTGCCCAGGCGCCATCGGGCCCGCCGGACCCGCTTCCATTTGTGTGGTGCGCGATTGTGGAGAGGGTGGGAAGACCCAGTCGAACAGCGCGACGTCCCACTCCTCATCCGCGTAAGCCAGGGCGCTCCGGACTTCGGATGACAGGGCGGATGCGCTTGGAGGCCGCGCTTCAGGCTCGAAGGCGAGCAACCGGTCGATGAGGGATGCGAGCGCCTTGGGCACACGCGGATTGAGCAACGAGACAGAGGGAGCCGTGCAGCCCTCCCGCAGTCTGAACCCCTCCGCGCCCAATGCTGACGCTGGATAGGTTTCCGTCAGCAGTCGGTAGAACGACACGCCCAGGGCATACAGCTCATCCGCCACCGAATAGGTGGGTGACTCTCCCGCATGCGGAAGGTGCGCGGAGGCCCGCCAGTGGTGCAGTTGGGGGCTGTAGTAGTGCGCCGTGCCAGGAGGAAGCTGTCCCGTGTCCGTGAGAGGCGTTGCCTCCGGATGCCAGCCTGCGCCCCAGTCCAGGAGCTTGAGCCGTCCCCCGGGTTGGACCCGGACATTGTCGCCCTTGACGTCGCGATGGAGGACGCCGCGCTGGTGCGCGAAGGCCAGCACCTCCGCTGCTTGCGCGAGCAAGGCGCCCACTTCGCGCGCCGTGGGATTGCGAGCGCTGGACCACGCATAGAGCGACTCGCCCTCCACATGTTCCATCACCAGGAACGGATAGCTCCCGGCACCCGGTCGCCACGCATCGGCGGTCATCAGGCGGGGCACACCTGGGTGCCGCAAGCGGGACAGGATTTCCGCCTCGCGTGAGAACCAGGGGCTGTCGACGTGGCGGGCCAACTTCAGGGCATGTTCCCGGGCGCGGGGTCGGCCTGCCCTGCGAACGGCGTAGACGGTGCCATAGCCCCCCGCCGCCAGGCGGCGCAGGACCTCCCAGCGGCCGACGATGGTGCCCGGAGGAAGTGCCTCGACGGACAACACCCTCAGGGCGGGCGCATCCATCCGCCGCCGTGTTGCTTCTCCGGAAGAAGGCTCACCGCGCATGGCCTGCCTCCGCCGAAAGTCTGTCCAGGCTGCTCATGGCGTCACCTGCTCCCACCGGACGCCGCGCTTGCCCGTTGCGTCCAACAATTCCAGGATGAAGGTGGTGCCAGGAGGCACTTCGGGAGGGATGTACCACTCCATCACCACTGGGGCGCGAGTGCCGGGCTCCAACTGCTTTTCACGCACGAGGAGGGGGTACTCGCGGGCTGGCAACGCGCTTCCATCCAAGGTCTGAGGTGTCACACGCCCGACCCCTGGAGCCCAGGAACGTGAATCGTCGGAATTGATCAGGGTTGTCGCCAGCGCGAACGTGTCTCCGGAGCGGTAGAGCACATGAGGACTCACCGCGCGGAGGCCCAGGCTTTCAATCGGTCGAGGTAGATGCCCCAAGGCAACGCCCTTGGGGGAGATGGCCCCTGTCAACACCGCGCCCCCCAATCCACTGAGCGCGCACTGCGCACGCAGCGTCGCGAAGCCCGCCTCCGTGACAGCGCACCGGGCCCGCAGGTCCGCCAGTTCCTTCCCCAGCTCCTGCGCGGTGCGTCCGTGCCGGAAGACCTCCACCTGTGAATCCACTTCCGCGTCCACGGTCGTGAGCACGAACCCCACCTGTGAAGGAGCACCCTCGCCCGCGAAGCGCACGGTGATGACGGGCCCCTGTCCCGCTGGCAGGTCCACGGAAGCCTTGAGCACGAGCGCATCCGCATAGACCCCGACGCGCGAAAAGAACGGCGCGAGCGCGGCCCGGTCCACGGAGTCTGGAACGATGGGCGCATCGAACGTGACGGTGGTGACTTCCCGTGCGGCGACGCGCAACGGATGCAGCACCGGAGGCTCCTCCGCGCGCAGCGTGAACTGTCGGGCTTTGCGCTCCCGGCCCGGTGGAGTCCCGGGCTGTGCCACCGCCGCCGAAGCCACCAGGGCCACCAGCACCACGGGAATGACCGAAGAGGACAGCGACATCACGGGTCACCTCCATCCTTCAAACCTAACAGATAGGGGTGACATGAAAGGGCCCTCCTGGCCCGCGAGGACCGGACGTTTCGCGGACGCGACATGAGAACCCAGCCTACCTGGGGAATGGGAGAGAGGAACCAGGATGCGGCAGGGCGTCAGCGATGGCAGCGGAGCCTTCGTCCCCTCGACGAAGGGGCTCCCACCGTGGACCTGCTACGACCGCTGTCCCGTCTTCCGGACGAAGAACGCGCGGTTGAACGTCCCATGGCCCCAGGAGAGCGGATCTTCGGGCCGGTCTTCCTTGGCGAAGACCTCGTCGCTGCGTTCGGCGAGCCAGCGGATGAACTCATCCCGCGACGCGAACGTCGCCAATGCCTCCGAGTCCCCCTCCGCGTACCGCAGCCCATGGGCATACGTTCCACTGTCGGGCTTCCACAGCGCCCGGAGCAAGCCCTCCCGGGGATCGATGGTGACAGTCAGCTCGCCCCCGGCATCCAGGATTTCCGCCACCCGCTGCGCCAGCGCGCGTCCGTAGGGCCGGGTGTCGAAGTGGGCCTCCGCCTGGGCCTGCTCCTGCTCGGCGCGCCGACGTTGCAGCTCGTCCGTCAACCGGATGCTCGGCGCGGAGGTGGCATCGCAGATGACGGTCAGCTCGATGTTCCCGCGCGCGGTCTCTTCGGCGTGGTGCTGACGCAGCAGGGCCTGGACCTGGGTGCGCTGGGCATCCGGAAGGGTGCCGAAGCTCAGCGCTCCATCCGGCGCGGTGAAGAGCAGCGTGTCGTCGTAGATTTCGCCCTGGTACTTCAGCGCGGCGGACAACTCGATGCGCGCCAGCCCCCGGTTCGCGCGTTCTTCGCGCAGCCAGCGGACGATGTCGGAGTTCTCGGTCAACGGTTCCATGTCGGCACGTGCCTCAGAGGTCGCCACAGGCCAGGACCGCGCCGCTGTCGTCGGTGAAGTCCGTCACGCGCAGGTGGATGGCGAACGCGTGCGAGCCCTTGTATGCATCCAGTTGATCCGCGTGGGAGTCGCGTCCCTCGACCGCGTAGTACTGCTGCCGCGCGTAGCTGTCCGCCTCGAAGCCCTCCGTGTGTTCGGACATGCCGAGCGCCGCGCACCGGCCCTCGTGCAGGAAGCCCACCATGGGCCTCGGAGCAACGCCCGCAGCGATGGCCGTGGTGTCGATGGCGGTGAAGTTGAAGCGCGTCTCCCCCAGCCCCGACTTGCCCGGCGTCTCCACCGCGAACAGCGTGCCGGTGATGCCAGAGCTGTCCACCTCCGCGAGCGCCACCTCCAGGCTCTCGTCCTCACCACAGGCCGCCATCACCAGCAGCGCCATGCCCAGCCATCCACGTCGCATGTGAATCCTCCCCCGGGGCCCACGCCCCTGGAATTCGCCGGGACCCTCGCATGAAGCGGGCCAGGCCGGGGAGGTCCTGTCAGGTGGGTGCTCCCCTCCGTGGGGCGCGCGGGGCGACCTGGAAAGGCTGACATGCCTGTCAGGTTCGGGGGCGACGAAACCGCCCTCTTCCGGGTGCTGACATGCCTGTCATGACTCACAAAAGGCCGGGACGCGGGGACCGGGCTCCCCTGCGGGGGGCGCGATTCCCCTCGCGCGCGATGCGGAAATACACGCCTGGGTGTAAGGCCCTGGACGCGAGTGGCCGTGCCCTTGCAATGCGCGGGGGCGACGCATCCACCCGCTGTCCGACGACGACCTCCTTCTCCGGTGAACGACATGACTTCCCGAACCCTCATCCCCTCGCTGGTGATGTCCCTCTCGTTGTTGGCGGTGCCCGCGGTGGCCCAGGAAGTGTCTTCGGGTTCCGGGCTGGCGCTGGGCGTGCGCGGTGCGTACGGCATTCCCGTGGGCGACGCCGTGGAGGACACCTCGCAGTCCGAGTTGTTCGGCAACACGGTGGCGCCGCAGGTGGACCTCTCCTACTTCTTCAACCGGCACCTCTCGCTGGGTGGCTATTTCCAGTACGGCATCGCGAAGCCCGACGGCTGCGAGGAAGAGGCGCAGTGCAAGGCGCGGGTGCTGCGCTTCGGCGTGGACCTGGACTACCACTTCGCGCCGGAAGGCTTCGTGGGGCCCTGGGTGGGGGTGGGCGTGGGCTACGAAATCGGTTCGCTGCGGGTGGGCACGTCCGAGGACACGCTCGCGAAGGTGGGCGTGCGCGGATTCGACCTGGGGCACGCGCACTTCGGCGTGGACTTCCAGCTCACCCGCTCCATCGCGGTGGGGCCGTACATCTCGGCCTCGGTGGGGCAGTACTCGAACGTGGACACCGAGATCTTCGGAGCGTCGCAGGACATCGACGTCCCGAGCGACCAGAAGTCGCTCCACGTCTGGATCCAGCCCGGCGTGCGCCTGCAGATCCGTCTGTAATCGCGTCCCGTGTCCTCACGCCTCCTGCGAAGGAGGCGTGGGAGGGGGCAGGGGATACAGGACGCGGTAGTCGATGCGGTGGTGGTAGGCGGCCAGGTACGGGGCGCCGGCAATCAGGATGACGACCTGCTGCGGGGGCGTGGGTTGCTGGTGGAGCCAGGCCTCCGCTTCGGCTTTGGAATCGAAAGAAAGACCCGAAGGCTTGGGCCCGTCGTTCGCCATCTCCGCGAGGTAATGCTCCAGGATGATGGGGAGCGAGACCAGGTGGGTTTTCCCGGTGGAGGGGACGTACATGGCGGAGTAGTAGGCGTCCGCGATCAGCACGAACGCCGCCGCAGGAGGCCGCCTCCGAGCCTTCATCCCCGCCTCTGCCTCCTCCCGGGTGGCGAACCGACCAATGGCGAGGGGGGGAGCGTATGCTTCGAGGCTCTGGACGTAGTCCTCGAAGTCGTAGGTCTGTCCGGACGTCTCGATGAAGCGGATGGCGGTCGCGGCGGCTTGGAGCGCTTCCTCGCTTCCGGGGGTTGCTGGGGCATCATCGAGTGCGATCCGCCCGAGCACCTCGATCTGGTCGAAGAGTCTTGTCATGGAAGCACCCCTGCAAGAGGACGTGAGAGGCCATCGTCAGAGTCAGTCAGGAACAGTGCGGGTGCCAGGACGACCAGACCCGCGCCTGCGGACACGACGACGAAGACAACCCCCGCGATGACAACCACGCTACCGACAAGAAGCGATTCGCGGTGGCGGCTCACCCAGTCCGAGACCTCCTCGACGGAGGACAGTGTCTGGGGCCGAAGCTTCTCCAATTCAGCACAGTCCAGGTAGGGCTGACGGCACCTGTTGTTGCAGTAGTCCGTCTTGCTGGCATGTCCGTACCCGCGAGGCAGTGGGCGACTGAAGCATTCCCGCATGCACTCCAGGTGCTCCGCATCGCAATCCCGCACGGAGCGAGCGGTCCGCACGATGCGCCGGCCCTCATCCGCCTTCACGTAGCGGGCAAGCTCGGACGCCTCCGCCGGCCGCCACTCCTGCGTGAAGCTCCCGTCTGGTGCTTCGCGCAGCACCAGCACGAGGCGCGGAAGATCCTCCAGAGCCGGAGCCACCACCCCCCGTGCCGTCCCACAGGCCGACAGCAGCAAGCACATCAAAGTGGCCGTGAGGCGCAGCCAGACGGGATCCGCGCTCAACGCACGGGGTCGCGAAGTCATGCGTCCACCCAAGCAGATCCCCAGGTGGAAGTCTTGCCTCGCGGCTCCGTCAGAACGCGGTGTTGTCCGCCCTCTTCCCCGGGGTCGCGAAGTAGGACGCCAGGTCGTAGCAGAGGCCCCAGAGCCCCGTGGCACTCCTGTCCGGCTTCCGGTTGAACGAATAGCTCTGATACACATCCACGGGCGGACTCGCATACGAATGGCTGTCCTGCACCGTGCCGTCCGCGCGCACCAGGTACACCGTGTCGCCTGCGCCGTTCTGGTTCACGCCTCGGTCGAAGCGCAGCCCCTGGCCGCCGTTGGACACCGTCGCGTACGTCGCCCCCGGCGGCAGCGCCGTGGCCCCCGAATACACCACGTACCCCTTGCCCGCCGGCAACACCGTGCCCGCCGCGAACGTGTGTCGCGCCGCATCCGTGCCCGAATACGACTTCGCGTCGTGGATCTTCCAGCCGCTCAGGTCCACCGAACCCGGCCCCGCGTTGTAGAGCTCCACGAACTGCTGGTCGTAGTCCGGCGTAGTCCCGCCCGAGACGTTGGTCGGCTGCGCCAGGTACTCGTTGATGAACACCTGCTGCGTCGGCCGCGTCAGCGTGAACGCCCCGTCGCTCAGGTCCGCCACGTCGGCGCGCGTCGCGTCCGCCACCCGCACCCGCGCCGTGGTGGACGACTCGCTCGGCACCGTCCACGTGTAGCTCCCGCTCGCCGCCGACAGGTTCGTCGCCACGTCGCGCCACACCGTGCCGTCCAACGAGTACTGCACGTTCACCTGCGACACGCTGCTCGATGTCCAGGTGATGGCGAACGTGCTGCCCGCCGCCAGCGTCTCGCCGCCGTTGGGCGCCGTGACCTTCACGCTGCGCGCCTGCGCCAGTGTGCCGAAGTCGAAGCGGCTGAAGATGGGGTAGTGGTCGGACGTGGTGTCCTTGTAGTTGGCGATGGTCGGCCTGAGCACCACCGTGGAGTCCGCCACGTGGTACGGCACCAGCTCGTTCGTCACCAACTGATGGTCGATGAACTGCGTGTTGCTCACCGTGGAGCGCACCCCCGACTCCGACAGCGACTGGGTGAGGAACTTGTAGCGCGCCGGATCGCTCACCAGGTTCTGGAACGGCGACGGGTTCGTCACGTAGATGGACGCGTCCACGTCGTCGTTCCAGTCCCCCATCACCATCACGTTCTGCGTGGGCAGGTTCGTGTCCAGGTAGTCCTTGAGGCACGCCGACGCGGCCTGACGCCGGGCGTACGCGTCCGCATCCGCGAACGCCTTCATGTGAAGCACCATCACCGTCAGGTCCACCTTCACGCTCCCCCGCGTCACGCGCAGGTCCACGCGCAGCGGCGGACGTCCGGCGAAGTCGCTGACACACGACGACAGCACGACGTTCGCGTCCAGCAACTGCACCACGCCCGACTTGAACAGCACGCCCACCTTCTGGTCCGTGGCGCTGTAGTAGTAGGACGCGCCGCCGACCCGCGAGGAATCACTCGCCAGCAAGCCGTCGTAGCCGGGCAGCCCCGCCTTCAGCGCGTTGAACTGGGTCTCGCTGACGATCTCCGCCACGCCCATCACGTCCGGCCCCGCGTCCGCGAGGACCGCCGTGACGTTGGCCAACTGCAACGCCTCGTCGGTGGGCCCGTAGCCCGTGTCCCCGAACCACTCGATGTTCCAGTTGCCCACCTTCAGGGGCGCCGACGTCGCCGGCCCCGCGTCCGTCGTCGTGCCGCCGTCCGTCTTCGTCCCACCGTCCGTCCCGGCGTCCGTCACCGGACCGCCGTCCGGCAGGTCGCCGTTCGGGGTGCGCAGGGGCAGCCGCAGCACGGCGGTGGCCTGGACGCCGTTGGCGTCCTCCACCCGCAGCGTGAACTCATACAGCGCGGGATTCTGCGGCGTGCCCGTCAGCACCCCGGCCGGCGACAGCTCCAGCCCCGGCGGCAGCGCTCCCCCCTCCTGTGACCAGGTCAGCGGCGGCGCCCCCCCGGTGGCCGTGAAGGTGAAGGTGTGGTCGACGCCCGCCGTGGCGGGTGGCAGTGGCGACACGGTGATGATGACCGGCGCCGCCCAGGCCTTCAGAACGTAGCCTCGCGTCTGCTGGGTGCCCCTCGCGTCGCGCACGCCCACCGTCAGCGTCCATTCGCCCTCTTCGGTGGCGGGCCCCACCAGTCGCCCGCTGTCTCCATAGAAGGAGAAGCCCGGCGGCAGCGCGCCCACAGAATAGGTGAGGGGCGGCGTGCCCCCGGTCGCGGTCAGCACCTGTTCGAAGGGCGCGCCCACCGTCGTCGCGCGCAGCGTGACCGCCGGCAACACCGGCCCCTCCGTCTCCGGGTCCTCGGAGGTACACGCGGACAGCGACACGACGGTGGTGAACACGACGAGCGACCAGACCGCCCGGATGGACCGCGACATAAAAGGAGGCTCCAGCACCGGCACCGCGCGATGGCGGCTTTCCGGCAGAGGGCACGCACCTTAACGTGTCCGGCACTGGACTGTCGCGCGGGCACCCGCTTGCCGCCAGCCAGGGTGGCTGACGCAGCGTCACAAGGCAATCGATGGCGCATCCCGCCGTCTGCGTCTGGACAGGACGGAAGGCTTTGCGCTCCTGTGGGACGTGCAGTTGGATGGGTTCAGGCAGCCAGAGCGGAGGAGACGGGTCATGGCCGAGAAGTGGGACAGGCAGTTGATGGACTTCCTCAAGCGCACCGGCGAGGACCTCAAGCGCACCACGGACGACCTCCGGGGTGAGGCCGAGCGGCTCCTCAAGGAAGTGAAGGACCCGGAGAAGCAGGCCAAGGTGAAGGAAGGCCTGGAACAACTGCGCACCTGGGCCGCCGCCACCACCAAGACCGCCGCGGAGAAGATTGAAACCGCCGTGCGCCGCGTCGAGACCACCGTCGAGGAGGCCTTCAAGCCCGGCGCCGGCGCCACCGGCACCCCGTCCGGGACCGGCTCGGAGCCTTCTTCCGAGGCACCCCCGGCCGCCGCCGCCCCCCGCGCCTCGGCTCCCAAGGCGAAGAGCGCGGACAAGGCCAAGGCCTCCAAGGCCCCCAAGTCCATTGGCCGCAAGAAGACCGCCGCCGCCCCGGCTCCGGCCCCGAAAGGTGCCAAGGCCGCGAAGAAATCGGCTTCCAAGAAAACGTTGGGACGCAAGAAAGCCGCGCCCGGAGCGTGAAGTTCCGCTGCGCATGAACCGCGCCTGCCCGCATGCAGGGCATGGCGTGGACCCTCCCTCGGGTCCTGTTGGATCGCTCCCCGGCGCGTGAGATAGTGCGCGCCGTGTCGGGCACCAATGACAAGGGCAGCATCCAGACGGACATCGGGCAGGACGTAATCGACGAGGCGGTTGCCAGCGTCGAGCGTCGGATGGACGAAGACGCGGACACCGCAGGTTCGGAAACGGAGGTGGAGGTGGAAGTCGCCGCCTCCGGATCCGAAGCGGCCGCACCCACCCCCGAGGTCACTCCCCCCACCGAGGACGCGGTCGCGCTCCGGCAGGAGGTGGAGTCCCTGCGCGCGCAGTTGGACTTCAGCCAGGCCAAGGCCCGCGAGACGCTGGAGCGCTTGAAGGAAGCGCACGAGCGCGCCAAGGACTTCCAGGAGCGCGCCTTGCGCGCCGCCGCGGACCTGGAGAACTACCGAAAGCGCGCCCAGAAGGAGAAGGAGGACGTCCAGAAGTTCGGGGCGGAGAAGCTCCTCAAGGACCTGCTCCCGGTCATGGACAACATGGACCGCGCGCTCGACGCCGCCAGCAAGTCCACCGACTTCGACAGCTTCCAGAAGGGCGTGGCCATGACGCGCAAGTCCTTCGAGGACGCGCTCTCCCGCCACGGCGTGAAGGGCTTCAGCGCCAAGGGGCAGCCCTTCGACCCGCGCCTGCACGAAGCCATCCAGCAGGTGGAGACCGCGGACGTCGCCTCCGGCCACGTCGTCTATGAGGTGGCGCGAGGCTTCCACCTCAATGACCGGCTGGTGCGTCCCGCGATGGTCGTCGTCGCGCGCGCGCCCGAAGTCGTCGCCCCGCCGCCAGTCGCCGCCGCGGACGCGCCCGTCAGCACCGATTCGCAGTCCAGCAGCAGCGAGGCGCCCCAGGCGCCCGCGGATTCCGAGAGTTCCTCCGGGGGGAGTCAGTAGTCATGGCGAAGGTGATTGGTATCGACCTGGGCACCACGAACTCCTGCGTCGCCGTCATGGAAGGCGGCGAGCCGGTGGTCATCCCCAACAGCGAAGGCAGCCGCACCACTCCGTCCATGGTGGGCTTCACCGACTCCGGTGAGCGCCTGGTGGGGCAGATCGCCAAGCGGCAGGCCATCACCAACCCGGAGAACACGGTCTTCGCGGCCAAGCGCCTCATCGGCCGCAAGTACGACTCGCCGGAGGCGCGCAAGGCCATTGGCGTCAGCTCCTTCAAGGTGGCCCCAAGCCCCAACGGCGACGCGTGGGTGGAGATCCGCGGCAAGGGCTACAGCCCGCCGGAAGTCAGCGCCATCGTGCTGATGAAGATGAAGCAGACGGCGGAGGACTACCTGGGCGAGCCCGTCACCGAGGCCGTCATCACCGTCCCCGCCTACTTCAACGACAGCCAGCGCCAGGCCACCAAGGACGCGGGCCGCATCGCGGGCCTGAGCGTGCTGCGCATCATCAACGAGCCCACCGCCGCGGCGCTCGCGTACGGCCTGGACAAGGTGAAGGACAGCCCCACGGAGCGCATCGCCGTCTACGACCTGGGCGGCGGCACGTTCGATATCTCCATCCTCGAGCTCACCTCCGGTGTGTTCGAGGTGAAGAGCACGAACGGCGACACGTTCCTGGGCGGCGAGGACTTCGACCAGCGCCTCATCGACTACCTGGCCAAGCGCTTCGCCGAGGGCAACAACGGCCTGGACCTGCGCAAGGACCGCATGGCGCTCCAGCGCCTGAAGGAAGCCGCCGAGCGCGCCAAGCACGAGCTGTCCAGCGCCCCGGAGACGGAGGTCAACCTCCCGTTCATCACCGCGGACGCGTCCGGCCCCAAGCACCTCACGGAGACCATCGACCGGTCCACCTTTGAAGCGCTGGTCGCGGACCTCATCGACCGCTCCATCGAGCCGTGCCGCATCGCTCTCAAGGACGCGGGTGTCACCGCGCAGGCCATCAACCAGGTGCTCCTGGTGGGCGGCATGACGCGCATGCCCCGCGTGCAGCAGAAGGTGAAGGAGTTCTTCGGCAAGGAGCCCCACAAGGGCATCAACCCGGACGAGGTCGTCGCCGTGGGCGCCGCCATCCAGGGTGGCGTGCTCAAGGGCGAGGTGAAGGACGTCCTCCTGCTGGACGTCACGCCGCTGTCCCTGGGCGTGGAGACGGCGGGCGGCGTGTTCACGAAGATCATCGACAAGAACACCACCATCCCCTGCAAGAAGGGCCAGGTGTTCTCCACCGCCGTGGACAACCAGCCGCTCGTGTCCGTGCACGTCCTCCAGGGCGAGCGCGAGATGGCGGCGGACAACAAGACGCTCGCGCGCTTCGAACTGGTGGGCATCCCCCCGGCGCCCCGTGGCGTGCCGCAGATTGAAGTGTCCTTCGACATCGACGCGAACGGCATCGTGCACGTGAGCGCGCGCGACCTGGGCACCGGCAAGCAGCAGCAGGTGCGCGTGGTGGGCAACTCCGGCCTGTCGGAGGCGGAGATCCAGACGATGATCTCCGACGCCCAGTCGCACTCCGCGGACGACAAGAAGAAGAAGGAGCTGGCGGAGCTGCGCAACAACGCGGACGGGCTCATCTACACCACGGAGAAGAGCCTGGAGGAGTACGCCAGCCTCCTGGCGGAGAAGGACCGCGAGGAGATCAAGGTGGACCTGGAGCGCCTGCGCTCCATCCTCAACACCTCCGACGTGGGCGCCCTGCGCGAAGCCTTCCAGCGCCTGGAGGGCAGCGCCTACCGCATCGCCGACGCCATCTACAGCGACCAGGCCAAGTCCGGCTGACACTCCGCCGGGCCTGCGCTGTCCGGTCGGTGGGAAAACGCCGGGGCCAGCAATCGCCCGGCGCCCGCGTTCGTAGGCCCGGGGGTCCGCCTCTTTCTTCCCCGGAGCCCCCCTCATGGAACTGACAGAAGCCGTGGTGGTCATCCTGGTCACCGGCATGACCGTCGGTGTGCCGCTGCTCGGCCTCACGCTGCGCTTCGCCCTCAAGCCCGTGGTGGAGACGTGGCTGCGCGTGCGCGAAGTGCAAGCCCGCGGGCAGGTGTCCGCTGGAGAGCTGGAAGGGCTGCGCGCCCGCGTGGCGCACCTGGAGCACATGCTGGACCGGCACGGCATGCTGGAGCACCCCGTCACCCGGGCCTCCCCGGAACTGCCGGAGCGCCTGCCCCCGGCGGTGCGCCTGGACCGCGAGCGCGTCTGACGCCCCACCTCCCGGGCGCTTCTCTGCGCCGGCTTTTCGGGTATTGATGGGTGCGTGGAGTTCCATTCCCCCGAAGAAGAGCTCGCCTTCCTGCGCGGCCTGACGGCCGTGAACCGGATGGCCGACGACATCCTCGAGGACTGCCTGGAGCGGGGTCTGGACCTGGACACCGGTCTGGACGTCTTCCTCACGCAGTGCGCGCGGATGGTGCACGCCCGGGCGGGCTTCGTGTCGCTCCGGGGCACGCGCGGTCCGGTGCTGACGCGGGTGCTGGGGGAGCTGGGGGCGGACGTCTTCGAAGCGGCGCACTGGACGGGGCCGAAGCCGCTGCGCGATGGCCGCACGCTCTTCTGCGTGCAGCTCACGCTGGGGCGCATCAACCTGGGCGGGATGGGGCTGGTGGTGGACGGGGCCTTCGAGGATGGCGGCGCGCGGGTGATGGGGCTGGTGGAGGCGATTGGCGAACAGCTCGACTCGGCGGTGCTGTCCTTCCTGGCGCTGACGGACGGCCGGGGGCCGCTGGAGCGGCTGGACGAACTGGACGCGGAGGGCACGCCCGTGCAGCGCGGGCGCATTGGTCGCTATGAAATCGTGAAGCCCCTGGGCACGGGCGGCATGGCGCAGGTGCTGGTGGCGCGCACGCGGGGGCCGGAGGGCCTGGGCCGGCTGGTGGCGCTCAAGCGCATCCTTCCGCACCTGACGGCGCAGCAGGAGATGGTGCAGCAGTTCCTGGACGAGGCGCGAATCGGTCTGCGGCTGTCGCACCCCAACCTCGTGCACGTCTACGACTTCGGCGAGGCGCAGGGCGCGTACTACATCGCCATGGAGCTGGTGAACGGCATCGACCTGGACCGGCTGCTGCGCGCCAACAAGGGACCGCTGGAGCCGGGGGTGGCGTCCGCCGTGGTGTCGCAGGCCCTGCAGGGGCTGCATGCGGCGCACGCGCTCAAGGGCGAGGACGGCGCGTCGCTGGAGCTGGTGCACCGCGACCTGTCGCCGCACAACCTGATGGTTGGCTTCGACGGCCAGGTGAAGGTGCTGGACTTCGGCGTGGCGAAGGTGCGCGCGCAGCGCACGGTGACGCTGCCGGGCATCGTGAAGGGCAAGCCGCTCTACATGTCCCCGGAGCAGGCGCTGGGGCTGAAGCTGGACGCGCGCAGCGACCTGTTCGCCATGGGCCTCATCCTCTACCAGGCGCTCACGGGCACGCGCGCCTTCGACCGCGACGACGAGCTGGCCACGATGAAGGCCATCTGCCAGGACAAGCTCCTGCGTCCCAAGGAAGTGCCGGTGCCCCTGTGGAACGTGCTGTCGGTGGCGCTGTCCAAGGCGCCCGAGTCGCGCTTCGACACCGCCCACGCCATGGCGGACCGGTTGGTGGCCGCGTGTCCACCCGTGCGCGACACGGTGCTGGCGGCGCTCACGGCCCGGCTCTTTCCGGAGCGGCTGCGCGACTCGCAGCGGATGGAGACCTCCGTCAACCCGGCCCGCGAGGCCCCGACGCGCGCGACGCCCATCGCCCGGCCTCCGCCGCGCCCGGGTGGACGCGAGCGCTGAAGAAGCCCCCGCACGCCGCGGGAAGGCGGCATGCGGGGGGCGTACACAAGGCCAGACGGATTTCGCACGGCGAGGACTAGCGGCGCTTGAGCGGATCCAGGTCGGCGTCCGCCTTGTAGCCGATGCGGCGCCTGTCTTCGTCCAGCTCCTCCTCGGTGCGCACGACCGTCACGCCCTCCACCTCCTCGTGGCGGACGCGGCCTTCCATGCTGCGGGTCTCCTCCATGGAGCGCTTGCGGATGTCGATGTCCTCATCCGCGTAGACCCGCTTCTGCAGCTCCGCGTCCTCCGCGCTCAGCGGGATGCGGATGGTCTCCTCGCGGAAGTCGGCCGTGTCGGGCGTGTTCGGCGCCACCGCCCGGCGCACCACCTCCACCTCCTCGTGGCGCAGCGGTACCTGCACGGTGCGCATCTCCTCCACGACGACCTTCCTCACCTGGGCCTCGCCCGAACGGTGCTGGTGCTTGATGGCCTCCAGCTCCTCATGGTGGGTGCGCAGCGTGACGTCCTCGTTCGCGATGCGCTCGGCGCCCTTCAGGTCGGCACGTGGATCCAGACGGGTGTCCTTCATGCCCGTCCTCGGTACGTCGCCAATCTTCTGCGCGCCCGTCTTCACGGTGCCCACCGCGCCGGTGGCCGCCGTGCCCAGGGCCCCGGCGTTGCTGGCATCGGCCAGGCTGCTCAAGGCCTCGCGACCGTGGTTGAGGTAGATTTCATCGCCTCGGATGTCGCTCACCTCCGCGTAGCGGACCAGGTAGTCCTTCGGGAAGAACATCCCCTTCTCGATGTGGAACTCGCCTTCGCTGACGGCGAACACCTTGCCCAGCTTCTCGCCGTCGCTGCTGCGGACGACCATGCCTTCCTTGATGCCTTTGATGTCTTTGCGATTGAACATGGACTGGCTCCTTGTGCCTTCACGTCGGGTCGGTTGTGGCCAGGCGGAGCGCCGGAGGTCGTCCGTCGCATTGGGCTGGAGTTCCTGGGGGGAAGGGACGCGAGGTGCCCGCCACGGCCATCAGCAGGAAGGTGGGTCCAATGGATGACAAGAAAACCCCTGGGCCTGTGTGATCCGGGGGCTCGTCACCCAGCCCGCCGTTGTCACGCCCCCTGAGCGCCTTCCTGCTCCCCCCGTCAGGACAGCGGGCATGCAGGGGCGAAGCGACCCGTCCCCCCGCTGGCCGCGCTGCACCTGACGCCCCACCCTTGGAGCGCGGGTCCGGGTGTCCCGGCCCGCGAACGAGGAGCCTTCCATGGGCGGCACGAGCCTGGGCCGGAGCTTGAAGCGGTGGAGCGGCATGCCGTGGAGTGGGAGCCCTCGTCGCCCCGGCGCTCGCGGCGCCAGGTTCCGGGCTTCACGTCCGGGACTCGCGTGGATGGCTGGCATGGTGGGGGCGCTGGTGGCCGGCGGGCTCCTGCGCCGCCGGGGCTCCGTGGCCGCGTCGAAGGCGGTCCTCCCCAGGGCGCTGCTCCTCGCGAAGGAAAGCGCCGGAACGACGACGCTTGCCGGGCAGCCGCCTGCCCGATCGGTGGACGACGGGGCGTGGCACCCCTGCGCGGACGCACTGGCGCGCGCACTGGGCGTGTCGGGGGACGAGGCGGAAGGGGACCCGGAAGCCCGGCCGGAGCCCCGGGTTCGACGCGGGCCGTCGGGCCGGGAGCATTTCTGGATGGAGCCGGGGACGCCTTCCGGAGGCTGAGTCCCGGGGGACGCCCGGAGGGGGCAGGGCGCACGACAGCGCTGTTCCAGGGTGTTCGCGGCAGTCCGGTCCCAAGCTGTGCGCTTGACCCATGGGGAGGGCTCCCCTAGAAAACCGGGGCTTTGCCGTCATCTCCCCCCGGAGGGAACCCCCACATGCGACGACTTGCCCCGATGCTCCTCGCCGCGCTCGCCGTCCTGGCGGTCGCCTGCGAGAAGAAGACGCAGCCCACGGGAGAGGGCGGCGGCCAGCCCGCGGCGCAGGTCCCGGCCGTGGCGCAGGGCGGCGGCACCCCGGCGGGCGACGACGTCATCGTCCTGGGCGAAGTGGGCGCGCTGACGGGCGGACAGGCCACCTTCGGCATCTCCAGCCGCAACGGCATCGCGCTGGCGCTGAAGGAGGCCAACGCGGCGGGCGGGGTGAAGGGCAAGAAGCTGGTGGTGCGCGTCTACGACGACCAGAGCAAGCCCGAGGAAGCGGCCCAGGCCGTCACCCGACTGATCACCCAGGACAAGGTGGTGCTCATCCTGGGCGAGGTGGCTTCGTCCAGCTCGCTCGCCATGGCGGAGAAGGCGCAGGCGGCCGGCGTGCCGATGATTACGCCCTCGTCCACCAACCCCACCGTGACGGAGAAGGGCGACTTCATCTTCCGCGTCTGCTTCATCGACCCGTTCCAGGGCTTCGTGATGGCCAAGTTCGCGCGGGAGAACCTCAAGCTCAACAAGGTCGCGGTGCTCCAGGACAACAAGAGCGCCTACTCCATTGGCTTGACGGAGGTGTTCCGCCAGAAGTTCGCGGAGCTGGGCGGGAAGATCACGGTCACAGAGAGCTACAGCCAGGGCGACACGGACTACCGCGCGCAGTTGACCGCCATCAAGAAGACGCAGCCGGAAGGCATCTACGTGCCGGGCTACTACAGCGAGGTCGGCGTCATCGCCCGCCAGGCGCGCGAGCTGGGCCTGAAGGTGCCGCTGATGGGCGGCGACGGCTGGGACTCCGAGAAGCTCTTCGAACTGGGCGGCAGCGCCATTGACGGCAGCTACTTCTCCAATCACTACTCGCCGGACAACCCGGACGAGCTCGTGAAGAAGTTCATCGCGGACTACAAGGCGGACTACAACGGCGCGGTGCCGGACGCGCTCGCGGCGCTGGCGTATGACGCCGCCCGGGTGGCCATCGACGCGCTCAAGCGCGCCCCGGACACCAGTGGCCCCGCGCTGCGCGACGCCATCGCGCAGACGAAGAACTTCCCGGGCGTGGCGGGCGTCATCACGCTGGACGCGAAGCGCAACGCGGTGAAGTCCGCCGTGGTGCTGAAGGTCGCGGACGGCAAGGCCTCCTACGTCACCACCATCGCTCCGTAGTCAGGGCCCCCACCCGGCATGTCGCAGCTTCTCCAGCATCTCATCAACGGACTGGCTTCCGGCACCATCTACGCCCTGGTCGCACTGGGCTACACGATGGTGTACGGCGTCCTCAAGCTCATCAACTTCGCCCACGGCGACGTGATGATGGTCGGCGTCTACATGGGCTACGCGACCGCCTTCGCCCTCGGGCGCGAGGCGCAGCGTTCCCTCTGGGGCGTGGTCATCATCTTCGCGGTGGCCATGGGCGGCTGCGCGCTGCTCGGCTTCCTCATCGAACGCTTCGCCTACCGGCCGCTGCGCGAGAAGCCGCGCCTCACCGCGCTCATCACCGCCATCGGCATCTCGTTCGCGCTGTCGTACGGCTTCCAGTTGGACATCGGCTTCCTGCCGGGCGCCTCCCCCCGGGCCTTCCCGGAGGTCATCGTCCCCACCGAGTGGTTCATCATCGGAGACCGCGACGTGGTGGTGTGGAACTGGCAGGTCATCAGCTTCCTCATCGCCGTGACGCTGATGGTGACGCTCCAGTTCCTCGTGTACCGGACGCGCTTCGGCAAGGCGATGCGCGCGGTGTCCTGGGACCACCGCACCGCGGCGCTGATGGGCATCCCCACCGACCGCATCATCGCGCTGACGTTCATGCTCTCCAGCGCGCTGGCGGCGGGCGCGGGCCTGCTCTACGCCATCAAGGACACGTCGGTGAGTCCGCTGATGGGCCTGTACGTGGGCCTCAAGGCCTTCGTGGCGGCGGTCATCGGCGGCATCGGCAACGTGCCGGGCGCGGTGGTGGGCGCGCTGCTGCTGGGACTCGTGGAGGAGTTCGTCGTGGGCTACGCGGCCAGCACCTGGCGTGACGCGGTGGCCTTCGGCTTCCTCATCCTGGTGTTGCTGGTGAAGCCGGGCGGCCTCTTCGGCCGGGTCGCGGCGGAGAAGGTCTGATGGCGACCCCTGGCGCGACGACCCTGCCCGACGACATGGCGGGCCCCATTCCTCCGGCGCTGCGGGGCCTGCTGCCCGTGCTCCTCGCGCTGCCGGTGCTGGCGCTGGCCGAGTGGACGCTGGGCGCTTCCCCCTTCGCCACGTATCTGCTGTCCGTCGTGGGGGTGAACATCATCCTCGCGGTGAGCCTCAACATCGTGAACGGCATGACGGGCCAGTTCTCCATTGGCCACGCGGGCTTCATGGCGGTGGGCGCGTACATCGCCGGCGTCACGTCGCTGTCGCTGAAAGAAGTGGCGCTCTCGTTCCTGCCGGTGGCCGCCAGTGACCAGGTGCTCTTCGTGGTGGCGCTGCTCGCGGGCGGCGTCTGCGCGGCGCTCTGCGGCTTCCTGGTGGGCCTGCCGTCGCTGCGCCTGCGCGGGGACTACCTGGCCATCGTCACGCTGGGCTTTGGCGAAATCATCCGCGTCTTCGTGCAGAACACGGAGGCGTTCGGCCGCGCGCTGGGGCTGTCGGGCATCCCGCAGTACTCCAGCGTGGCCATGGTGTACTTCTGGGTCTTCCTGGTGGTGCTGGTGGCCCGGCGCATCGCGGGCTCCAGTCACGGCCGCAGCCTGTGGGCCATCCGCGAGGACGAGGTCGCCGCCGAAGCCATGGGCGTGGACACCACCGGCTACAAGGTCCGCGCGTTCGTCATCTCGTCGTTCTTCGCCGGCATCGCGGGCGGCCTGTTCGCCCACTTCGTGCCCATCATCAACCCCGGCTCGTTCACCTTCGTGAAGTCGATGGAGATCGTCGTCATGGTGGTGCTGGGCGGCCTGGGTTCCACCACGGGCGCCATCGTCGCGGCCATCTTCCTCACGCTCCTGCCGGAGGGCCTGCGTTCGGTGTTCGGCTATCTGGGCGCGGAGGGCAGTCTGGCGCAGAAGGTGGATCAGATCCGCATGCCCGTGTACGGCGTGCTGCTGGTGGTGCTGATGCTGGCCCGTCCCCAGGGCCTGTTCGGCACGAAGGAGCTCTGGGACGTGCTGCCGCGCTGGCTTCCCCGCAAGAAGAAGGGGCTGTCATGAGCGTGGCCGTCACGTCACAGGACGCGATGCTCCAGGCGTCCGGGGTGAGCATCCGCTTCGGGGGCCTCAAGGCCCTCACGGACTTCAACCTCACCGTGCGCCAGGGGGACCTGTTGGGCCTCATCGGGCCCAACGGCGCGGGCAAGTCCACCGCGTTCAACGTGCTCACCGGCGTGTACCAGCCCACCGAGGGCGAGGTGCGCGTGGCCGGGCAGAAGGTGAACGGCTGGGTGCCGCATCAAATCAACCACCTGGGCCTCGCGCGCACCTTCCAGAACATCCGCCTGTTCCGCGCGCTCACCGCGCTGGACAACGTGAAGGTGGCCTGCCGCGCGCAGGGCGCCCTGCACCCGGTGAAGCTGGGCCAGGTCGCGAAGGTGGGCACGGCGCTGCGCAACTACCGCGATTGGTGGCGCGCGCTCCTGCTCACCCCCGGCTTCCAGCGGGAGGAGCACGAGCTCACGCGACAGGCGGAGCACCTCCTGGAGGTGATGGGCCTGTCGCACCGCCGCGACGAGGAGGCGAAGAACCTGCCCTATGGCGAACAGCGCCGGCTGGAGATCGCCCGCGCGCTGGGGACCCGGCCCAAGGTGCTGCTCTTGGATGAGCCCGCGGCCGGCATGAACACGCGGGAGAAGGCGGACCTGATGGTGCTCATCCGCCGGTTGCGCGACGAGTTCTCGCTGGGGGTGCTGGTCATCGAGCACGACATGAAGCTGGTGATGGGCATCTGCGAGACCATCACCGTGCTGGACCACGGAGAGACCATCGCGCGCGGCGCCCCTGCGGAGGTGCGAAGCGACCGCAAGGTCATCGAGGCGTACCTGGGCGACAGCTACCTGGAATCCCACGGAGGCGCGGCGTGAGCGAGCCGGTGAAGGTGCTGGGCGAGCGCCGTGCGTTCGGACCGCTGCTCACGGTGGAGGGGCTCCAGGTGCGCTACGGCGCCATCCAGGCGCTCCGGGGCGTGTCCCTGCAGGTGGGCAAGGGCGAGATGGTGGCCCTCATCGGCGCCAACGGCGCGGGCAAGACGAGCACCCTGCGCGCGGTGAGCGGCATGCTCAAGCCGTCCGCGGGCCGCATCACCCTGGAGGGCCAGGACATCACGGGCCTCAAGGCGCACCAACTGGTGCCTCGCGGCATGGCGCACGCGCCGGAGGGGCGGGGCATCTTCCCCAACCTCACCGTGCAGGAGAACCTGGAGCTGGGCGCGTACCTGCGCAAGGACACCGCCCAGGTTGAGCAGGACATGGAGAAGGGCTTCACGCTCTTCCCGGTGCTCAAGGAGCGCCGCCGCCAGCTCGCGGGCACGCTGTCCGGCGGCGAGCAGCAGATGCTGGCCATCGCCCGGGCCCTCTTGAGCAAGCCTCAACTGCTGCTCCTGGACGAGCCGTCCCTGGGCCTGGCGCCGCAGGTGACGGAGACCATCTTCCGCACGCTGCGCGAGGTGAACGCCACCGGCGTCAGCGTGCTGCTGGTGGAGCAGAACGCGCACCTGGCCCTCAACGCCGCCCACTACGGCTACGTGCTGGAGACGGGCGAGGTGGTGATGGCCGGCGTCGGCAAGGCGCTGCTGGAGAGCGCTGAAATCCGACGCGCGTACCTGGGCGAGTAGTTCCCAAAGCCGAACTTCCGGCCTGTGTACGCTGTCCTCCCCCCGACGCTTGAGGGGGAGGAGGCGCGGCCAGTTCCTGGCGGCGTGCTGAAACTCGGGTAGTCAGCGGCGGAGCACTTCGTCTAGCGTCCGACCAGACACCCCGTTTTCTTCCCTTCTTCCACATCAGGAAGCGTGCCCATGCGTCCGTTGTCCCGCCTCCTTCTTGCTTCGCTCACCACCCTCGCCCTCATCGCTGGCGCGTGCGCCAGCCAGCAGAAGACCGACGACAGCTCCGGTTCCTCTGGCGGCGACGGCCGGCAGGCCCAATCCACCATCGAGGACGTGCCCAACGAGGGGGCCCCCGCCGCCACGGGCCCGGAGTTCAAGGCCTACGACGCACCGGAAGGCTTCAGCATCGGCATGCCCGCGGAGCCGCAGGTGGCCCGCAAGCAGGTCCCGCTGGGCTCCGGCACGGTGTCCACCGCCGCCTACTCCGCGCGCGCCATGGAAGTCCTCTACTCCGTCAGCATCGCGGACTACCCGGAGAAGCTCGTGGCGAGCCGTCCTCCCGAGGCCCTGCTGAACGAGGGTCGGGACGGTCTGGCCAAGGAGGTCCAGGGCACGCTGAAGGACGAGCAGGACATCACGCTGGAGGGTGGCTACCCGGGCAAGGCCTACACGGTCAGCTCCCCGACGGTGGGCGAGCTCAAGGCGCGCAACTACCTGGTGGGCGCGCGCATGTACACGCTGCTGGTGCTCTTCAACCCCAACAGCGGTACGCCTCCCGCGGACGCGTTCTTCGACTCGCTGAAGCTCGTCAACCCGCCGCCGCCGCTGGTCACCGCCGTGCCGGACGCGGGCACGCTGGACGCGGGCACGCTGGACACGGGCCTCGACGCCGGCACGGGCACGCCGGACGCGGGCGCGCGCCGCCGCAAGACGAAGTAGTCCTGGTACCCGCGTGCGCGCTTTCCGTGAACCGGGAAGCGTCGCGCGGTGGATGTGTGTCCACCACTCCGCTTCTGGAGGGGTGGACCTGTCACCCACAGCCTCCGCTGGATTGCTCCCCCGCCTCCCATCCCTAGCTTCGGAGCGGGTGTGGACGGGGGAGAATCGCGATGATGGCTTGGGTGGGGGCCCTGCTG
>NZ_RAVZ01000147.1 GCF_003611635.1 Corallococcus terminator | reverse complement strand
CCCTCCCCGCCCCCACCGCCAGCGCCGAGGACGATGCCCGCGAGCGCATCGCTTCCATGGAGCGCGAGGCCAAGGCGCTCGCCACCACCGAGCCCCAGACGGCGGCCCTCCTCTTCCATGAGGTCGGGCTGCTCTGGGAAGAGCCCCTCAAGAATCCCCGCAACGCCGCCGTCGCGTTCCAGAACGCCTACAAGCTGGCGCCTCGCTTCCTCGCCAACATCCGCGCCGCCCGTCGCCTCTTCGCCGACGTGGGCAACTGGCAGATGGTCGTCCAGCTCATCGACGCGGAGCTCATCGCCTCCGACGACGCGCGCCTCCAGGCCTCCCTCCTCTTCGAGAAGGGCTCCATCCTCGAAGAGCGCCTGTCCCGCGACAACGACGCCGCGGATGCCCTGCGCCAGGCCCTGGACCGCAAGCCCACCGACATCACCCTGCTCACGCAGCTCGAGTCGGTCTACGCCACGCGCAATGACGCCGCCGCCCTGGTGGAGATCTACCAACTGCTCGCCGCCGCCGTCGTTCCGCCGGGCCTGCGCGCGCACTACCTCACCGCCGCGGGCATGCTCCTGGAAGAGCGCCTCAAGAACAAGGACGCCGCCGCCGTCGTCTTCCGCGAGGCGTTCGCGCTCGACCGCTCCGACCCGCTGCTCCAGGCCGCCGTCAAGCGCATCGCCGAGCGCGAGGGCCGCACCGACGAGCTGCTCGCCGCCCTCTTCGCCGAGGCCGAGGGCCAGGGCTCCCAGGGCGCTCCCGCCTACCTCCACATCGCCAAGGTCCACGACCGCCTGGGCCGCAAGGACGATGCCCTGTCCGCGCTGCTCGCCGCGCGCCGCGTGAGCCCCCACGAACCGCTCGTCCTCTCCGCGCTCGCCGGCATCTACGAGACGCAGGGGCGCTTCGAGGAGCTGTCCGACGTGCTGCTCGCGTGGGTGGGCTCCATCAACGACGAGAGCGAACTGGTCGCCATCAACCTGCGCCTCGCCGCGCTGTACGAGGACGACCTCAAGCGCGACCAGGAGGCCGCCGCCCGCTACCAGGCCATCCTCGCCCGTATCCCCAGCCATGCCGCCGCGCTCGCGGGCCTGGGCAAGCTGTCCTACCGGATGAAGAACTGGGAAGGCCTCGTCGCCGTCTTCGACGCGGAGGTCACCGCCGCCGAGGACGCCAAGGGCAAGGCCGCGCGCATGTACAAGGCGGCCGAGATTCTGGAAGAGCGCCTGGGCCGCCAGGAGGACGCCATCGCGCGCTACAACGCGTGCCTCCAGCTCCAGCCCGGCTACCTCCCCGCGCAGAAGGCCCTCACCCGCCTCTACGAGCGCCAGGGCCGCTTCGCCGAGCTCGTGTCGATGTTCGAGCAGGACCTGCTCCAGACCAACGACCGCGACCAGCTCATCACCACCCTCAACAAGATGGCGGTCATCTACGAGGACCGCCTGGGGGACCTGGACCACGCCATCGAGTGCATGAAGCGCATCCTCGATCTCGCGTCGGACCACCTGCCCACGCTGCGCAACCTGGCCCGCCTCTACGAGCGCGCCGGACGCTACCGCGAGCTGCTGGAGACCAACGACCTGGAGGCGTCGTTCGCTGGCGACACCAAGCAGGTGCTGTCGCTCCTGCACCGCAACGCCGAAATCCTGGATGAGCACCTCAAGGATCGCGTGGGCGCCATCAGCGCGTATGAGCGCGTGCTCGCGCTGTCGCCCTCGTACCTCCCCGCCCTCAAGGCCCTGGGCCGGCTGTACGCGCAGGACGCCCGCTGGGAGAAGCTCATCGACATGTACCGGGCGGAGGCGGAGATCTCTCCCTCCACCGACCAGGCCGCCGCGCTCATCTACAAGATTGGCGAGCTGTACGAGCACCGCCTGAAGCAGGAGAACGAGGCGCTCGCGTCGTACCAGGAGGCGCTGATGCTGGCGCCCAGCTACTTCCCGGCGCTGCGTGCGCTCGCCCGCATCCACCGGGCCCACGGCGCGTGGGAGAACCTGGTGGAGGTGCTGCGCGCGGACGCAGCCAACCGCACCGACCCGCTGGAGCGCGCCAACGCGCTCTACCAGGCCGCCGCCATCTGGGAGGACCAGCTCGCCCGTCCGGAGCTAGCCATCGACGGCTACCAGGAAGTGCTGCGCCTCACGCCCGGCCACGCCGCCACGCTGCGCGCGCTGGAGCGCCTGTACGTCACGCAGGACAACGTGAAGGAGCTGGTCGCCATCCTCGACCGCGAGACGCAGGTGGGCCAGACGCCGTCCGCCAAGGTCACCGCGTACCTGAAGCTCGCTCGGCTCTACCTGGACCGCTTCCAGGAGCCGTCCCGCGCGGCGCAGTGCTGCGAGTCCGTGCTGGCCCTGGAGCCCGGCAACTTCTCCGCCCTCACCCTGCTGGAGCGCATCCGCGTGTCGGACCGTCCCCGCCGCGCCGAGCTGAGAAGCCGCATCGCGGACCGCGTGACGGACCCCCGCCTGTCCAGCGCCCTGCGCCTCCTGGCCGCGGCGGATCAGGAGAAGGGCCCTCCCACCGAGCGCACCCTGGACGTGTACCAGCGCGCCTTCGACGAGGACCCCAGCGACGCGCGCCTCGCGTTCAGCCTGGAGCGCGTGCTGCGCCAGACGGGCGACACCACCGGCCTGTCCCGCATGTACGCCATGCGGCTCGCCGTGACGACCGACCCCACCGAGGCCCTGGAGCTGCTGCTCCGCGCGGCCGAGCTGGCCGAAGGAAAGAACGGCAACCTGGAGCAGGCGGCCGCCCTCTACCATCAGGCCCTGGAGCTCCAGGCGCAGTGCCTGCCCGCGCTCCAGGGGGCTCGCCGCGTGGCCCTGCGCCGCTCCGACTTCGCCACCGCGCGCACC
Organism: Corallococcus terminator; assembly: GCF_003611635.1. Classification (GTDB taxonomy): domain Bacteria; phylum Myxococcota; class Myxococcia; order Myxococcales; family Myxococcaceae; genus Corallococcus; species Corallococcus terminator. Next base: position 19,809 of record NZ_RAVZ01000147.1, on the reverse strand, counting down.
ATGTTGGAGACCGAGGCGAAGGCGAGCCGCGACGCCAAGGGCGCCATCGAAGGGTTCGTCGCCGCCGCGAAGCTCGCGGTCCAGAAGCTGAATGATCCGGACGGCGGCGCGGCCCTCTACCGCCTGGCGCTGGAGCGCGACCCGCTGCACCCGGGCGCGGCCACCGGCCTGGAGGAGCTGCTCGCGCAGCGTGGCGGTTCCTCCGACCTCGCGGCCCTGCACGAACGGCGCGCCGAGGCCCGGCTCGCGCAGCGTGACGCGGAAGCAGCGGCGGCGGCCTACGTCACCGCGGCCCGGCTGCACAACGTGGCCCTGGGTGACAGGAACCGCGCGCTCGCGGTGCTGGAGAAGGCCCTGGCCGCCCGGCCCGGCTTCCCAGACGCCCTGGAGACGCGCGGACTGCTGCTGCTCGAAGGCCAGCAGTACGCCGAAGCCGCGGCGATGCTCAGCCAGCGCGTGCAGCAGGGCGGCGACCCTCGCGTGCTCGCGCAGCACCACCTGACCCTGGGTGGCCTCTACCAGACGCACCTGAACGACCTGAACCGCGCGGCCGCGCACCTCCAGACCGCGCTGGCCACCCTGCCCCGCCACCCCGAAGCGCTGGAGCGGCTGGCCACGGTGTACGCGCAGGGCCGCAACTTCAGCGGCGCGGTGGACTGCCTGCGCCGGCTGTTGGATCAGGACCTGCCCACCGACGCCCGCGCGCGCTTCACGGTGGAGCTGGCGCGCATCCACGACGAAGGCCTGGGAGACGCCGCCTCCGCCACGGCGCTGTACCGCAAGGCGCTGGAGCTGACGCCGGGCGAGCCCGCGCTGGTGGACCGGCTGGTGGCCCTCTACGAGCGGGCCCGCAACCTGCCGGAGCTGGCGCAGATGCTGGACGCCCAGGCAGCCGCCACGGTGTCAACGGACGTCAAGCGCGCCGCGTCCCTGCGCATGCGCGTGGCGAGCCTCTACGCCGGCCCCCTGTCGGAGCCCGCGCGCGCGACGGCCATCTACCGCCAGGTCGTCGAACAGGACGCCCAGAACGCCCAGGCCCGCGCCGCGCTGGCGGAGCTGTACGGCCGCGACACCAACAGCTACCCGCTGGCCATCGAGGAGCACCGGCAGCTCCTGCGCCAGGATCCGGGCCGCGTGGAGAGCCTGCACGCGCTGTTCAAGCTGTGGGAGGCGCAGAAGCAGCAGGACAAGGCGTTCGCCATCTCGGCGGTGCTCACGTTCATGCGCGCCACCAACGAGGTGGAGCAGTCCTTCTACTCGGAGGGCCGCGCCCGGCAGCCGCAGGAGCCTCGCGAGGGTCTGAGCCAGACGGACGTGGACACGGTGCTGATGCACCCGGCCGCTCGCGGACAGATGACGGAGCTCCTGCGCGCGGTGGGCGATCAGCTCTCCAAGGTGTATCCGCCGCAGTTCGAGATGCTCGGGGTCAACCCGAAGACAGACAAGCTCAAGCCGGACTCGGCCGTGTTCAAGGCCGTGCGCGTGGTGGCGCAGAACTTCGGCGTGGAGGAGTTCGAGGTCTACCTCGCCCGCCGCGGGATGATGCAGTTGGAGACGACGGAGCCCCTGTCCCTGTGCGTGGGCCAGGACGTGGTGCGCCGCTTCAATGCCCGTGAGCAGAAGTTCCTCATCGGCAAGGCGGTGCTGGGCCTGCTCAACAAGACAGCCGTGCTCGCCAAGCTGTCCGACGGCGAGACGTCGGACCTGTTCGGCAATGCCATCCGCATCCACTCGCCGCAGTTCAACGGCCTGGGCCGGCGCAACGACGACACCACCAAGCAGCTCAAGAAGGCGTTCTCGCGCAAGGCGCTCAAGGCCCTGGAAGGCCCCGCGCAGACGCTGGCCGAACAGCCGAAGCTGGACGTGGCGTCCGTGGTGGACGCGCTCAACTTCTCCGCCGACCGCGCGGGCCTGCTCGTATGCGGGGACCCGTCCGTGGGCCTCACCATGGTGCTGCGCGAGGATCCGAACATCCCCACGAACCGCCAGGAAGGCTCCGAGCCCATCCTCCAGGCGGTGCGCGAGCGCGCCGACCTGCGCGCCCTGCTCACGTGGATGCTCACCGACGACTTCTTCCGCCTGCGTCAGCGGATGGGCCTGTCGCTGTAGTCAGGCGGTACGCGGTGCCAGCTACTCCCGGCGGACCAGCGCGTCCGTCGGGAGTGCCCCGAGCATGCGACCCACGGCGTCATCCACGTGGGCCCGCTCCGGGGCCTCCACCGTCACCTTCACGCGGTAGTCCATGCTCGCGTCGAACACCGGATACGAGCCGATGGCCACGTGGGGCATGTCCAGCGCCACGCGATCCAACACTCCCGCCAGGGCACTCTCGCCCAGGTTGAAGAACAGGCTGACCAGGTGCACCGGCGTGCCGCTCAGCCGTGACAGCACCGTCTCCAGTTGCAGCCGGAAGAGCTGCGGGACTCCGGGCAGCAGGTAGATGTCGTCCACCGTCAGCACCGGGAACCACATCCCCGGCTGGGCCAGCAGCACCGTGCCCTCGGGCGCGTCCGCCAGCCGCAGGCCCTCCGGCGTCACCGGCGTGTCGCCCGCGCGGGCGTGCAGCGCGGAGACCATCTCCGGCAGGCGCACCACGGAGCGGCCCAGCGCGAGCGCCACCGCGCGCACCGTGACGTCGTCGTGGGTAGGGCCGATGCCGCCGCTGGTGAAGACGTAGCGGGCCCGCCGCCGGGCTCGCGCCACCGCGTCCACGATGGCGTCCACGTCGTCCAGGATGGTCTCCACCGAGCGCAGCGGGATGCCCAACTCGCGCAGGCGCTGGATGAGGTGGGGCCCGTTCTCGTCCTTCACCTTCGCGGTGAGGACCTCGTTGCCGATGATGATCGCCGCCGCGCCGGTGCGCTCCATGGAACGCCGGACTCTACCCCATCGGACCCCTCACGGTGGCTGCGCGAGGTTGTCCATCCCACCCCGGTACCAGGAATGTCAGCCCCGCATGGGAGGGTCGCGAGCAATCAAGACTTTTCCGTGCTAAGGTGATTTTCCATGAATTCAGCAGATGGCGGCGAGAACAACTTCGGCTTGACTTCCAGCCTCGTCGATCTCCTCTGCCCGCGCGCTGAAAAGCAGGGCGCCGCGCGGCTCTACTGGTTCCAGGAGACGGGGGACGCGGAGAGCGCCACGGAGGAGTGGAGCTTCGCGCACCTGGAGGCCCGGGCCCAGGCGCTGGGGGCGCGGTTGCAGGCGGGCTCGGAGGACGAGCGGGTCCTGATGCCGTGCCATGAGCTGGAGCAGGCGACCCACACCGACTGGAGCGAACCGGCGGAGGTCCCTTCCCCGGACGACGCCCGCTGCCTTCCCGCGCAGTTCCGCGCGCAGGTGGCCCGCACGCCGGACGCCGTGGCGGTGGCGGGTGACGACGAGACGCTCACCTACGCGGAGCTGGACGCGCGCAGCGACGCGCTGGCGTGGCACCTGCGTGAGCAGGGCGTGGCGCCGGAGGTGCGCGTGGGCCTGAGCGTGGAGCGCTGCGCCGGGATGGTGGTGGCGATGCTCGGCATCCTCAAGGCCGGCGGGGTCTGCATCGCGCTGGATCCGGACGCCCCGCGCACCATGTGGGCCTCGGTGTTGGAGGACTCGGGAGCGCGGGTGCTCGTCACGCAGTCCCACCGGGACAGCGCCCTGACGGCGGAGGGCGTGCGCACCGTCTTCGTGGACTCGGAGGAGGCGTTCGAACTGGGAGTGCTCGGGCCTCCGCGCGCGGGCACGACGCCGGAGGACCTCGCCTCCGTCCTCTACCCGGCGGGTGATGGCGCAAGCCTCACGGGCGTGAGGGTGTCGCACACGGACGTGGCCCGGTTCTTCGGCACCATGGATTCGCGCATGGGCAACGCGCCCATGGGCACGTGGCTGGCGGTTCCCCGCCTGGCCCGTGGCAGCTCCATGCTGGAGCTGCTGTGGGCCCTGATGCGGGGGTTCCGGGTCGTGGTGCGGGAGGCGGCGGCTTCCTCAGTACGGATGGAAGCGCGTGACGAAGGGCGCGGCTTCGGTCTGTCCCTCCGGAACGAGCGTGCCGACCACGCGCAGGAATCCCGCTGAATCCAGCACGGCCGCGGTGGGCTTCTCATCACCGGGCAGCTCGGTCCGGTGCGAGCGGAGGATGCTCGCGCCATCCGCGGACACGTGCACCACGCCCAGGCCGGAGGCCCCGCTGTCATCCTGGCTCCAGGTGGCGACCGCGATGGTGCCCCCCGGCAACAGGCCCGTGCCGATGACCAGGTCCTTGCCTCCGACGAACGCCGTCGTGAAGTAGGCGTAGCCGGTGCCGTTGAAGGTGGTGTCCTCGCGCCCGGTCGCGGTCACCCGGGCCAGGGTGGCCTTCATGGCACCGTCGGAGTAGACGGCCCGACCGCCCAACACATACGTCCCATCCGCCAGGCGGTGCAGCGTGTGCGGAGTGATCTCCACGGAGCGGAGGTCCGTGAAGTACCGGAAGCTCCGGTCCAGGGTGCCGTCGGCGCTGAAGCGCTCCAGGGCCACCTTGTTGAAGTTGCCACTGGTGGTTCCCGCCACCATGATCTTCCCGTCGGGCTCGGCGACGACGCACAGGCCATGATCCTCCTGGCCCGGGTTCGCCGCAGCCACACCGTCCCCGCTGAAGGTGGTGTCCTGTTCCCCGGTGGGCAGGAGGCGGATGACGAGCAGATCCAGGTCGCCGTTGCGGACCGTGCCCGCGCCGACGACGCGGCCATTCGTGTCGACCGTCACGGCGTGCAGGGAGGAGCTGCCCGTGGAGAGCTGGAAGGTGCGCACGCCGGTGCCCCCGAACGTGGTGTCCGGCGCCCCCGTGGAGGTGTACCGGGCCAGCAGCACGCTCTGGTACTTCGTCCCCGAGCAGGTGTTCGTCCCGGAGAGGGCCGCTCCCGCGACGACGATGCGACCATCCGACAGCACGGTGACGGCATTCACGTAGTCGTCCCCTCCGCAGATGTCCGTGACGACGACGCCCTGCGTGCCGAATGAGCTGTCCGGCGTTCCATCCGGGAGCAGTCGCGCCACCAGCACATCCTGCAACCCCGTGGAGCCGGTGGACCCTACGAGGATCCACTTGCCGTCCGTCTGGGCGGCCACGGCGTTGATGCGCACCGAGGGCTGGCCGAGCGCGGGCATCGCGAGCCCTGCCGTTCCCAATGCGCTGTCCAGGGCGGCGCGGCCGGGCTGGATGTCCAGGGTGAAGGGGAACTCCACGCGGTCGCCTCCGCCCTGCCCCACCAGCGTCAGGGGGAACCGGCCATAGGCAGCGAACTCGTCCGGGTAGAAGCCCAGCGGCGTCGAGTTCTCCGTCTCCGGAATGACGACCGGCAGCAACTGGACCACGCGCACGTGGGGCGGCAGCCCGTCCACTGAGAGGGAGACGCCCGCGGTGAACGGGGGCTCGCGGAGGACATTGACGAGGACCGAGGTGGCTGTCTTCGGATCGAACCGCGCCGTGAGTTCGGAGACCGCCGAGATGCGGAAGGCGGCCGTGACCCCGGCGTCCACGCCGGCATCGGTCGGGGGATCCACGGTGCCACCATCCCCCTGCGGGACACCCGAATCCGTTCCTTCCCCAGGGCCCGCATCCACGCCGGCATCGCGAGCCGGCGTCACCGGTGGCGGCCTGGAAGGCTCTTCCGAGCCACAGCCGACCGTCCCCAGGGCGACGACAGTCAGTGCAAGCGCCGTCAGGCTCCGGAGGCGCGGCGACAGGGAATGACCACGAAAGGAAGAAAGACGGAAAGGGTGCATGGAGGTCGGGGTGCGGGAGGGAAGACGCGGACCGGCACGCAGCCGTGAGTCCGCGCCTCCCGGATAAGACACTCCCGGGGTCCACAAAAAACAAACGTAATACTTTGTTTCACCGGGCCCGGGCCCGAGCGGGACTCAGCGCTTGCGCGCGAGCACCCGCCGCACTTCCATCAGGCATGCATCCGTCACCGCCGCCACGGACAGCTCCCCGTCGATGCGCACGATGCGCTCGCGCTTCTCCCGGAGCGTGATGGCCTTCAGGTACTGCCTCGCGATGCGTCGCTGGGCCTCGTCCGCTTCGAACAGCTCCGCGGGGCCTCCGCGCACGGCCCGGCGCTTCGCCGCGACCTTCGGATCCACGCCCACGAACAGCGTCAGGTCCGGCGACACCGCGTGCGCGTTCACCGTGTCCACCCACGCCATGGGCAGGCTCGCGCCCTGGTACGCCAGCGAGGACAGCACGTACCGGTCGCACAGCACGACCTTGCCCTCCTCCAGCGCCGGCAACACCCGCGCGTGAAGGTGGTCCGTGCGGTCCGCCGCGAACAGCAGCGCCAGGGTCTCCGGCGCCAGTGGCCCGCGTCCCTGCGGCAATCCCAGTCGTCCCGTGAGGGCCTGGCGAAGCTGGGTTCCCACGGGCCCGTCGGAGGGCTCTCGCGTCGTCACCACGGCGTGCCCGTCCGCGCGCAACGCCGCGGCCAGCCGCTCCGTCTGCGTGGTGGTGCCCGCGCCATCCAGGCCCTCCAGGACGATGAACCGTCCGGGGCGGGCCGCCTTCGACGCCTTCTTCGGGGCGCTCACCGGGGAAGCAGCGCGGCGGGGTTGTCCAGGTGCAGCTCGTGGCGGAGCGCCAGCAGCGTCTCGTAGCGCTTGAGCTCGTCGTCCAGCACCACGCGGCCCTTGCGGTAGCTCACGTAGCCGTACACCAGGAGCCCCAGCGCCAGCAGTGCCGCGCCCCAAGCCAGGTACGGCGTGCGCAGCGAGTCGTAGAACAGCTTCCCGGCCGCACCTGAAATCAGCATGAAGGCGATGACGGAGATGCCCGCATGGGTGAAGTGCGTCGTGCTCTGCCGGGTCGCCAGGCTTTCCTGCAACTGGTCGAACCGGGCCCGCTTTTCCTGATGGTCTGCGCTCACGGAGCCGGGCACCCTACATCACCCGTACCGGGCCGTCGAGTCGCCGGCCGGGCGAGGAACACCTACCCGGACCCCCAGTCACAGCTTCCCCTCATCCCAGCCATTGAACGGACGCTTGCCTGGTCCCCGGGCATGGCTTGCCACCCCACCCCCCTCGCGTTACATGCCGCGCACCATGCCCCTCCACGCCGTCAGCAGGATGAGCACCTCCGCCATGAGCCAAGACTCCGAGTTGAACACCATCGAGGAGGCCATCCGCGACATCCAGGCTGGCAAGTGCGTCGTCGTCGCCGATGACGAGGACCGCGAGAACGAGGGCGACCTCATCATGGCCGCCGAGCTGGCCACGCCCGAGAAGCTCGCCTTCATGGTCCGCCACACCAGCGGCATCATCTGCCAGCCCATGCTCGCCGAACGGCTGGACGCGCTGCGCCTGCCCCAGATGGTCGCGGAGAACACCGAGTCCCACCGCACCGCGTTCACCGTCTCCGTGGACTTCCGCCACGGCACCACCACCGGCGTCTCCGCGTCGGACCGCGCGAAGACGATCCGCGCCCTCGCGGACCCGAACAGCACCGCGGACGACTTCCTGCGCCCCGGCCACATCTTCCCCCTGCGCTACCGCGAGGGCGGCGTGCTGCGCCGCGCGGGCCACACCGAGGCCGCCGTGGACCTGGCGCGGCTCGCCGGCCTCCAGCCCTCCGGCATCCTCTGCGAGCTCGTGAAGGACGACGGCACCATGCAGCGCATGCCGGATCTCAAGATCTTCGCGCGCGAGCACCAGTTGTCCCTCGTCACCATCGCGGACCTCATCCAGTACCGCAGCCGCAAGGACCGCCTCGTGCGCCGCGAGGCAGGCCAGGATGTGGTGCGCACCCGCCACGGCGAGTTCACCGCCCTCACCTATTCGTGGACGCCCGACGGCGCCAAGTCGCTGGTGCTCGTGAAGGGCGACCCGGAGCACGCCAACCCCGCCCCCCTGGTCCGCCTGCACGCCGCGTGCGCCATGGGCGACGTGTTCGGCTCGCCGGACTGCAAGTGCCACCAGTTGCTGGACCGGGCCCTGGAGCAGGTCGCGAAGGCCGGCTCCGGCGTCATCGTCTACCTGCCCGGCATGCACGGCGACGACTTCGGCATCCACCACAAGCGCGCGGGCGACGGCAGCAACGCGTCCCCCACCCGCACGGCCCACGAGTCCCGCGACGTGGGCATGGGCTGCCAGATCCTCACCGACCTGGGCATCCGCGCCATGCGCCTGATGACCAACACGGACATGACCTACCGGGGCCTCGCCGGCTTCGGGCTCACCATCGAGTCGCGCATCCCGCTCACGGTCGAGTAGCGAACGTCCCTACCGCCGCCCGGGGCCTCAAGCCCCGGGCCCTGCGCGTCAGCCCAGGTCCTTCAGGGCCGCGCGCACCGCCGACAGGTCCGCGGGCAGCTCCACCGGCGGGTTCGCGTGCGCGGCCTTCACGTCCGCCAGCGTCCCCCGGTGGTAGCCCACCTTGAAGTCGGCGAACTTCAGGCCGTGCGCGGTGGCCACCACCGCGACGCTGGCCCCCTTCGCCATCACGCCCTGGGCCACCAGCTTCTCCACAGCCGCCAGCGCCACGCCCGTCTGGGGACAGGCGAAGGTGCCTTCACGGTCCGCCCGGGCCGCCGCGTTCGCCAGCTCCGACTCCGTCGCCTCCTCCACCACGCCGTCGAAGGCGCGCAGCATCTTCACCGCGCGGCGGTAGGACACCGGGTTGCCAATCTGGATGGCCGACGCGAGCGTCGCTTCCGCCTGCATCGGCGTCAGCTCCTGGAAGCCGCCCCGGAAGGAGCGCAGCAGGGGGTTGGCCCGCTGCGCCTGCGCCACCGCGATGCGCGGCCGGCGGGTGATGAGCCCCAACGTGTGCAACAGGTCCAGGCCCCGGCCCAGCGCGCTCGCGTTGCCCAGGTTGCCACCCGGGATGACGATCCAGTCCGGCGGCTCCCAGCCCAGGTCCTGGCACAGCTCCACGGCGATCATCTTCTGGCCCTCGATGCGCAGCGAGTTCATCGAGTTCGCCAGGTACAGCCCCGTGTCCGCCGTCACCGCCTGCACCAGCTTCATGCAGCCATCGAAGTCCGTGTCCAGCGACAGCACCCGCGCCCCGTTGGCGATGGGCTGCACCAACTGCGCGAGCGACACCTTGTTCTTCGGCAGGAACACCACCGCCGGGATGCCCGCCGCCGCCGCGTACGCGGACAGCGCCGCGGACGTGTCGCCGGTGGACGCGCACGCCACCGCGCGGATGGGCGTCCCGCGCGAGCGCAGGTGCTTCACCGCGGACACCAGGACGGTCATCCCCCAGTCCTTGAAGCTGCCCGTCGGGGAGACGCCGCACTCCTTCAACATCAGCGAACCCAGCCCCAGCTCCGCCGCCATCCGGGGCAGCGGCTTGAGCGGCACGCGCCCCTCGCCCAGCGAGACGATGTCCTCCATGGGCAGCTCGGGCAGCGCCCACTCGCGCTTGCCCCACACGCCGGAGCCGTCCGGCAGCCGCGAGGTCGCGAACCGGGACTCGAAGCGGCGCTTCCATTCCGCCGCCGGCACGGCGCGCAGGGCGGCCTCGTCGTGCGCCACCTCCAGCAGGCCTTCGCACCGGGGGCAGCGGTACACCACGTCCCAGAGCGACGCGGTGAAGCCGCACCCCTCGCTGCACGCGTAGTGCGCGGTCAGGGCGCTCACGCCTCCACCTCCACCTTCGTGCCGCACGCCACGCACGCGCGGCCCGGATACGAGGGGGTGTGGCAGGAGGGACAGGGAACGCGCTCGCCCTCCTGCGCTCGGCCCTTCGCGGCCACCGGCGCCGCCACGCGCACGCGGGGCAGGCGCATGCCGCAGCCGTCACACAGCAGCCCTTCGGCCTGCACGTGGCGACAGTAGCGGCACGTCACCGCCCCCACCGGCGCGACGGTGCGGACGCCGTCATCCGGCGCGCGGCCCGTGTCCAGGTCCGCCATCGGATCCACGGACACCGCGCCCGTGGCGCCCGAGCTCGTCAGCTCCAGGTCGGGCACGGACATGGCCGGCAGGTCTGGTCCCGAGCGCAACCGCGTCAGGTCCAGATCCGCTATCGGCGCGGACTCCACCTCCGCGCGACCTCCCGCGTGGTGCGTCAGCTCCAATTCGGCCAGTTGCACCACGACAGGGGCTTCCGTGTTCACGAGTCCAGGGAAGCGCTTGCCACAGCCGTCGCACTCTTCGCCTTCCGACTGCACGTGGTCGCAGACCGGGCAGATGATCATGGCCGGGACGTTATCGGTCCCCTCCCCGCACGGCAACGCGAGCCGGGAAATGAAGGGTGGGCGTGCAGGCGCGCCCCCTGTCCCTCAGTGCGCGGGCGAGGCCTGGCCCGTCATGGGCACGAAGCGCACCGGCAACAGGCGCTCCACCTTGGGCAGCAGCCCGGGTTGACCGCGACGGATGCGCAGCAGCTCCTGCGTTTCGTCCACGGCGCCCACGGGGATGACCATCCGTCCCCCCCGCTTGAGCTGGCGCAGCAGCGCGCGCGGAATCTCCGGGGGCGCGGCGGTCGCGATGATGGCGTCGTAGGGAGCGCCCTCGGGCCAGCCGAGCGACCCGTCGCCTTCCCGGAAGAAGACGTTGGTGAAGCCCAGCCGGTGCAACAGGCGCCGGGCGGGCCGGGCCAGCTCCGGAACGATCTCCACCGTGAAGACCTCGCGGGCCAGCAGGGCCAGCACCGCCGTCTGGTAGCCGGAGCCGGTGCCAATCTCCAGCACCCGCTCACAGCCGCGCAGGCGCAGGGCTTCACTCATCAGGGCGACCACATAGGGCTGGCTGATGGTCTGCCCATGGCCGATGGGCAGCGGCACATCTTCGTGGGCCACGTCCCGCTCCTGGGCGGGCACGAAGTCCGCGCGGTTCAGGTTGGCGATCGCCGCGAGCACCCGTCTGTCTCGAATGCCCTGCCGTGCCAGATACTCCGCTCGGCCCCAGTCTCCCATCGCGCGGTCCCCCGTCATGCTCCGGAGGAAACGTAAGCACGCCGACAGTCGCGGACAACCCGACGGGCGGGCCCAAGGCTCCAAGGCCCCCCGGTTCCTACCCCACCCGGGCCAGCGCCAGTCGCCCCTCCCAGCGCTCCTCCAGCGCCTTCACCAGCCCCTGGTGCTCCGGCTCCTGGAGCTTCGGATCGCGGTCCATGATCCGCCGCGCCTCCACCTGCGCGAGCGACAGCAGGTCGCCGTCGCGCACCAGGTTGGCCACGGCCAGCTCCGGCAGGCCGCTCTGCCGCGTGCCCAGGAACTCGCCGGGGCCGCGGATCTCCAGGTCCTTCTCCGCGATGACGAAGCCGTCGCTGCTGCGCTCCATCACGCCCAGCCGTTCGGTGGACTCCCAGGAGCGCGCGGCCCCCGCCACCAGGAAGCAGAAGCTGGCGGCCGCGCCCCGGCCCACCCGGCCGCGAAGCTGGTGCAACTGCGACAGGCCGAAGCGCTCCGCGGACTCCACCACCATGACGGACGCGTTGGGCACGTCCACGCCCACCTCCACCACGGTGGTGCACACGAGCAGTTGGATCTGCTTCTCGCGGAAGGCCTCCATCACGGCGTCCTTCTCCTCCGCCTTCATGCGCCCATGCAGCAGGCCCACGCGCGCGGTAGGGAACACCACCTGCAACTTCCCCGCGCCTTGCGTTGCGTCCTCCAGGTCCAGCTTCTCCGACTCCTCCACCAGCGGATACACGACGTAGGCCTGATGGCCCTTGGCCAGCTCCGCCGCCACCGCTTCGTAGACGCGCGCGCGGTACTGGTTGTTGAAGACGCGCGTGGTGATGGGCGTGCGGCCCGGGGGGAGCTGGTCGATGATGGACACGTCCAGGTCGCCGTACAGCGTCATCGCGAGCGTGCGCGGAATGGGCGTGGCCGTCATCACCAGCACGTCCGGCATCACGCCCTTGCCCATCAGCGTCTGGCGTTGGAGCACGCCGAAGCGGTGCTGCTCGTCGATGACCACCAGCCCCAGCTTCTGGAAGGACACGCCGCCTTCGAGCAGCGCGTGCGTGCCCACCGCGAGGTGCAGCTCGCCGCTCGCCACGCCCTCGCGCACCGTGCGCTTGTGCTTCGCGGTGCCCGCCGCGCTCACCAGCCCCACGCGGAAGCCCAGGGGCTCCAGGATGCGGCGGAAGGTGCGCTCGTGCTGTTCGGCCAGGATCTCCGTGGGGGCCATCACCGCCACCTGGTAGCCGTCCTGCAACGCCACCATCGCGGCCACCAGCGCCACCGCCGTCTTGCCGCTGCCGACGTCGCCCTGCACCAGCCGGCTCATCGGCTCCGGCCTCGCCATGTCCCGCGCCAGGTCCCCCACCACGCGCGCCTGGGCCCCGGTGAGTTCGAAGGGCAGCGCGGCGCGAGCCTTGTCCAGGCGCGCCGGGGCGACATCGAAGGCGATGCCCTCCTCCGCCTTCACGTCCTGACGCTTGAGCGCCATGCCCAACTGGAGGAAGAACAGCTCGTCGAACGCGAGCCGGCGGTGCGCGGGGCTCTGGTGCGCGTCCAGCGCCTCCAGGTCCGCGTCCTCGGGCGGGAAGTGGATGAAGCGCAGCGCGTCCGGCAGCCCCATCAGGTGGTAGCGGCGGCGAAGGTCCGCGGGCAGCGGCTCCTCCAGGTGGTGCGCGTGCTGTTCGCTGATGCGCGCGGCCAGCTCGCGGAACGAGCGCTGCTCACCGCGCTCGAAGCCCGGGTAGATGGGGACGATGCGGTGGAAGTGGACGGACGTCGTGGACTCCAGGTCCTCGGCGGGCTCCAGCTCCGGGTGGGCCATCTCCCGGCCGTTCATGGAGGCGCGGACCTCTCCGGAGAGCACCAACTGCTTGCCCACGGAGAAGCGGCTCTTGAGCCACGGCCCCGCGTGGAAGTACGTCGCGGCGATGCTGCCGGAGCGGTCCCCCACGACGGCGCGGAACATCCGCTTGCCACCGCGCCCCGGAACGAAGTCCGCGGTCTTCACCGTGCCCACCGTCACGCCGCGCTCGCCGGGAATCAGCTCCGCGATGGTCCGCAGTCGGCGGCGGTCCTCGTAACAGCGTGGCAACAGGAACAGGATGTCGCCCGTGCGGCGCAGGCCCTTCTTGTCCAGCACGGCGACGAGGCGCGGCCCCAGCCGCTTGCCCAGCGTCTTGAGCGGCGCGGACAGCGGGCCCGAGCGCGGCGCGATGGACAGGAGCTTCGCTTCGGAGCGCGACGCTTCGGCGCCCACGGCCTTGGCCTTTTTCTTCTTCTTGCCCTTCTCGGCGGGAGCGGCACCCTCCGCCGGGGGCAGTCCCTTGCGAGGGTCGGCGCCGACGCCCGTCCGGGACATCGACTCGCGCGCGGGCGCACCGCTGGGGCCAGAAGCCCGGGTGGCCGCGGGACGGCTGCCACGAGGCGAGGGCTCAGCCATGCGCGGCGGTGCGGCCCCAGCGCGGCCGGTGGCCCCGCCGACCGCATCCGGAGCACGAGCCCCGCCGACCGGGGGCACCACCGGCTCCTGGGACTTCCAGGGCGGCACGACGTTCCGGCCCGCCTGCGCCACCCCTTGAGGCGGCGTCACCCTCCGGCGCGGAAGCGCGGCGGCCAGCTCCCCCTCGAGCACGTGCGCACGCTCCGGCGCCCGGGGAAAGCCCGCCGCCACCGCATTGAGCTCCCCCGTGACGACCACCCGCTCCAGCTCCTCCGGAAGGGCCACGCCGCTGAGCTTCAGCGCGCCCAGCACCTGCCGCAGCGCCGCCTTGCGGTGCTCCGGGGGCGCGGGGGGATCCACATGAGGCAGGGCCGCTCGCAGGTCATCGAGCGCGCGCGCGTCCACGCCGCTGGCCCCCGCCAGGGTGCGCTCCATCAGGGTGCGCAGGTCCTTCACGATGCCCAACTGCGCGAAGTCGCGCTGGCAGGCGTATTTCAGGGGTCCAACGAGGCTGGCGAGCGGGTGGTTCACGCGATTTCCAGCCTCCATCCTACGAAGTGGGCCTGACGCCGCCCGGAAAACGAAACCGGGGGAGCGAGCCCATGCCCACTCCCCCGGAAGACACCCGGACGACCAGGCATCACCCTTCGGCGGGCGGAGCGTCGTCCTGCGGATCCTCGAAGAAGATCTTCACGACCTCCAGCTCCCGGACGCCGCCCGGGCTGTTCACCGTGGCGACGTCGCCCACCTTCTTGCCGATGAGCGCACGCGCCACCGGCGAGGTGACGGCGATCCACCGCTTCTTCAGGTCCGCCTCGGTCTCACCGACCAGCCGGTAGGTGATGGCCTTGTCCGTCTCCGGGTCGTTCAGCTCCACGCTGGCCCCGAAGATGACCTTGTCGCCGCCCAGCTTCGCCGGGTCGATGACCTCCGAACGGGCAATCCAGTCGCCGAGGGTCAGGATGCGCCCCTCGATGTGGGACTGCTTCTCCTTGGCCGCGTGGTACTCGGCGTTCTCCCGCAGGTCGCCGTGCGCCCGCGCGACTTCGATCTCACGCGAAATCTTCCCGCGCTCCACGGACTGGAGGTGCTTCAGCTCGTCCTTGAGCTTCCGCAAACCGTGGGGGGTCATCGGGATGCTGTCGCCGCTCATCGACACCGCTCCTTCCATCACCTGGCTGCCCAGAAATCCGGGACCGGGGCTCCCTCCTGGAACCCGGCCGCCGCCTGGAAACGACCAATGTAGGGAACGAGTGACAAGCGGGTCAACGAAAGCCGTACCCCCATCGTCCGGTAACGGCTGTGCGCCCGACGGCCGACCCGTTAGGCTGCCCGCCGTGTTGTCCGTCCAGGAAATGCGCGCCCTCGCCTCCGCCCTGCCCGTGGGCACCTTCCAGCATCAACTGGGCCCCTTCGCCCTGGTGCAGCGCCCGCCCGCGGAGCTGTCCGCCGCCGTGCTCGCCCCCACCCGCATGGCGGACCCGGGCGACATCGAGCAGGGCATGCTCACCCTGCTCTTCGAATTCGACGACCTGCTCGTCGCCACCCTGCCCACCCTCAAGGACTCGGATGCGCTGCGCATCGGCCGGAGGATGGACTGCGAGCTGGTGCTGGACGACGCCTCCGTCTCCAAGCAGCACGCGGAGCTGCGGTGGAGCCGCGCCGAATCCCGCTGCACCGTGCGGGACCTCGGCTCCACCAATGGCACCTTCGTCAATGCCAGCACCATCGGGCAGCGTGAGGTGTCGCTCCAGGGCGGCGACATCCTCAGCTTCGGCAACGTGCAGTTCTGGTACCTGCTGACCGACGCGCTCCACGAGCGGCTGCGCGCGGGCGTGACCTCCGGGCTGGGCTCCCACACCGGCTGAAGCAGCAGCGCCCCTGCGTCAGGGACACGCTCCGCAGTCGGCCGCGCACGCGTCGTACGTCGTGGACGCGCCACACGCCTCCGTCACCTGGCAGGTGCCATCTCCGCAGACCGCCAGGTCCGCGTCCCGCACGCGCGTGGTGA
Organism: Corallococcus terminator; assembly: GCF_003611635.1. Taxonomy (GTDB): domain Bacteria; phylum Myxococcota; class Myxococcia; order Myxococcales; family Myxococcaceae; genus Corallococcus; species Corallococcus terminator. The sequence goes on along the minus strand of NZ_RAVZ01000147.1, from coordinate 4,484 downwards.
GCGGCTGGTAGGTGACGCCCCCCACCGAACAGCTCTGGAAGGACAGGCCGGAGGTGCCATCCGGCGTGCACGACGCCGCGCAACTGCCCACGTAGACGAGCGGCGCGCACGTCTGGCGCGGCATCCCGGAACCATCCACTACCGCGCATGCGCGCGTGGTGCTCTGGGCCCCGTCGAGCGGCGGATTCTGGCTGCCCGCGTAGACGCCCTGGCCCAGGAAGAGGTTGCCGAAGAAGCACGACTCCGGCCTCGAAAACTCCGCCAGCTCCGCGGGCGTGGAGGGAATCGTCACCCCCGCCCCGTCACGGCCCTGCACGGAGATGGGCACGCTCACGCCGAACGGGTTGGCGTGCGCCGCGAGGCACGCGGAGATGAGCTGCTGTTCCGCCACCGTCGCCGGCTTGCCCCCGGCCCAGGTCGGCGCCAATCCCAATGAGCCCGCCCACGTGTGCCGCGCTTCCGTCCGGCCGTCGGTGAACGTGCGCGTCTGTCCTTCCGGTATCGCGCAGCGGATGACGTAGTGCATGACCTCGTCGGCCAGCACCGGATCCTCCTCGAACCACGCCGCGAACTCCGCCGACGACAGGCCATTGAAAGACAGCCCGTTGAACGACAGGCCATTGAATGACAGTCCGTTGAACGACAGGCCATTGTAGGACAGGCTGTTGTAGCTCAGGGCCGCCTGTTTCACGGTGCCCGCCGGATCAGGAGGCGCGGGCTCCTGGGCGGTGGGGCCACAGCCCGTCCCCATCACGCCTCCCACCAACGACAGCATCACGCCCCACGTCGAACACCGCGCCACGACACCACGACGACGCCCGTTTTCGATGATCCCCATGTGCACCCTCCCCTGCTTTCGCGGGTTGGCCGGACGACACCCGCTGGTCGTTCGGGCGGAGGAGGACGTCGAAGACAAACGGGCGAGCCTGGCCCCCTCACGCACGAAAAGTGTGAGCATGTTGTACGTGGGGCAAGGCGTGACGGGTGCGGGGAATGCAGGCGGGGGGCCTGGGCAGACACTCCGCGCGTCGCGGGCTGAACGGGGGCGCCTGGCTGCATCCACAAACACGAAGGCCGCGGCCCCCCGGGGCGAGGACACCTGCCACCACCCCGGAGCCGCGGCCCCCAGACTTCCCGACGCAGGCCGACCGGCCCTAACGCGCCTGCGGTGTGCCGATCTTCACCTTCGCCCTGTCCAGCTTCAGGCGCGCCAGCTCGCTGTCGAGCCTGGTGAAGTCCGCCTCGATGATGGGGTCGGGATCCTTGCCGCCCGGAGGCCCACCCTTGGGGGGCTTGCCCTCCGGGGCGACGGCGATGACCAGATCGCGCTTCGACGCGGGAGCCTGGCTCCGCGCGACCTGGAGGTCCTTGAAGCGGGACACGGTGCTGGCCGCCTCCGTCTTGCTGAGCGACTTCACCAGCGTGAGCTTCCCGCTGCCGCGGTCGAACCGGTACAGCTTCGTGCCCGCCGCGCCCTCATCCACCGCCACGTCCACGGAGCCACTGCTTTGGGCCGCCGGACTGGCGACGGGCGTCGTGCGGGGCGCCAGCTTCACACCCTTGCTCTGGGCCCCGGCGCTCGCGGCCGTCAACGCGACCACGCCCACTGCCATCGCTCCCACTGCGGACTTCCAACGCTGGTGCATGAATCCTCCCGGATCCCTTACGCGCAGGGCCGTCGTTATTCGCGGACAGCGGAGCCTATTCGAACGCGACCAGGTCCTGGACCCACTTCGCGCTGCCCTGCCGCAGCCACCGGGCCCGCGTGTCCCGGAGCGCCTGCGCGGGTGGAACGCCGCGACGCAGGGTCTCCAGCAGTGACTGGAAGAAGGCCCCGGCCTCCACGTCCGGCACCTGGGTTGACGGTGCCACCACCGCGCGCGCGCCCGCCTGGATGAGCGCGGACGGCAGGCTCCACACGGCATGGTAGCGCCACGCTCCGACATTCGCGTCGCACGCGGCCAGCAGCACCACCGGGGCCCCCTTGAGCGTGTGACCCTCCAGGTCCTCCGCGGTCAGCGCGTAGTGGCCGGCCCCGTCCGGGGACAGCGCCAGGAAGGCCGCGTCGGACAGGCCGGTGCCGGAGAGCCCGTGCGTGTGCAGCTCCACCTCCGTGGCGTCCTCCATCTCCGCGAGCACCGCTTCGGGCGTCGCCGCGCGCCCGCGCAGGTGCACGTCGTTGGGCCCCGCCACGCCCTTCCACGGCATCAGGCGCGGCAGGCCCAGGGACGCGGGCGGCTCCACGTCCGACACCAGGAGCCGCTTGGGCGCGGGCGCGATGGCCGGCGCGGCGACGCTTTGCCCTCCGGGGGCCAGGTAGCTCCAGGCCCGGTCCGGCGGCAGCAGCCCGGGGCGCCCCTGGAGGATGGGCTCCGCGAGCACGCGCACCGACTCGCACGCAGCCACCACCAGGCGCAGGCGCTCGGGCACGCCCGGCACCTCCTCGCGCAGGGGCCGCTTCAGGGCGTTGAGGTACAGCCCTTCCGCCTTGCCGTCCGGCCCGCGGGCGACGAAGAGCAGCCGCTCATCCTGGCCCGCCAGCGCCAGCAGGCAGGACGTGGGCGCGGTGCGATCCAGCTCCTCCGCGAGCAGCGCCACCGCCAAGTCCCATTCCTTCGCGCGCCCCGCGTCCATCACCAGCACGTGGTGGCTGTGCGACCAGGCCTTGCGCGCCTCGATGTCGGAGGAGCGCTTCAGCGCGGAGCCGGTGATGACGCCGCGCAGGAGCCGCTGGCCCGTCTCGCGGTCGCGCTCGATGAGGATGCGGCCTTCCAGATGATCCAGGAGCAGCCGGTCACCGGCCGACAGGGAAGCGTCGTCTCGCAGGACGCGGATGCGCTCACGCACCCGGTCCAGCTCGCGGCCCGGCACCGTGCCGCCCTCCAACCGCAAGAGGTCGCCCGCGACGGCGATCTCCAGCATCGTGGGCGCGGTGGGACAGCCGATGGCGTCCTGCACTTCACGCCGGGCCGCCTTCGCGTCCAGGTCCTCCACCGCCAGGAGCGCCCGGGCGTGGTGGTACTCCGAACGCCGCGCGCAGTCGTCCGGTGCATGCTGGACGTACTCGTCCAGGTACGCGCGGGCCAGCGCCGGGGCGTGGCTCAGTCGCGCGCTCGTCACCAGGTCCGACAGCAGCACCTCTTCCTGGAACCAGCTATCGGTCCGGAACGCCTCTTCCAGCGCGGACCGGGCCAGCCCTTCGGCCTCCTTGCGCCGGTCCAACCGGTTGTAGAGCGCGGCCAGATGCTGCTGAAGGTCCACGCAGCGGTACTGGAAGCCCGCGCTCCGGCACGACGCCAGGCCTTGCGTGAGCGACTTCTCCGCCGTCTCCGTGTCGCCCCGGGCCAGCGCGGCCTGGGCCCGGCCCCGGGCGAGCGGCGCTTCGTACCAGGCGGGCTCGCCGGACTGGCGCACCAGCGTGGCCAGCTCGTCCACGTGCCGGTCCTCCTGCCGCAGCAGCAGGAGCGCGCCCAGCAGCAGGTCGCGCTCGTTGGAGCGCCGCAGCTTCGCCAGATACGCGTCCGCCTTCGCGCCCTCCAGCGTCTGCGTGCCCTCCAGCACCGCGCGGTAGGTCTGGGCCAGCGGTCCGCGCCGGCCGAAGTCCGCCTCCGCCACGCGCGTCACGTAGGCGGTGGCCGTCTTCGTCCGGGTGGCTTCGTCCAGCACCGACGCCAGCGGCAGCAGCGCCCGCACACGCTCCGCGGACGGCGCCGCGCGCAGCGCATGGTAGAGGTACAGCCGCGCCAGGTCCGGGTTGCGACGCGCCATCGTGGACGGATACGGCGTGCCCTCCAACGCCAGGGCCATGCCGGCCGCGTTCATCGCCAGCCACGAGTCGCGCCGCGCCAGCGCTCCGGCGCGCAGGCCGTCCGCGCGAGCATCCGCCTCCGTGCTCCAGCCCGGCTCCTTCGCCCGCGCCACCCGCTGGAACTCCGCCGCGGAGGCCAACTCCAACGAGAGGGCCTGGAGCGCGAGCCCCCGGTTCCAGTGCAGTCGCGCATCATCCGGCGCGGTCTCCAGCGCCGCATCCAGCAGCCTCAGCGCGCGCTCCGGCAGGCCCAGGCCCAGGGCCGCCAGCGCCCGGTCTCCCTGGACGGCCGGCGACGGAGGCAAGCCTTCCAGGATGCGCTCCGCGCGCTCGAAGTCGCCAGAGGCCAGGTACGCGGTCGCGATCCCGTGCTGGTCCCCGCGCTGCTCCAGCGCCGCCAGCTTCGCCAGGTCCAGCTCCGTCCGCCCGGCCGTGCCGCTGCGCATCGTGGCCAGGGCGCGGTAGCCCTCCAGCGCGGGGTGGCTGGGCCGGCCCTCCAGGGGACGCGCGGAGGCGAGCGCGAAGGGCAGCTCCCGGGGCGCTTCGCTTCCGCGCCACGGCCGCACCACCGCCAGCACGGCGAGCACCACGGCCGCGGCCGCCGCGGCGAAACCCGCCACACGGCGGCGGTCCCAGGACGGACGGAAGCGGGGACGTGCCTCGGGACGGGCGACGG
>NZ_RAVZ01000146.1 GCF_003611635.1 Corallococcus terminator | reverse complement strand
GGCTGATGGAGCGCGCCGGCCGGGGGCTGGTGCGGGGATTGGCGGTGGGCCTCCGCGAGGAACTGGCAGCCCACCCGGTGGCTTCGGGCGAAGCACTGGTGGCCTCGGTGGAGAAGCTCGTGGAGCGCGGTGTCGCCTCGACCATCCGGAGCGCGGGGGACGCGCTCGCGGGCGAGGCCACGCGCTGGCGGGAGGATTCGGCGGAGCGGCGGCCCCTTCATCGCGCGGGTCGGGAGTTCACGGCGGGCGTGCTGGAGGCGCTTGGTGCCAGGCTGCGCCTGCCGTTGCTGGCCATGGCGGGCACCGGCAGCGCGCTCGTGGCCCTGGCCGTGCTGTCGGGGCGCCGGCGCAAGGCTTGAGCGCGCAAGCCGGGTGGGGCGGCCTTGCGCGTGAGGGCTGTCCACTGCTTGCCGCGACGCAGTCAGTCTCCAGATTCAAGGTCAGCCGGTGGACGGGTCCTGGGGAAGGCTGTCATGCCGCAGCGGCAGGAAGCAGCCGGGGATGCGTCGCGGCGCGCGCGTTGGATGCGCAGGGTTGAGGGCATCTCCTGCCACGCGTGGAGGCGGACATGGATGGGGTCGAAAGTGCCTTCGCGCTCCTGCTCGATAGAGGGGGCGGAGCGCGTCCCTTGCCGTTGGAGCAGGTCCGGGACTGGAAGCCTTCGGATGGCGCGCTCTGGCTGAACCTGTCCCCGGATCTCCCAGACCTGCCCCGCGTGCTGGAGCAGACCTTCCCCCTGCCTCCGGAAGTCCGCGACATCCTGCTCGGGGAGGTGGGACGGGTGCGCACCGACGTCGTCCAGGGCGACCAGCTCATCCTGCTCATGCAGCATCCGGATGCCGTGCGCACCGGGGCTCCCACAAGGACGCTGCGCGCCTGGATGTCGTCCGAGCACTGCGTCACCCTCGCCTACGCCGACCAGCCCGCCATCGTGTTGCTGCGCCACAGGCTCGCGCAGGGTCATGGCCCCCGGGGTGCGGACCTGTTCCTCGCCTTCGCCAACGCCGCGTTCGAGGAGACCGCCCTGCGCCTCACCGACTTCGACGACGCCCTGTCCGACCTGGAGGGCCGCTTCGAGGAGCGTCTCCCGGAGGATGTCATCGCCCAGCACCTGCGCAGGCTGCGCCGCGGTCTGCTGGAGCAGCGCCGCTTCGTCTCACTCGCCCGCGACGCCATCGTGCGGGTCGGTCTGCTGGACGTGGCGTGGCTCGCCGTGCAGGAGCCTCGGATGCGGCAGAGCGCCGAGCGCGCCAGCTCCCTGCTCAAGGAGCTGGATGCCCTGGTCGAGCGCGCCCGCGTCCTCCATGAGGACGAGAAGGCCCGGCAGGACGACAAGAGCCAACGCATCCTCTACCTGCTCACCATCATCTCCGGCGTCTTCCTTCCCCTGTCCTTCATCACCGGCCTGCTGGGGGTCAACCTGGGCGGCATCCCCGGCACGCAGTGGAACGGTGCGTTCCTCCTGCTGGTGCTCGTGCTCATCGTCCTCGCCGTCATGGAGTGGCGGGCCCTGCGCCGCCGGGAGCTGGTCTGAAGCAGGCAGCGAGCCTCGTCAGCGGACAGAGTCCTGCGACTCCTGGGCCCATGTGCGCGGCCCCCACTTCCTCACCAGCTTCATCCCGGGCGCAGCGCAGGCGGGGAGAGCACATGGCGGGAGCTCGCACACGCTGGAAGCTGCTCGGGCTCATGGGGGGCCTGTGCTGCGCCGCTTCTTTCTTCGCACAGAGGACGGAAGCTCCCGCCACCGGGGCGGGGGCGGCTTCCGAGCAGGACCTGCGTCATCGCTTTTTCGGAGGGCAGGCCGACGATGCCGGCAACGCCCCCTCGAGGGGCACCCTTCACGCGGACGGGCACAGCAGGCCCTTCCCACGTCCCCTCCACGCCGCGTTGTGAAGTCTCCATTCCGGGCCCACCCTCCTGGGGTCGGTGTCTGGGATTGCGTGAAGGGGAGGCGACCGTGACTCGATTCGTGCGGAATGGCTCGGCAGGATCCGTCTGCCTGCTCTGGGCGCTCACGTTGCTGGTCGCGGTCCCGGTCCAGGCGCTCGCGGCGGATCCGCTACGGTCCTGGAACGACGGTCCGGTGAAGCAGTCCATCATCGACTTCGTCACCCGCTCCACCACCGAAGGCAGTCCTGGCTTCATCCCACCGGAAGAGCGCATCGCCACCTTCGACAACGACGGCACGCTCTGGCAGGAGCAGCCCGTGGTGCAGGGCGCCTTCCTCAAGGAGCAGGTCAAGGCATTGGTGAAGGAGGATGCGTCGCTCGCGCTCAAGCAGCCCTTCAAGGCCGTGCTGGAGGGGGACCTCGCGCTGCTTTCAACGATGGATGAGCCTGAGTTGATGGCGCTGTTCGCGGCCACCCACAAGGGCAAGACGCAGGAGGAGTTCGCCGCGGAGGCGCGGACCTTCTTCAAGACCGCCCGCCACCCGAAGTTCGGCGTGCCGTACACGCAGCTTGCCTACGCGCCCATGCTGGAGCTGCTCCAGTACCTGCGCGCCCACGGTTTCCAGACGTGGATCAGCTCCGGCGGCGGCACCGACTTCATGCGCGTCATCTCCGAGGACACCTACGGCATCCCGCCCCAACAGGTCATCGGCAGCGACCTGAAGGAGCACTTCGACGACCAGGGCGGCCACCCCGTGCTGCGGCGCGAGGCGAAGGTGGACCACATCAATGACAAGGCGGGCAAGCCGGTGGGCATCGGGCAGCACATCGGGCGACGGCCGGTGTTCGCCGCGGGCAACGTGCGTTCGGGCGGGGACATCCAGATGCTCCAGTACACGAAGGAGCAGCCGCGCGCGGGCTTCACCCTGCTCATCAACCACGACGACGCGCAGCGCGAGTTCGCCTATCAAGAGAAGAACGACGCTTCGCTGAAGGCCGCGCGCGCGGGGGGCTGGACGGTGGTCAGCATGCGTCAGGATTGGAAGCGCATCTTCCCTGAGGGGCGCTGATGCAGGTTCTGCAAACCCTCATCGGTCTCCTGGTGCCGAGCTTCATCGTCGCGCTGGGGTTGACCCAGGGGCTGGCGTGGCACCTGGAGGACCTGGGCCGGGGCGCGCGTCAGCCGGCGTTCAAGCGGGGGCTGCTGGTGTCGCTGGTGGCGGTGCCGGTGCTGTCCGTGGTCGTGGCCAGGGCGCTGCTTCCAGTGCAACCCGTCGCGGCGGGCGTCATCGCGTTGATGGCGTTCTGCCCGGGGCTGCCCATGTCGCTCAAGCTCATCTCCCAGCAGAAGGGGAACCTGCCGTTGGCCCTGGCGCTGTCCGTCACCCTGTCGCTCATCGCCATCGTGATGTTGCCGCTGTCGCTGACGCTGCTGGGGCAGTTGTTCCCGGTGGCCATCCAGCCGCCGCCTTACCGGGTCCTCCTGGCCAGGGTCATCCTCCCGTTCCTCGTGCCCTTCGCACTGGGGGTTGGACTCCAGAAGCTGTCGCCTGCCTGGGCCCGGCGGCTGCTCAAGCCCGTGAAGCTCTTCTTCAACGTCGCGCTGGTGGTGGTGGTGCTGCTGCTCATCGTCGCCGGCCTCCCGCTGTTGAAGAACCTCCACTTCTGGGGCTTCGTCGCGATGCTCGTGGTGACGCTGGGCTCGGCGGCGATGGGGCATCTGGCGGGAAGGCCCCGGCCGCAGGACAGTACGGCGCTGGCCATCTCCGCCGTCTTCGGCAACCCGGCCTTCGCCTTCTGCCTGGGCGGCAGCACCTACCCGATGAAGACCCTGCTGGGCATCATGGGCCTGTACCTGGTGGTGCGCACCCTGGCGCTGCTGCCGTATCAAATCTGGAACCAGCGCCACCTGAAGTCCGAGCGCGGAGGCGGGACATCGCTGCCGCCGGGCAGGCGGGCCCACGCTTGAACGCGCATATGGCCGGGCGGGCGATGCCTGGGGCCGCGTGCGTCCTCACCCTGACCGCGGGAGCGCGCACACGGGCTTGAAGCGGGCACCGGGGCGGGTGCCGGAAGGGGACGGGTCATGAAGCTGTCATCGGACACGCTCGGCCACGTCCTGCGGCGCGCGCTTCCTGGCGTCGAGCAGGCACGGACGTATTCGAAGCGGTGGCTGCGCGCGGACGCGCTGGCCGCGCTCACCGTGGGGGCCATGCTCATCCCGCAAGGGCTGGCGTACGCGCAGATCGTCGGCGTGCGCCCCGTGGCAGGATTGTACGCGGGCGTCTTCGCGATGCTGGCCTACGCGCTGTTCGGCCCGTCGCGCCACCTGCTCCTGGGGCCAGAGGCAGGCGCCGCCATCCTCACCGCGACCGCGCTGGCCCCCGTGGTGGCGGGGGGAGGCCCGGAGCGGCTGGCGTCGCTCGCGGCACTGCTGGCGCTGATGGTGGGAGGCATCAGCCTCATCGGGGGACTGTGCCGGGCGGGGGCGCTCGCGGACTTCCTGTCGCGGCCCATCCTCATCGGCTACATCAACGGCGCGGCGCTCATCATCATCGGCAGTCAGTTGGCGCGGATGCTGGGGCTGGAGCGCAAGTCGAACGAGTTCGCGGGGCAGCTCTGGGAGGTGGCCTCCAACGTGGGCCGCACGCACGTGCCCACGCTGCTGATGGGCCTGGGCATCGTCGCGGCGCTGGTGGCGATGCGGCGCTTCCTGCCGCGCTGGCCCGCGCCGCTGGTGATGGTGGTGCTCACCACGGCGGCGGCCTCGGTGTTCGAACTGGAGCACGGGGGCATGAAGGTGGTGGGGAGCATCTCCGCGGCGGTGCCTGCCTTTGGACTGCCTTCAGTGGGCTTCGCGGACTTCCGAGCGCTGCTGCCCGCGGCGTTCAGCCTCGCGCTGGTGAACTACGCGAGCTCCGTGCTCACGGGCCGCATCTACGCGGACCGCTTCGGCTACCGCCTGGACGCGAACCAGGAGTTCTTCGGACAGGCGGCGGCGAACCTGTTGACGGGCCTCACACAGGGGTTCCCGGTGACGGGCAGCGATTCGCGCACGGCGGTGAACGCGTCCATGAAGGGCCGCACGCAGTTGGTGGGCGTGGGCGCGGCGGCGGTGGTGCTGGTGTTCACGCTGTTCTTCACGCCACTGCTGGCGAAGCTGCCGCTGGTGACGCTGGGAGCCATCGTCATCGTCGCGGCGGTGTACCTGCTGGAGGTGCAGCCCATCATCCGGCTGTGGCGGGTGCGGCCGGTGGAGGCGGTGCTCGCGGTGGTGACGATGCTGGGTGTGCTGCTGCTGGGCATCCTGCAAGGCATCCTCATCGCGGTGGCGCTGGCGTTGGTGGACCTCATCCGCCGCGCGGCCCATCCCCACGACGCCGTCCTGGGCGAGCGCGAGGGCGTGCCCGGCTGGCACGACGTGGAGGGCCACGCGGACGCGGAGACGGTGCCCGGGCTCGTCGTCTATCGCTTCGATGCGCCCCTCTTCTTCGCCAACGCCCGCTTCCTGCGCGAACAGGTGCGCAGGCTGGTGGCGGAGTCCCGCGTCCCGGTGAAGTGGTTCGTCCTGGATGCGTCCTCCGTGTTCGACCTGGACGTCACCGCGGCGGAGGGGCTGGAGAAGCTGCGACACGAACTGGAAGGCGAAGGCATCGTGCTCGTGGTGGCGCAGGCACGGGCGCCGATGCGCTCGATGCTGCGGCGCTCGGGGCTGCTCGCCCAACTGGGGAAGGAGCGCCTCTATCCCACCGTGGGCGCGGCCGTGCGGGCCTTCCTGGCCGAGGAGGGGCCCCGGGAGCCTGTCACGGAGGCGGACCTCCGGCCTCCTCCGGTGCACTGAAGCCATGCCGTGCGCGAGCCCGCGGGGCAGGGGAGCGGTGTTGGCGGCGGGGATGCTCCTGTCGGCGTCGGCGCTGGCGCAGGACGCGCACTACAACACGCGGCAGTTCGGCAACCGCGCGTGGCTGCTGGGCGGTGCGTTCGTGGGCAACCCGGACGACATCAGCGCTGTCTATTACAACCCGGGGGCCCTGGGATTGCTGAGCGCGCCGGAGCTGGAGCTCACGGGCAGCGTGTACGAATACACGCGCCTCTCCGTGGTGGATGGGCGGGGACCGGGCAGGGACCTGGGCATGTCCGACGTGAGCGCGCTGCCTTCGATGGTCGCGGGCTCGCTGAGATTCGGCTTCCTGGGCAGGTCCCAACTGGCCTATTCGCTGCTCACGCGGCAGGGCTTCTCCTACGAACTGGAGGCGCGCGGCGCTCATACGGGCACGGACCTGGCGGGTGTGAGCGGGATGGATGCCCTGTCCACCGACGTGCTCCTGGAGCAGTCCGTGAGTGAAATCTGGGCAGGCCTGACGTGGGCCCTGCCGGTGGGCAAGCACCTGGGGGTGGGCCTCAGTCCCTTCCTCGCGTTCCGTGAGCAGGAATTGCGCCTCCAGGTGCTCGCCGAGGGCTCCGGCGACGCGGGACAGCGCCTGCTGGCGACGCTGGGGCGTGACGTCCAGCTCAAGCACCTCCGTCTGTTGTTGAAGCTGGGCATCTGCTACCAGCAGGCGCCGTGGGCGGTGGGGGTGACGGTGACGACGCCGAGCGCGGGGCTCTGGGGGCTGGGCTCGACGGGCTATCAGCGCTCCCTCGTCACGCAGGGGTTCGACACCGGCTCGGCGCCGGCGTCGGTGTTCGACTTCCAGGACGGGCTGTCCGGGCACTTCCGCAATCCGTGGTCCGCGGCGCTGGGCGTGAGCCGGACGTTCGGTCGTTCCACGGTGCACCTGTCCGTGGAGGGCTTCGCCCGGCTGGCGCCCTTCACGCTCGTGGACAGCGCTCCCTTCGTTCCGAGGGACTCGTCGGAGGTCATCGACCCGGACTTCGACCTCGCGCTCGCGCCCGTGGTGAACGTGGCGCTGGGGCTGGAGCAGCGCCTGGGGGCGAAGGTGCGGGCGTACCTGAGCGGGCACACGGACTTCAGCGCGCAGGCGAGCACGCCGGGGACCAATGCCTCGCTCGCGGGGTGGGACCTGTACCACGCATCCACGGGCTTCCATTTCCGGGTGGGCCGTTCGCGCTTCACGCTGGGCACCGACGCCGCGTGGGGCCGCAAGCGCACCGACCGGCTGTCGGTGGCGCTCCAGCAGACAGGGCTGTCCACGCCCGTGCAAAGCCACCAGGTCCGTTACTTCCAGGCCACCGTGCTGATTGGCGCCAGCTTCGCGCTCATCGACAAGCGGGAGACGGCGGGCGAGGCCGGCGCGGGCGACGACAGCGACGCGGAGGCGAAATGAGACGGGAACATCCCTTGGACGTGCCGGTGGACGAGGAGGCCGCGTCGGCCTTCCTGCTGGACCTCGCGCGGGCCCTGCATCTGGCCTATCAGCCGTCGCTGCTGGTGGAGGTGCGCGTGAAGCGGGCGGCGAAGGCCTGGGGCCTCCAGGTGGAGGTCTTCACGCTCCAGAGTCTGGCGATGACGGAGGTGGTGTCCGCGCGGCGTCCCCGCGTGGCCTTCGCGCGGCTGCCCTTCAATCCGCACTGGAACCTGGGCCGGGCCGCGGCGCTCCTCCGGCTGGCGGACGCCATCGCGGAAGGCGGTGTGCGGTTGCCCGACGCCCGGGCGGAGCTGGACCGCATCCTGGCCACGCATTCGCCGTATCCCGAATGGCTCGTGTTCCTGGCGTACGGGGTCTACGGCGCGGCGGTCGCCGCCCGGGTGGGTGGGGCGTGGCTGGAGATGGGCGTGGCGTTCGTGGTGGGTGTCATCGCGGGCGTCATCCACTTCGGCACGTTGCGCTCGCAGCGTATGGATTTGCAGAAGAGCTTCGTGGCGGCGTTCCTGGGCACGCTGGTGGCGTTCGGGTTCACGCTCGTCCTGCCGGCGTTCGACGCCGTGCGGGCCCTGTTCGGAGGCGCGACGTTGTTGGTGCCCGCGATGGTGGTGACGCTGGGCTCGCTGGAGCTGGCCACGGAGTCGGTGGAGGCGGGCCTGCCCCGGCTCACCTATGGCCTGCTGCGCTTCATGATGATGGGGGTGGGCATCACGGCGGCGGGGACGCTCTGGAGCTTCGCCGGGCCATTGCCACCCCACTTCGCGACGCAGGCGCTGCCGCCGTTGGTCACGCTGGTGCTGGTAGGCATTGGCGGCGTGGCGCTGGCGGTGTGCATGTCCGGACGGCCTCGGGACGTGGGGTGGATCGTCTGTGGGGTGCTGCTCGCCTACGCGACGCAGGCGGCGACGAAGGCGGTGCTCGGGGACAGGGGCAGTCCGCTGGTGTCCGCGTTCGTGCTGGGGGTGGCGGGGCTGCTCTACGGGCGCGGGAAGGACCGGATGCCCATGACCGTCATCATGCCGGGGCTGTTGCAACTGGCGCCGGGGTTCGTCGGAACGCAGGCCCTCGTCGCGCTGCTGGGCGCGGGAGGCGCGGGCGCGAACGCCCGGCTGTTCGACGTGTTGCTGGTGGCGCTCCAGCTCGTGCTGGGCCTGGTGTTCGCCACGGTGGTGGTGCCGCCGCGCTTCCCCGTGGACCGGGAGGACCCGGTCCCGCCTCGGGCTGGCAATGCGTAGCGGCTACGGGGTGGGAGGCCGCACGATGCAGCGGAAGCCGATGTGGCTGGCCCCGCTGTCCACGGCCTGGGGCGAGCGCGCCGCGGGGCGGTAGCGGCGGCAGTAGTTGGGCGCGCACAGGTGGCTGCCCCCCTTGAGGACGCGGCGCGGGATGGGCACGGCGGGCGTGAAGGGATCCTGGCTGCCCTTGGGGGTGGCGGGGCCGCGCGGGTTGACGGGGATGCAGCACGCCTTGCCCTTGTTGCCCTGGTGGCGCTCCTGGAACCAGTCGGAGGTCCATTCCCAGACATTGCCGGCCATCTCATGCAGGCCGTAGCCATTGGGCGGGAAGGCGCCGACGGGGCAGGTGCCTTCGTGGCCGTCCTCGCGCAGGTTCTGCCAGGGAAAGTAGCCCTGCCAGGTGTTGGCGCGGTGTTCCCCGTGGGGGGTGAAGTCATTGCCCCAGCAGAACTCGTTGCGGTCCAGGCCACCGCGCGCGGCGCGCTCCCACTCCGCCTCGGTGGGGAGGGCCTTGCCGGCCCAGGTGGCATAGGCCTCCGCGTCCTCATAGGCGATGTGGACGACGGGGTGGTCGCGGCGGTGTTTCACGGAGGAGCGGCGGCCCTCCGGGTGCTTCCAGCAGGCCTCGGGGAGGTAGCTCCACCAGTTCGCCACGTTGCTCAGGTCCACGGGCCCCTTCGCCTTCTGGAAGACGAGCGAGCCGGGGACGAGCGTCTCCGGGGACGCGCCAGGGTAGTCCGCGGGGTTGAGCGGGCGCTGCGCGACGGTGACGTAGCCGGTGGCTTCCACGAAGCGGGCGAACTGCTCGTTGGTCACGGTGTGCTTGTCCATCCAGAAGCCGGAGACGGTCACCTGATGGGCGGGGGCCTCTTCCGGATAGTGGTGGTCGGAGCCCATCCAGAACGTGCCGCCGGGAACCCAGACCATGTCCGGGGAGGGGGCGCGGCCGGGCCGCTGGGAGGTGTCGGTGGTGGGCCCGGTGTCCGGAGCCACGGCGGAACCGCTGAGGTCTTCGTCCCTGTGCATGGCATGGCCCCCGGAGGACGCACGGTCCTCCGAGGACAAGATCCGACGTGGGGCGGGCAATGACACTCGCTCCGGGGGCCGGCGGGTGTGTCGGGCAATGATTGATGGACCTGGGAATGGAGGCAGAGTGTCCAACCGGCGACGCGGGAATGTCCCGTCCCCGAACCCAAGGAGTTTTCGAACCATGAAGCTGAACCTGAAGCGATGGCTGTGCGTGGGAGCGTTCGTGGTGGCGGTGCCCGCCTGGGCGGATGCTCCCACCCCGGTGGACTGCGGCACGGTGGAGTGCGAGGGCATCCGGGAGATGAAGTCGCTCTACGCGGCGGAGATGGCGTACTTCGGGGAGCGGGACTTCTTCACAGGGGATATGGCGCAGTTGGCCTTCGCCGACTTCGCCCCTGCGGCCTGCGCGAATGGCACGCGTGCACCCGTGCCGGGTCCAGGCTGGGTGTCGGGTTGCCATTTCGCCTACAAGGTCACCGCCATCACGCCATATCCGTCCCCGTCCTTCACCGCGGTGGCGCAGGGGGCGGCGGGGACGCCGGCCGCGGGCATCAAGCTCCAGATTGGGACGCACCCGGTTTCTGGCATCCTCCACTGGCTGGAGCGCAACGGCGTGCGCCGCTACGTCGATGCGGCGGAGTGCCTTCCGGCGCAGTCGTTCGTCTGTGATGCCCAGTTGCGCGAGGGGACATTCGGTATCCAGGCGCTCTACACAGCGGAGCAGTCGTACATGGCGGAGAAGGACCGCTACACCAGCAACTACGCCCAGCTCGGCTTCATGCCGTTTGGGTGCGCGGACGGCACCCGGGCCCCGGTGCCGGATGCCTCATGGATTGGCGGCTGCAAGTTCATCTTCCGTGCGGACGTGACAGGCCCCTTCAGTGTCAACCTCACCGCGCGTGCCGTGGCGGGCGCCCTTCAAGGCACCGTCGTGACCAAGGTGGAGCACGGCGACTTGGTGGTCACGCCCGTCTACAGCTCCGTTTGCAGGTAGGCGGAAGCCCGCGTAGGAGAACCCCAGCAACCTGAGCCAGGATGCTGGGCCTCTCCTATGGGCCTGATGAAGCGAACGAAGGGTCTTCACAGTGGAGACTTCGGGTTCAACAAACCAGCCTGCTGCATCCGTTCCCGTGCCCGCTCGGCCAGCGCGACGTGATCCGGGTTGTTGGCCGTGAATGGCTCAGGGGTCAGGATGATGAGTGAGCCCTTGTCTTGGACGGGTTCAATGCGGATAGGCGCTGGCAGTGGAGGGACCGCGCCCCTGTGCCGGGAGAGGTACGTCACCCATCCAATGTATGGCGCCCGCTGAACGCGATGGGGTTCCACCAGGTCGCGATGCGCATGTGACATGGCCACGCCCCAATCAGGTTCCCAGGCGATGGCTGTCTCTCGCATCAGCCTTGCCAGGACTGATGCGCTCAAGATCCGCTCCGCGTTGGGGCCCCTGCCGGGCAGGGTGAAGACGCACGTATTGCTCACGACATCGGTATGGCTACCGCATTGGATGTCGAAGCCGGTCGCGTCGTGGTCGTCCGCCACCCCGTTCCAGCCGCTCACGCGGAAGCCCAGATCCTCGAACACGCGGTCCTTGCCTCGGACGACGAGTTTCTCCAACTCCGTGAGGCTGGGCTCGATGGGACGCTTCAGCGCCTCCTTTCGAGACCTGCCGGGCCGAAACCAGCACGCGAATGAAGGGTCGACTCCGGGCAGGGCGGCCAGGAAGCTGGCCATGCGCAGTGCGCACTCTTCCGGCGACTCCTTCCTTGGTCCCCAGTAGGCCCCTGCGTAGTAGGTCTCGTCCACGTTTCTATCTTTCCTCACGGCATCGGCGGACTGAAGACGACTTCAATCCCGTGGATTTCCTTGTCCTTGAACAGCCTCCGGAGAGCATCCGCCGTGGGCTGCTCCGCGATGTGCCACCGGATGGGCGTGCCCGAGCTCCTGGCGGCCCTGAGCTGTCGCTGCGCCTGCTCGACAAGGGCCTTGGCTCCCGACTTCTCGAACCAGACCCTGGGTTTGAGGTTGTCGAGGAACATGTTCGCATAGCCCGGACCCTTGGCCTCCAGTAGCACGTCGTCCTTGAATCCGTCGAACTTCACTCCGTCCACCCAATAGGCCTCGTCGGCGGAGTGCTCCGAAATCTGCTCCTGGTAGCGCCTGGCTCGCGCGGACATGGATTCATTGGAGGGGCTCCATCTGCCGGGACCCGACGGAGGTGTCGCGCTCTGCGTGGCCGTATGGGCCCGTTGAAGGATGACGGCCGCCCCGGGCCCCCCGCTCAACACCGCCGCCGTGCTTCCCGTGGGGACTGCGATGCGCTCCAGTGCGAGCGCACCCTCGGCGGAGAGGGAGAGCACCGGGACGGTGGCTTCCGTGCCCACCATCAACCCCTTCACCGCGCGCGTCGTGGCGGAAGCAGCGCCCCAGGTGACGATGACGCTCGTCGTCAGCCGGGCGACCTCTCGAATCTGCTCGCCCACCGTCATGTACTGGAATCGCTCCAGATACTCCGGCGACGATCTGATGAGGGCGACTACTCCTGTTGGCAGGTGTTGCAGCGATGCGAGCGCTTCCCCCGGTGAGCGCGAGAGCAATCCGCCCAGGGCGAGCGCCAGTTCCTTGAGTGCATCCTCGGCACCGTCCAGCGAACGGTTGATGACATCCGCATCGTCGTAGACCTCGGCCAGGGGCGGACCGTCCACGGAGCGAAGCTGCCCATCTACATGGCGGAAGACACCGCCTCGTCCACTGTAGAAACGACCCAACTCGAAGTGGCCTGAGCGAAACGCTCCATCCTTCCATTGGATGGGGACGACCTTCTGCTGGGTGCTCCCGTCGAGCGCCCATGCGAGGTATCCGTCCGGACGGAGCACCGCCACCTGCTCGCGTGCGAAGCGCCTCATCCGACGCAGCAACTCTTCGCGCGAGACTTCGCCGCGCTCCAACACTTCCCGCAACAGGAAGCCTGCCGCCATGCGAGGTGGGAAGGTGCCCAGCGTCACGGGCTTTTCGAGCAGCCGTCCCAACACCTCGATTGCATCATCGGGCGTGAATGGATTGCGCCGCACCGGCAGCTCGTCCAGGTCATCGATTCCGGCCCGCACGAGCAACTTCTCGAAGGCATCGACCTCGAAGAGTCCCAACTCCACCGCTTGCCGGGACAGTTCACCGGGATGCGTGCCAATGAGAGCCGTTCCCGGAGGCAGCCGCTTCGGTTGACTGCCCTGGATCCGGGAGCCGCCCTCTCCCTCGCCGGGGCTGGCGTTCTCTGCTTCAGGATTCCGGTGACGCGTCCCATGCGCATCCGACGCGTAGGTTGCTCGCTGACGGAACATCCGGGAGCCGCCACGTCCCGCTATCGTCTCGCCCCCATTGCAACCCGTCACAAGGAGGGTCACGCACAGCACGATGAGGTCAACACGCAGGGGGCCCCCAACGGGTCGCTGAAATGTGTGAGTACGCTCAGAGGTCATCGCGGCCGGGAATCGTATCAGTCGCGCGCCCTCTGGAGATGGACGTGGTTGCCGTCTGGCTTCACGGGCGGTGACGGCGCCATCCCGTCACCGCCCGCGAAGAACCCGTCGCTACGTGTGCGACTGCTGGAAGCGGTGGATGAACTGCTCCACCTCGTTGGCCAGTGACATCACCTGGTCCCCGATGGTCGGATGACTCTCATGCTTGCGCGCCTCCTTCATCTTCTCCTTCACGCGCTCCTTCATCGGCCCGATGCTCAGGCTGCCCGGGGCCTGACTGGGCAGGAACTCGATGAGGCTCTCCGCGAACTGCTTCACCAGCATCTGCGCGGGCACGAACGTGAACATGCGCTCGCCGTACCATGACGTGTACATGCCGGAGTGCGGCCCGTACTCGAACGGATCCGAGCGCAGGTTGATGAGGTAGGGCCACGCCGGATTGAAGCGCTTGCCGCTGAACCACATGTCCGGGCCTTCGCCGTCCTGGTAGCTGAAGATGATCTTCCAGTCGTTGTACCGCACGGCCGCGAGGTTGCCGCTGTCGAGCACGTAGATGAATTCGTGCCGATTGCCCGGCGCCGTGCCGGCCAGCAGCGCGTTCATGTCGTAGCCGTCCAGGTGGACCTTGAAGGTCTTGTCCCCCACCTTGTAGCCCTGCTTGCACTTCTCCACGAGGTCCGTGGCGCCGCCCGCCGCCGCCACCATCGTGGGCATCCAGTCCTCATGCGCGAAGATGTCGTTGATGACGCGCCCCGGCTCCACCACGCCCGGCCAGCGCACCACGCACGGCACGCGCACGCCGCCCTCCCACGTCGAACCCTTCTCGCCGCGGAAGGGGCTGTTGCCGCCGTCCGGCCAGCCCATCTTCTCCGCGCCGTTGTCGCTGGAGAACACCACCATCGTGTTGTCCGCGATGCCCAGCTCATCCAGCTTGTTGAGCAGCACCCCGACGATGTCGTCCAGCTCCCGCATCGCGTCCGCGTAGAGCCCGTAGCCCGTCGCGTTCTTGTACTTCTCCTGGAGGTAGGTCCAGACGTGGCAGCGCGTGGTGTTGTGCCAGAGGAAGAACGGCTTGCCCTCCTTCACCGCGCGCTCCATGAAGTCCAGCGTGCCCTTGAGGAACTCGCCGTCCACCGTCTCCATGCGCTTCGTCGTCAGCGCGCCGGTGTCCTCGATGCGCTGCTTGCCCACGATGCCCCAGCGCGGATCCTCGGTCACGTCGTTGCGGTCGGTGGCGTGCGTGTGCAGCACGCCGCGCGGCCCGAAGCGCGCCTTGAAGGCCGGGTCCTTCGGGTAGTCGGGGCACTCCGGCTCGTTCTCCGCGTTCAGGTGGTAGAGATTGCCGAAGAACTCGTCGAACCCGTGCACCGTCGGCAGGTAGGGATTGGAGTCACCCAGGTGGTTCTTGCCGAAGTGGCCACAGGTGTAGCCCAGCGGCTTGAGCATCTCCGCGATGGTGGGGTCGGAGTCCTGGAGGCCGTACTTCGCCCCCGGCATGCCAATGGTGGTGAGCCCCGTGCGCAGCGGGTTCATGCCCGTGATGAACGCCGCGCGGCCCGCGGTGCAGCTCTGCTGGCCGTAGCAGTCCGTCATCAACGCGCCTTCCTTCGCGATGCGGTCGATGTTGGGCGTCTTGTAACCCATCATCCCCTGGTTGTAGGCGCTGACATTCCAGAAGCCGATGTCGTCGCCCCAGATGACCAGGATGTTGGGTTTGCCCTTGCCCTGCTTGCCGTGTCCATTGCCATTGCCCGTGGGCTTCTTGCCAGCGCTCGCCATGTGTTGCCCCCTTCCGCGGTTTGACTGCCGTGCAAGGTGCGGCCTGCTTCCAGCGCGCGCGCCGTCCCCGGGTCGCGGACGGGCGTCCTTTGCGGTGGTCCGCACGGCCCCTGTTGCGTTCAGTGCCGGGTGCCCCGGGGGTCGTCGTCCCCGGAAGGTGCATGCGGCAGGTGGTTCAGCAACTCCCGCATCCGCCTGTCTGCTTCATCCAGGCGGACGAGCAGGTCCTCCTGCCGGTGGCGCTCCTCTCCGTGCAGGCCCGCGCCCGCTTCGTCCACGCGGCTGCGGAGCAGATACAGCCCGTCGCGGATGAGGCGCCACTCCTGCCACGCCTGGGATTCGTGGTGCGCCATCCACGCCTCCACGCCCGCGGCCACCTGCGGGTAGATGTGCTCGGGGCCCACCTTCGCCAGCACGCCGGTGCGCTCCAGCATCCGCCAGGTCGGCCGGTGCACGCGCGCCAGGGCCAGCGTGATGCCCCGGTGGGACAGGTCCTCGTGCAGGCCCGCGAGCATGTCCGCGGCCGGCACGTCCAGGTCGTCCGTCAGCTCCAGGTCCAGCAGCACCTCCCGCACCGGCACGTCGGCGTCGCGCACGCGGGTGAGCACCTCGTCCCGGAGGGAGGTCGCGTTGGCGAAGAAGAGCCCTTCCTCGGGCCGGAAGACGTGCAGGCCGGGCAGGGTGATGGCGGAGGCCTCGCGGTGCGTGGCCGCCAGGTCCAGCGTCCCCGGCACGCGTCCCAGCTCGCTCATGCGCGGCTGGCTGGCGCGGTAGACGGTGAGGAACAGGGACACGCCCACGGCGATGAGCAGCCCGGGCAGCACGTCGAAGGCGAGCACGCCCAGCAGCGCCACGCCCGCTCCCAGGAAGTCTCCCCGACGCAGGTGGAAGAGCCGCACCAGCTCCTTCACGTCCATCATCCCCAGGATGGCCACCACGACGATGGCGCCCAGCGTGGCCTCCGGCAGCGCGCGGAACAGGCCGGTGAGAAAGAGCGCCACCAGCAGCGTCAGGCCCGCGGTCACCAGCGAGGCCACCTGCGTGGTGGAGCCTGCCTGGTCGTTGGCGGCGGACTTGGACAGGCTGCACCCCATGCCGAAGCCCCGGAACAGACCGCCACCCAGGTTCGCGGCGCCCAGACCCACCAGCTCCCGGTTCGGGTCCACCTCGTAGCCGTGCTTCGCGGCGAACATGCGCGCGGGCCCGATGGCCTCCGCGAACGCCACCAGCGCGATGCCGCATGCGCCCGGCAGCAGCCCCAGCAGGTCCTTCAGGCCCACGCCGTGCGGGAGCTGGGGTGACACGAGCCCGGAGGGGATGGGGCCCACGATGGCCACCCCCTTCGCGTCCAGGTGCAGCACGGCGGAGACGACGATGCCCAGCACCAGCACCGCGAGCGCGGCGGGGATGCGCTTGGACAGCCGTCCCAACAGCAGCAGCGCCGCGATGCTCGCCGCGCCCACGATGAGTGTCAGGACATGCGTCTGTCCCAGGTGCGTGAAGATGAATCCCAGCCGTTCGAAGAAGCCGCCCTTGGCGCCTTCGATGCCCAGGATTTTCGGCACCTGCTTGATGGCGATGATGAGCGCCAGCCCGAACACGAAGCCGCTGAGCACGGAGGCGGAGAAGAACTGCGCGATCCGGCCCAGCTTCAACACGCCCGCGAGCGCCGCGACGGCGCCCGCCATCAGCGCCAGCGCGGCGGTGAGGGCCACGAAGCGCGGCGAGCCCTGCTGCGCCATCGCGCCCACCGTGGCGGCGGAGAGCACCGACACGCTGGCGGACACCGCGACGATGAGCTGCCGGGAGCTGCCGAACAGCGCGTAGAGCGCCAGCGCCGCCGGTGTGGAGTACAGCGCCGCCTGCGGTGGCAGACCGGCGAGCTGCGCATACGCCATGCCCTCCGGGATGTGCAGCGCCGTCACCGTGAGCGCGCCCACCAGGTCCTTCTTCAGGCGCGTCGAGTCATAGCCCCTCAGTGACGCGACGAAGGGACTGACGCGGGCGAGCCACGAGGAACCGGTCCGCTCGGAGGCGTGGCGCGAGGCTTGTCCCATGGGGACGAGGTGGACACCCCTCTCCACGTGGACATCGTCCCCCTGGCGTGGGCGGCCGGGCCGTCAGGGGTTGCCCGTGTCCGCCGCCGTCACCGGGGCCGGTCAGAAGATGTAGCGCAGGATGAGCTGCGCGTAGGTGAGCGTCGTGTCGTCCGACTCCAGCGTCTCGCCGTCCACGTTCAGGGTGCGACGGGGCTCCGCGTCGAGCGTGGCCGCCGCGCCCAGGCCCACCTGGAGGTGCGGCCGGCCGGAGTAGTAGACGCCCAGCGCCAGGCTGTGTGAGTTGAGTGTGTGGTCGGGCAGGTCCACCTCCGTCCGCCATCCGGTGGTGAAGAGGTATTCGCCCATCACCGCGATGGGGATGCCCAACGGGGGGCCCATGTCCGCCGTCAGCGCCGCGGCCAGGTTGACGCGAGCCACTTCCGTCTTCTGCTCCAGCCGGCCGCCCGCGACGGCGTCGAAGGGCTTGCTCGTCCGCCACGCGTAGTCGGCGACGGCGGAGGCCTGGAGGGAGAAGGCAGGCCCCAGGGCCTGCGCCAGGAACACGCCGCCCGTGACGGACTTCTCGGACGAGGGCACCAGCAGGTAATCCCGGGCCTGTCCATTCAACACATCGTCCACCGTCAGCAGGGGATTGTTGGTGATGGCCTGGATGAAGGGCAGCAGCGTCAACTGGCGTTCCTTGGTGAGGCCACCCACGGCGCGCAGGGTGAGCTGGGTGCCGCTGGCTTCACTGCGCAGCAGTCGCACCCCCACGCCCGCCTGCCCCACGGAGTCGAGCGAGCCGCCGTCCGAGACCAGCGACACCACGTTCGCCCCGATGACACTCGTCACCCGTCCGAAGACGCTCAATGCCAGCCAGTCCGTGAGGCGCAGGCCCAGGTCCAGCGTCGACTGCACGCCGAGGAGCCACAGGTCCCGCCGTTCGATGTCACTGGTGGGCATGTTGGGCACGCTGTAGCGCGCCACCCCCTCGCGGACGCCCACGTGCGTGGTGATCAGCGCGCTCTGCTGGAAGATGGGCAACTGGAAGGTGTGGCCGCCAAGCTGTCGCCCGCGCGGGGGAGTGTCCTCGGCGGACGGCACCGCCCCGGCGGTCATCAAGGGAGCAAGCAGCAGGCCCAGGGCCATGAGCACGGTTCGCATGCCCGGCAACCTGCGAAGACGAAGGCGGCGCGGGTATTGCCCGCGCCGCCCTTGCGCCCGTTGCCGGCAGGACGCTCAGCCCATCAGCGCGAAGAGATAGCAGATGAGTGTGAGCAGCAGGTTCGACACCGCGAACGTCACCGGGTAGCCGATGGCCGGGATGATGCTGTGGGTGGCCTCCTGCGCGGCGCGCATGCCGGCGCTGTTGCAGCGCGCGCCCGCCACGGCGCCCATGAGGACGGCGGTGTTCATCTTCATCACGTACTGGCCCACCGCCCACGCGACGATGGGCGGCACCAGCGCGGCGACGACGCCGATGATGAGGATGGGCGCCAGGGTGCCTCCCGCGACGGCGCTCGCCACGCCCGCGCCCGCGTTGATGCCCAGGATGGCGATGAAGACGTTGAGGCCCAGGTCCTCCAGCAGCTCGCGCGCCGCCTCCGGAAAGGGGCCGCCCAATGCCGGGTTGTGGGTGCGCAGGATGCTCAGCCCGATGCTCACGATGAGCAGGCCCACCGCGGAGCCCAGGCTGAACTTCACCCCGCCCACGGGCACGGAGAGGGCTCCCAGGAAGGCGCCCAGCGACACGCCCAGCGCCAGGGTGATGATGTCCGTCACCAGGCTTGGGCGCACCACGAGCCCCACGCGCTTTTGAATCGCGTCCAGGCGCCGACGGCTGCCGGTGACGCGCAGCACGTCGCCCCGGCGGATGACCGAGTCGCGGGCGATGGGCAGCTCGTCGCCGCCGCGAAACATCGCGTTGAGGTAGAGGCCGTGGCCCTCGTGCATGGCGAGGTCCTCCAGGGTGCGGCCCACGAGGTCCGACTTGTGCGCGACGATCTCAATCGTCTCGAAGCGGATGTCGCGCAGCCGCGAGTCATCCACCTCCGGACCGATGCGCTGGGGTCCCATCATCAAGAGGCCCACCGGCCCGGCCACGGCGACCTCGTCCCCCTGGTGCAGCACGAGGCCGTCCTCGGGCAGGTAGATGCGGCCCGCGTGCAGCACCCGCTCGATGCCGGCGCGCGGAGCCAGATGGCTCAGTTGCTTCAGCGACCGGCCATCCACCTCCGGGTTCTCCACGCGGAACACGCGCACGTCCACCGGCATGCTTCCCCGGAGGAAGGACTCGGCGGTGCCGGGCAGGGCGGACTGCTGTTCGCCCGCGAGCACCTTCTCCATCGCCTTGGCGTCCGCCACCGCGTCCCGGCCGAACAGCTTCGGGAGCACCTTCGCCATCACGGTGAAGAGCACCATGCTGACGGAGTACAGCAGCGCGTAGGACGTCGTCAGGTTCGCGCGGGCCTGCTCCAGCGTCGCGCCGCCGGCAAGCTTCACGGATCCACTGGCCAGCGCCGACTGCGCCGCGCCGAAGCCCGGCGTGGCGGTGTTCGCTCCGGACAGGATGCCGGCCAGCAGGCCCGGCTGGAGGTCGAAGACGAACTTCGACAGGTACACCAGCAGCGACGACAACAGCGGCACCAGCAGGGCCAGCAGCAGCAGGTGCCGCCCCTCGCGCTGGATGCCGCCAATGAACTGCGGCCCCACCTTCATGCCGATGGCGAAGATGAAGAGGTTGAAGAACACCGTGCTGGTGAACTCCGGAATGGCGTACGTGATGTGGAACGCCTGGTAGGCCCAGAGGCTCACCCCCAGCCCCAACAGCAGCGTGGCCGCGGTGGAGCCCAGCCCCACGCCCTTCACCTGCACCTTCCCCAGCGCGTAGCCGCCCGCGACGATGAGGAACAGCAGGATGAAGGGCTGCTTGCCCAGGGCGTTGAGCATCCCCCCGAAGAGACCGTGCGGGTGGGGCTGGCTCGCGGCGGGTGCCGACCCCTGGGCGAAGGC
This sequence comes from Corallococcus terminator, assembly GCF_003611635.1. Taxonomy (GTDB): domain Bacteria; phylum Myxococcota; class Myxococcia; order Myxococcales; family Myxococcaceae; genus Corallococcus; species Corallococcus terminator. The sequence continues at coordinate 2,906 of NZ_RAVZ01000146.1, read as the reverse complement.
GACGACCGCCAGCCCCAGGGCCGCCGCTCCCACGAGCAGCGCGGTGTGGCGTGTGATGACTCGCATGGGACCTCAGTGGTGGTAGCCGGAGGCTTCTTCCTTCGACATCGGCGTGCTCACCGGGTGGCGGCGGAAGTGTTCGATGCAGCCGATGAGGTCGTGCACCAGCAGCGTGGCCAGGTCCCGGCTGACGCCGTGGCGCACCAGCACGCGCTGCACCACCAGATCCTGGAGGTCCGCGGGCATCGGGTAGGCGGGCACCTGCCAGCCGCGCTCGCGCATCCGGTCCGCCAGGTCATAGAGCGTGAAGCCGGGATTCACCCCGTCCTTCATCTTCCAGCACACGCCGGGCACGCCGCCCCGGCCGTCATAGAGGATGTCGAAGAGGCCAATCTGTTCGATGGCCAGCGCCATGAAGTTCGCGGTGTCCGAACAGGCCTGATGGATGCGCCGGTACCCTTCCTTCCCCAGCCTCAGGAAGTTGTAGTACTGGACGACGATCTGCCCGCCCGGCCGCGAGAAGTTCAGCGCGAACGTCGGCATGTCTCCGCCCAGGTAGTCCACGCGGAAGATGAGCTCGTCTGGCAGGTCGTTCTTGTCGCGCCACACCGCCCAGCCGCAGCCCAGCGGCGTCAGCCCGAACTTGTGGCCGGAGGCGTTGATGGACTTCACCCGTTCGATGCGGAAGTCCCAGACGACGTCCGGGTGGATGAACGGCGCGATGAAGCCGCCGCTCGCCGCGTCCACGTGGATGGGGATGTCCAGGCCCGTCCTGCGCTGGAGGTCATCCAGCGCGTCGGCGATCTCCTTCACCGGCTCGTAGACGAGGTTGAAGGTGATGCCCAGCGTGGGCACCACGCCGATGGTGTTCTCGTCGCAGTGCTTGAGCACCTCCTCGGCGGTCATCGTCGTGCGGCCGGGGGCGAGCGGCACCTGGCGCAGCTCCACGTCGAAGTAGCGCGCGAACTTGTGCCAGCAGATCTGCACCGGGCCGCAGATGAGGTTGGGCTTGTCCGTGGGCTTGCCTTCGGCCTCGCGGCGTTTGCGCCAGCGCCACTTGAGCGCCAGCCCCCCCAGCATCGCGGCCTCGCTGGAGCCGGTGGTGGAGGTGCCCACGGTGTCGTTCGCTTCGGGCGAATGCCAGAGGTCGGCGAGCATGTTCACGCAGCGCGTTTCAATCTCCGCGGTCTGCGGGTACTCGTCCTTGTCGATCATGTTCTTGTCCAGGCACTCGTCCATCAGCCGGTGCACCTGGGGCTCGGCCCAGGTCTGGCAGAAGGTGGCCAGGTTCTGCCGCGAGTTGCCGTCCAGGAGCAGCTCGTCATGCACCACCGCGTAGGCATGGTCCGCGCTGTGCTCACCGTCGGGCATGCGGAATTTGGGCATCGGGACGGACAGGTCGGGCGACGCGTAGACGTCATCGTTGATGCGGTCGCGGACTTCGTCCTTTCCATGCAGCGGCATGCGCACTCCTTGGCGGCGGGCTGGGATGCTGCCGGAGAGATGGCGCGTGCCCGCGCCCCCTGCGTCGTCCTCCGGTGTGGAGCGGCCGGTGGCGCGGGCGCCCGTTCCACCCGACGGGCGTGCGTTGCCCGACAGCGGCCTGCATCCCCAGGGTGAACGCGGCGCCGGCACCCGCCGGACGCGTGAAGGGGAGGACGTTCCATGTCGAAGTCCATGGGCAACAAGAAGCGGCGGGCCGCCACGGCACTCGTGTGTGTGATGGGGTTGCTGGGCGCGCCTGGGGTGGGGTTCGCCCAGAAGGCTGCCCCCGCGCAGGCGCAGAAGACGCAACAGGCTCCCGCCGACACGGAGGTGTCCGCGGCGGAGGCGAAGGACGCGCTGCAACGGGCCCACGCCCGCTACAAGGGCGTGAAGGAGGGCAAGAACGCGGACTACATCCCGTCCCTGGCGAAGGTGGACCCCGGCCTCTTCGGCATCGTGCTGGTGACGGTGGACGGGCGGGTCTACTCGGTGGGGGACTCGGAGCATCCGTTCGCCATCGAGTCCGTCTCCAAGCCCTTCACCCTGGCGCGCGTCCTCCAGGATGTGGGCGCCGCGAAGGTGGAGAAGAAGATTGGCACCAACGCCACCGGTGAGCCCTTCAACTCCATCACCGCCATCGAACAGAACAAGGAGGCGAACCGGCCGCCCGCGGGCAACCCGCTGGTGAACGCGGGCGCCATCACCGCCGTGAGCATGGTGCCGGCGCAGAGCTCCGACGAGCGCTGGACGCGCATCCAGGACACGCTCAATGCCTTCGCCGGGCGCGAGCTCAGCGTGAACGAGGATGTCTACCGCTCCGAGTCCGCCACCAACACGCGCAACCGCGCCATCTCCTGGCTGCTCAAGTCCTACGACGCGCTGCCCGGCGACCCGATGGAGGCGCTGGATGTCTACACGCGCCAGTGTTCGGTGAACGTCACCGCGAAGGACCTGGCCATCATGGGCGCGACGCTGGCCAACGGCGGCATGAATCCGGTCACCGGCAAGCGCGTGGTGGCCTCCGAGAATGCCCAGAAGGTGCTGTCCATGATGCTCACCACCGGCCTCTATGAGAACTCCGGGGACTGGTCCTTCACCGCGGGCCTGCCGGCCAAGAGCGGCGTGGGCGGTGGGATTGTCGCGGTGGTGCCCGGCCGCTTCGCGGTGGCGACGTTCTCCCCGCCGCTGGACAAGGCGGGCAACAGCGTGCGCGGCCAGAAGGCGGTGGAGTCCATCATCACCGAGCTGGGCGGGGACATCTTCTCCTCGGGCGGCGCGAAGCAGGCGGCCCGTTCCGGCGGCGGAGTGTCCGGCCAGCGATAGGCGCAAGGCACCGCGGGCGGCGGTGCCGTGTGTGCCCTCGCTTCCCACCATGGCTCGGATCCCCTTGTCGGGGATCCGGGCCGGCGAGGGGACGTGGG
>NZ_RAVZ01000145.1 GCF_003611635.1 Corallococcus terminator | reverse complement strand
GGACGGGGTGCTGCGCCTGCTGCCCGGCAGCGGGGGCATCGTCCTCAACCGGCGCGTGGGCGACCCCGCGGTGGGGCTCGCGGCGGACCACATGGAGGCGGGGGTTTCGCTGCACAACAACGGGCGCGAAGTGGTGGGCCCTCGCAACGGCCCCAACCAGGCCCTGATGTTCTACGCGTGCGTGGGCAACCGGGCGCGCGTGACGAGCGGCCCCGCCGAGGGCGCCGAGGGCACGGTGGTGGGCAAGCACGGGGGCATCAACCACGTCATCGTGGACTTCCCGCCCCATGTGAAGCGGCGGCTGGTCATTGGCGACCGGGTGCAACTCGATGCGTATGGCCAGGGGCTGGAGCTGCCGGACTTCCCGGACGTGCGCGTGCAGAACCTGTCGCCCCGGCTGCTGCGGCGCTGGGGCGTGCGGACGGTGCGGGGGCGGCTGCTCATCCCCGTCACGCACACGGTGCCCGCGGAGGTGATGGGTTCGGGCATGGGGCGCTCCGAGGGCGTGCTCGGGGACCTGGACATCCAGTTGTCGGATCCGCTGCTGGTGCGGCGCTTCCGGTTGGGTTCGCTGCGGTTGGGGGACCTGGTGGCGGTGTGTCCGTTGGATTATCGCTACGGCCCCAGCCGGCGGCCGGGCACCGTCACCGTGGGCGTGGTGGTGCATTCGGACAGCAAGGTCGCGGGCCATGGTCCCGGCATGACGCCGCTGCTGATTGCTCCCGCGTCGTGTGTCCGGCTGGTGTGTCAGCCTCGGGCGAACCTGGCGCTGGTGCTGGGATTGCGCCGGAGCGTGGCCACGCCGGCACGCGGTGCGAGGGCGTACCGCTTCTAGGCGGTGGTGCTGGGATTGCGCCGGAGCATGGCGGCCCCGGCGCGGCTTGCCCGGGCGTACCGCGGCTATGGAAGCGGAGGCACGGAGGGAGCGCCGAAGCAGCGCGACACCACGGCCGCCCGCGTGTCCACCCCGAGCTTGGCGAAGATGCGCCGCAGGTGAGCCGCCACGGTCCACGTGCTGATGCCCAGCTTCGCGGCGATCTGCTTGTTGCCCAGGCCCTCGCAGATGCACGAGACGACCTGCAGCTCGCGCGCGGTGAGCAACTGCACGGCGGCTGCGGGTCGCGGGTCTGACGCGGGCTCTGGCTCCGCCGCGGGCACCAGGTGATAGCGCTGGCCTCCGATGATGAGCTCCCCGGTCATGGCGAGGCCTCGCGCGCCAGGAATGGACGCGGCTCCTGGCTCGGGGATGACGAGCAGGACATGGCTCCCAGGTCGTAGTGGCGTCTCCATGGCGTTCCTTGGGATGCGCTAGGGAGGATCCCCGAGTTCGGGGGAGGACAGGAGGCGCCAGAGTTCGGCCGCCTCACGCACGCGCCCGGCGGTGCGCAGGTCCTCCGCGAGGCGTTCGCCCGCGAGTTCACCCGAAGCGGGCTGCCCTGCCCTTTCGCGCGCGTGGGCCATCAGCTTCGTGATGCCCCGGCGGCCGAACCGCAGCTCGGTGAGGAAGAGCACGGCCAGCGCGCGCGCCGACGTGAAGGGTCCTGCTGGAGCCTCCGCCTCGGCCGCGTCCGGTGAAGAGGCGGCCAACAGGGGGCGCAGCACCTGCGCGATGAGGGCTTCGAGCTGCGCCAACTGGGCGCCTCGCTCCCGTCCCGCCTGGGCCAGCGACGCCATCAGCTTCGGGTCCTCGCCCAGCAGGGCCAGCGCCTCGCGGCCTTCACAGGGTGGGGCCCCTCGCGAGCCCTGGAGGTGCAGGGAGACGGGCTCCAGCGTGACGTCGACTCCCAGCCGCCCCAGCCGCGCCTCGAAGGCCTCGGGCTCGTGCTGCTTCCAGTGGGCGAGCGCGGCGATGAGCGGAGCCCCCGACAGCGGCCAGGCGCCCCAACGCAGATCGATTCCGGAGGGGGAGTCCCACGTCACCGCGTCGAATGGGTTTCCGAACCAGGCGAGGACACAGTCCAGCGCGCGGGCCTGGGGTTCTGTCAGCCCGAGTCCAAGAAGCTCTGAGTGGGAAGGCGCGCACGGGCCGCGCACCGCGACGGTTCCCCGGTGGATGAGCCTGCCGTTCTCGTGCCCCAGGACGACCCGTGCATTCGCGGGGGGCAGCGTGGCCACCATGCCCTGGAGTTGGATCTCCTCACGGGCCGCGCGCAGGGCGGCAAGGTGGGGCTCTTGGGGCGGCGCGGCCGGGGCTCGGGGCTTCGGCTCGGTGAACGGGTCGGCCTCCTGCCGCGAGGGTGGAGTTCGGGACCGCTTCGGCTCGGTGAACGGGTCGGCCTCGGACCTTGCGTGCTGGGTCCGGGGCTTCGGCTCGGAGAAGGGGTCCGCTTCGGACCTTGCGTGCTGGGTCCGGGGCTTCGGCTCGGAGAACGGATCATCCGCTGAGCGCGGAGGGGAAGCCCGTGGCTTCGGCTCGGAGAACGGATCATCCGCTGAGCGCGGAGGGGAAGCCCGTGGCTTCGGTTCGGAGAACGGATCATCCGCTGAGCGCGAAGGGGAAGCCCGTGGCTTCGGTTCGGAGAAGGGATCCGCTTCGGACCTCACGCGCGGAGTCCGGGGTTTCGGCTCGGAGAAGGGATCCGCTTCGGACCGCGGAGACGCAGCCCGGGGTTTCGGCTCGGAGAAAGGATCCGCTTCGGACCTCCCATGCGGAGTCCGAGGTTCCGGCTCGCAGAAGGGATCCTCTTCGGCGCGCGAAGGCGCAGCCGGGTTGCGCGGGCGGGGCGCCATGGGCTCCGGGGTCGAGAAGGGCGACTCCTTCTCGAGGTCGGAGACCCAGCGATCCAGGAGGCTCATCACCCCCTGTGAGGGAATGGGAGCACGCGTCCGCTTCCGTCCCGAGTCATGTTCCGCCACGGCGACCTCCAGGTTTCCTGCCCAGGCACAGTAGGACTCGCCCCTGCGCAGGGAAGTTCGACGGGGGGCCGGGAAAGGCACGCACGGTTGACTTCAGAATGGAGCGCGCGCGGGAGAGGGGCGAGCGGACACTGGCGTCATCCTGGAGGGCCGTGAGCAGGCAAGCCCACCAGGCGACCCACGTGTCTCGAACTGGCTGATGCCGGATCAGAACAAGCGCGAGTACGTCGACGGCGCACCGGGACGCGGGGTCCAGCGCTTCGCGTCGCGGGGCAACCACAGCAACTGGAAGGCCTCCGCGCGTCCTTCGTACCGCACGGTGTGCGGGCCCCGGGACAGGGCGAACTCAGGGGTGGTGATGCGCGCGCCGTCGATGAGCAGCACCCCGGTGTCGAGCGCGCTCGTGGGATGGAGGAAGTACCGGTCGGCGCGCACCGCGAGGAACTGGTCGTCCAGCGTTCCGGAGTCCGCGGGCACGCGGTAGCGCTGGCCCCAGAGGAAGAGGTCTCCGTCGAACGGCTGGTAGTGCGCATCGAGGAAGCGGCGCAGCGCGGGAGGCAGGCCGGAGGTGCGCAGATCGTCCACGCGCAGCACGCAGCCCTGCTCCAGGAGCGCACGGGGCATGTCGTGGGACAGCAGGTCCACGAGCGAGCCCCGCAGATACGCGTCCGTGTAGAAATAGAAGTGCGCGTGGGGCCGGCTCACGAAGCCGCCCGAGTTGTCGTAGACGACATCCTCCGGCCCCGTGAGCGCGGCGATGCGCGCGAGCACGTCGCGCTGCCGGGCATTGCCGCCGCCATCCAACAGGGCCTCCACGTGTGCGGCCTGCACGGCGAACAGTGCCCCCAGCCCGAGAACGCCCACGGCCCGTCCGCCGCGAGTGCGCAGCCGAGCGAGGACCGCGAGGACACCCCGCGCCGCGAAGGGTGCGAGCACGCCGAGGAAGGGCAGCAGGCTGTAGGGGAACGGGGCGCGCTGGAGCGCATAGGCGCCGAACGTCGCGGGCACGGCCACGACGAGCAGCAGGTCGGGCGTCCGCAGGCGTTCGCGCAGCGGACGGTCCGCGTCTCGCTGGAGCAGACGCTGGAGGGTGAGGCCCAACCCGACGGCGGCGAGGAGGAAGAACGCGGGCTGTTTCCCCAACGCAGGCAGCAGATATTCGCGCCAGGAGAAGCCGGGGTAGTGGCGCTGATGTTCGGACGCCCAGACGAAGCACCACTGCCACCAGGCGCGCCAGGAGTCCGTCACCGTGAGGTACGCGGCCACGGCGGCCACCGCCGCGAGGACTCCAAGGAAGAAGGCGCGAGGCACGGCGATGAGCGAGGGCGTGCGTCCCCGGCGCAGGAGGAGCTCCGCGATGAGGACCGCGCCCACCAGCCCCCCGAAGAAGAGCGCTTTCTGGGAACCCCATCCGGAGGCGACAAGCAGCGCGCCCGCCAGGAAGGACGAGGAAGCGGAGGCGGGCTGAGCAGCCAGCGCTGCGAGGGCGCCCAGGAAGAGCGCGGCGGTGAGCGCATCCGGTCGCACCTCCGTGGCGAAGTGCAGGAACGCGGGCGTGAGCAGGAGCAGCACCGGGGCCAGGAGCGCGGCGGTGCGTCCCTCGCGGCGGTTGAGGAGGAACACCGACGCGCAGGCTCCCGCGAGCGGTACGAGCATCGCGGCGCGCAGGGCGAGCACGTTGCGCGGATCATCCCCGAGCAGCACGAACAGCGGCGCCAGCAACTGGTACACGAGCGGAAAGTGAACCTCGAAGAAATCGCGGTACGGCACCTGACCGTGGGCCATGAGCCACGCGGCATGCGCGTACTGGAACTCGTCGATGCTGAATGCCTTGTGCAGCGCGAGGCGCGAGGCCTGGAGCGCAAGCGCGACCAGGAGGACGCCGAGCCCCCACCACACGTATCGGGACTCCTTCATCGGCGCCGACATATCGCGAAAGTCCGCCGGACTTCAGCGCCCAGACTCCTGTCCCCTCAAGGCAGGCGCGGCGCCGCACCTCAACGAGACGCGTCCGTCCTTCGGACGGGCCTCCTTCCTCCGGCATGTCCCACCGGGTGAACCCCTCCCGTGCCCAGGTGGACAGGTGCGCGGGCTTGCGTACCCGCCATGACCCATTTACCATTCTGGTCACTGAGTTCACACCGTCCCTCTCGACGCGTTTCGAGTGAAGCAGTCGTTGGCCCCCTGCCCTGATGCCTCCATCCGCAGCCTCACTTCATCGCCTCCCGACGACACAGGAGCCGAAACACCACAGGGGCCCCCTTCCGCGCGGGGTGAGGTGTTCGCATGTCCGGTGATGACCCAAGAACCAATCCAGTCACACAGCTAGGACGCCCCGTGAGGAGCCCGGCCCATCCTCAAGGAACGAAGTCATGAGGCGGAGGGTGCTGGCAGTGGCGGGGTGTGGAAGCGGAGACAGCAAGCCCGACTCGGCGCCCCGAGTGGCCCAGAAGCCTGTAGGCGTGGCGGCCAGCACGCCCGAGGTGACACTCGGCGCCGCGACGGGAGCCCACGGGTGAGACGACGCATGCAGGGAAGACAGTCGTTGCACACGGGCCTGGGGCACGGCGCCGCCTTCGCCGCGCTCCTGCTCGTCGCTGGCATGGCGAGGGCCGAGGCTCCCGAGACCTCTCCGTTCCAACGCAGATCCAACGCGTCCGCGTACTCCCTCACCGTCAGCGGTGGGGTGGCGCTAGGCGCCTACGAAGCGGGCTTCCTCGCGTACTCCGTCGCCGCGTCCCGGAAGGACGGCATGGAGCGCCTGCGGCTGATGACGGGCGCGTCGGCCGGCAGCCTCAACGGACTGCTGGGCGTGCTCGCGGCGTGCGGCGAGAAGTCCCCCGGCCCCACCCGGTCCCTCTTCTGGGAGACGTGGATTCCCGTGGGCTATGACCGCCTCTTCGTTCCCGAGGACGTGACGCCCCTGGGCGCCTTCTCCCGGACGTGGCTGGAGGCCCAGGCGCGTCGCATCGAGACGGAGTGGAACCGAGGCCTCTCGCCCACCTGCGACGTGGTGCTGGGCGTGTCCGTCACGCGCGTGGAGCCGCGCCTCGTGCACGTGGCGGGTGGACGCCTGCCGCTGCCACGAATGGAGGAGAAGTTCGCCCTGCGCATCCAGGGACGTGGCCCTGGCCAGCCGCCACGCGTGACGAACTACATCGCCCCTGGCAGCACTCGGCGCGAACCGCTGCTCGTCACCGACGCGCAAGGCGAAGTGGCGTTCGCCCGGGTGTCCGACCTCGTCCTCGCGTCGATGGCCTTCCCGGTGGCCTTCCCACCCAAGGCGCTCGCAACCTGCGCGGCGGGCGCGACGGCCCGCCCTGGCGTGTGTCTGGCCGGCGAGGCGCACGAGGCCGACTACATCGATGGGGGCATCTTCGACAACACACCGCTGCGGCTGGCCGTGGGCCTGGCGCGCGACGGGCTCGCGCCCTCGCCGGAGGGCGGCCCCATGCGATGGCGCGATGCGAACGAGCCCGGGGGCCGGCGCTCGCCCACCGATGTCTTCTTCGTCTTCGTGGATCCAGACGCCACTGAGTACCCGGCGGCGCCCGGCCCGCAGGGCCCCCGCACGGAGCCTCAACTGCCTCGGATGCTCGGCGGCGTGCTGGCGGCCTTCATCGACACGGCACGCTCCAAGGAACTCGCACTGCTGCTCGAAGAGGAGCCGGAGATCGCCGAGCGCCTCGCCCTGCCGCGTCGGCACTTCCCGGCCGCGAGCGCTCCCCTGGCCGCGTTCCTCGGCTTCTTCGAGACGGCCTTTCGCAGCTTCGACTTCTACCTGGGCATGTACGACGCGCGGGTTCTGAAGCAGCAGGCAGCCGAGGCGGGACTCGAGCACTTCGACCCGCCCGATCAGGAGGGTGCGGACTGGACGCCCCTGTCCTGCATGCGCGCGATGTACGACGGGCTGCCGGGGGCCGACTCCGCCTGCGCAGGCGAGGGGCTGGCGGACTTCCGCGCGCTGTTGCAGGTGTCGCTCGACCGGCTCTACTCCGTCTGCCACGACGCGAAGGTCGCAGCGGCCCCGCGCGACTGGCGCAATGCCCACTGCGAGCGCGCCGTGGCCGGTGGGGCGCCGCCGCATGTGCCGGGCCTCTCCCCCGCGCAATGGCCGGACTGGCACCAGGGCGCGCAGGAGACGGAACTCGCCCACGTCCTGCGACTGCTGGGTGCCTACGGCTTCCACTTCCGCGACCTCGGTGCGCCTCCGGGGCGTGACGACCTCGCGCTCATGCGCATCCGGCAAGTGCTCGGGCACGCCGTGAAGCGGCTCGCCGACGTGCAACCGGAAGACGGATCCGCGGCCGTCGAGTTCGCGGGAAAGCTCGTCGCCGACAGCCTGTCGTATGAGCCCCCGCGCACCTCGGTCCACTTCGTCATGGGCCCCACCCTCACCGAGTTGGGCTTGAGCCTCGGCACCTCCGCGCCCTCGGTGCCTCGCGGACTGCGGCTCTCGGGCGCCGTCGGCCTGCGGGGACTCCAGCAGGTGTTCTCCTCGGGCGGAGGCGAACCCTTCGCGCTGACCGCGGTCGCGGGCCCGGAGTTCCGGCCGGCCGCGCTGCAGGCGTCGCTCGCCCAGGGGCGCCTCGCGCTGCGCGCCGGCTGGCAGTTCAGCACGCGGACACCTCCGGACGGCGAGGACTGCGACTCCGTGGGGGTGAGCGCGTGCTCGCGCCCACTGGTGCAGGCCCTCCTCGGCGCGACGTTCCTCGAACGCTTCCGCGTGCAGGTGGTGGGGGAATGGTACCCGCCCTCGGGCGGGCACCGGGGGCTGTGGTCCATCTCGCCGGGCATCGGCGTCGAGCTCAGCCCATGAAGCGTGAAGAGACGAAGCGGGGCAGGCCGGGCCCCGGTGTGACGGTCCAGCGCCAGGCCGGTGCGGACACGAGGTGACGACGTGCCAGACGCCCCGCATTCCAACGACGCTTCCGTGGGAACGACCGCGCCCCCCAGGGACGAGACACCCGCGGTGGACGAAGTGCTCTTCGACTCCAGGGGCGTGCGGGTGACGACGCGGAACGTGGTGGTGCACGGCCGCACGTGGAGCCTGGAACACGTGCGCGGCGTCACGGTGTTGCTCCAGCCGTCCACGAACCTCTTCCTGCGCGCGCAGGCCCTGCTCACCGGGGCGCTGCTCCTGGTCCAGGTGCTCATGCAGGGTCCGCTCGCGACGTTCGTCCGCGAAGGGGGCCCCGGAGGCGGAGCGATCCGCATGGCGGCGCTCATGGGCTACGCGGCCCTGTCCTGGCGCGTGGTGCACTTCGAACGCACCTACATCTGGCTGCACACCCGGTTCAGCTCGCAGGTGGTGTACCGGGGGCGCTCTTCGACGAGGGCCCGCGCGCTCGCCCAGGCGCTTCGCGAGGTCCTGCGACAGCAGGCGACGAACGATGCCCGTGAGGACGCGGCCTCGGGGGCTGCGTGAGGGCACCATCGCCCCATCGTGCCTGCCCGGCTGCCCTGCCTGCGGGAGCATCCTCAGGGGCCCAAGTGGATGCCGACTTGCGCTGACCCAGTGACTGGATTATAAATCCAGTCAATGAGTCCGGACCCTCGCACCGCCATCCTCAACGCCGCCGGCGAAGTCTTCGCCCGGTTCGGCTTCAAGAAGGCCTCGGTCGAAGACATCGCGCGTCGCGCGGGGGTCGGCAAGGGCAGCATCTACCTGCACTTCGAGAACAAGGAAGCGCTGTTCGAGGCCGTCGTCCGGCTGTCGCATGAGCGGAGCCTCTCCGAACTCAAGGCGAGCGTCCGCCGTGCCACGACGCCCGAGGCCCAGGTCCGCGCCTTCATCCGGTGCAAGATGGAGCAGCACACCCGGGCGCCCGTGGGGCAGCGCATCGAAATGAGCACCCTCTTCGAGCTGGGCACGCAGGTCATGCACCTGGTGCCCCAGATGATGGAGGTGGACGCGGCGGTGCTCGCGCACATCCTCGACGAAGGGGTGGCCCAGGGGGTGTTCTCCGTGGCCTCGTCCCAACAGGTGGCCCGGGGCTTCGTGGAGCTCCTCATGCTGCTCGCGCCCAAGATGATGACGCAGGAGCCGGATGCCCGGGTGACGGAGGCGCTGGACGCCTCCTTCGAGGTCTTCATCCGCGGCCTCGCGGCCCCACCCCTCCTGTCACGACCCAAAGGCTGAATCACCCTCGGGGTCCCGCCCCACGAAGGGGCGGCGACGTATTCGCATGCCCGGGACTGACCAGAATACCAATTCAGTCACCCAGTTCCGGATTCCCATAAGCACCGGCCTCCACAGCAAGGAACGAAGCCATGAAGGTGTTCTTGAAGGCAGCAGCGGTCGCGGTGGCGGTGGTGGCGACGGGGTGCGGCGGTGGTGACAAGGCCGTCGTCCCGCAGGCTTCCACTGCGCAGGTCGTCCAGAAGCCGGTGGGTGTGCGGGCCGTCACACCGGCCACGCAGTTGGAGTCGAACCTCCTGCAGGCCACCGGCAGCGTGCGCGCCAGGCAGGTGGCGACGCTGAGCGCGCAGGCGTCCGGCACCCTCACGAGCGTCAGCGTGAACGTGGGCGACACGGTGAAGCGTGGCCAGGCGCTGGCGCGGTTGGACACCTCCAACGCACGCATCGCCGCCAACCAGGCACGCGCCTCCAAGGCGGCGGCGGACGCGGCGCTGGATGGCGCGACGTCGGAGGTGGAGCGGGCCCGGGTCCTCGCACAGTCGGGCAGCCTCCCGCGCGCCTCGCTCGACAAGGCGGAGGTGGGCCACCGCCAGGCCCAGGCCCAGGCCCAACAGGCGGCAGCGGTCCTTGACAGCGCGCAGGAAGCGCTGCGCGATGCCACCCTTACCGCCCCCTTCGACGGGGTCATCACCACCCGCAAACTCAACGAAGGCGACTACGTGTCACCGGGCACGGCGGTCTTCGTGCTCGTCAACACGCAGGAGCTTGAGGTGCGCGCCCCCGTGCCCGAGTCCTTCGTGGACCGCGTGAAGGTAGGCACCGTCGTGAAGGGCACGCTCAACCCTTCCGGCGCTCCCTTCGAGGCGCGGGTGAGGAGCCTGGGCGCCACCATCGACGAGCAGACGCGCACCGTCGAGGTGCTCGCGGACGTGCTGCCGGCGAAGGAGGACGGGGCGCTCTTGCGCGCGGGCGCGCTCGTGGAGCTCGACTTCTCCAACGCGGGGGCCGCCGACGGCGCTCCGGAACAGGCGGGCCTCTTCCTGCCCACGCAGGCCGTCAACGCGCGCGGCCAGCAGGGATTCGTCTGGGTGGTGCAGGACGGCAAGGCGCAGCGCCGTGACGTCAAGGTGGAGCGCGTGCTGCCCGGCTTCGTGCGCGTGGTGCACGGCCTGGGTCCTGCGGAGCGCGTCGTCGCGGACGCCAGCCTCCCGCTCCAGGACGGCACGTCGCTCCAGGTCGTCCAGTAGCCCGGACCGCTTCCTTCCCTCCCCTTTCCCGCCGCACGCCAGCCATGCTCCAGACCTTCATCAAACACTCTGTCTTCACCGTCATGCTGATGGCGGCGGTCGTCGTCTTCGGCCTGTTCGCCTATCCGCGAATCGGCGTGGACCAGTACCCCAACGTCGACATCCCGGTGGTCACCGTCACCACGCTGCTGCCTGGGGCGGACCCCGAGTCCATCGAGAAGAACGTCACCGACCCGCTGGAAGAGGCGCTCAACACGGTCAGCGGCGTGGATGAGCTCAACTCCATCAACCTGGAGAACGTCAGTCAGGTGACCATCAGCTTCAAGCTGGGCACCGACGTGAACGTGGCGGCCCAGGACGTGCGCGACCGCGTGCAGGCCACGCTGCGCTCGCTGCCGGATGACATCGAGACGCCCGTCGTGGAGAAGTTCGACATCGGCGCGGCGCCCATCCTCACGCTGTCCCTTTCGGGCGCCTTGCCCGTGGACGAGCTGACGCGCGTGGCCGAGGACGTGGTGAAGCCCTCCCTCCAGAGCCAGCCCGGTGTGGGCAGCATCAGCGTGGTGGGTGGCCGCAAGCGGGAGATCCAACTGGTGGTGGATCCGCAGCGTCTGCGCGGCTACGGCCTGGCCATTGGCGACGTGAGCCAGGCGCTCCAGGCGCAGAGCGTGGACCTGCCCGGCGGGCGCGCCACGCAGGGAGGCCGCGAGCGCATCGTGCGCCTGACGGCCGAGGCGCGCAGCGTGGGGGAGATTGGCGACATCATCGTCGCCAGCCCCAACGGCACGACGGTGCGCGTGCGGGACGTGGCGGCGGTGGTGGACGGCGCGCAGGAGGCACGCGGCGTGGCCCGCTCGGACACGGGCGCCGCCATCGCGCTCGTCGTGCGCAAGCAGTCGGGCTCCAACACGGTGCAGGTCGCCGAGAGCGTCAAGGAGTCCCTCGCGGAGCTCAACGCGGAGCTGCCCGAGGGCGTGACGGTCAGCACCATCAGCGACAACTCCACGACCATCCGCGCCTCCATCCACGCGGTGCAGGAGGACATGCTGATTGGCGGTGTGCTCTCCGTCATCATCGTGCTGCTCTTCCTGCGCGACCTGCGCTCCACGCTCGTCGCCGCCGTCGCGCTGCCGGTGAGCGTCATCGGCACCTTCGCGGTGATGGCGCTCCTGGGCTTCACCTTCAACATCATCACCATGCTGGCGCTGACGCTCTCCATCGGCCTGCTCATCGACGACGCCATCGTGGTCATCGAGAACATCGTCCGCCACCTGGAGGAGGGGAAGACGCCGATGCAGGCGGCGCTGGAGGGCACCCGGCAGATCGTCATCGCGGTGCTCGCGGTGACGCTCGCCATCGTGGCCGTGTTCATCCCCGTGGCCTTCATGGAGGGGACGATTGGCCAGTTCTTCTTCCAGTTCGGCGTCACGGTGGCCGTGGCGGTGCTCATCTCCTACGCGGTGTCGATGACGCTCACGCCCATGCTCTCCAGCCGCCTGCTGAAGGCACACAGCCACGCCAGTCCCAAGAACCGCGTGAGCGCCGCCATCGAGCGCGTGCTCGTGGGCATGGAGAACGGCTACCGCCGCATCCTCGGCCACGTGCTCAACCGGCGGGCCGTCGCGGTGGCCGTCGCGGTGGGCGTGCTGGTGCTGACGCTGGGCATGGCCCGCTTCCTCAAGTTCACCTTCATCCCACCCTCCGACAACGGAGCGGTGCGCGTGACGCTGGAGTTGCCCGTGGGCTCCACCCTGGATGACACCGAGCGGGAGCTGGCCAGCGTGGCCACGCAGGTGCGCACCCTGGAAGGCGTGAAGGAGACCTTCATCACGGCGGGCGGCGGCACGCTCGAAGAGGTGCACAAGGGCGAGCTTCTGGTGAACCTGGTGCCGCGCAAGGAGCGCGCCTTCGACCAGGAGGCCTTCAAGGTGCGCCTGCGCGGTGCACTGCCGGAGATCCCCAACGTGATGCTCTCCGTACAGGACGCCTCCGGTGTCGGCGGTGGCGGTCGCACCCAGCAGGTCCAGTACGTGCTGCGCGGCACGGACTGGTCCCAGGTCGTCGCCGCCAACGAGAAGATGCTCGCCGTGATGAAGTCCAACCCGGGCTTCACCGACATCGACACGACGTTCCGCAGCGGCAAGCCGCAGTACGACGTGCGCATCGACCGCGAGCGCGCCGCGAAGCTGGGAGTGCCGGCCGCGCAGGTGGGCCTGGCCCTGCGCTCCTACCTGGGCCGCGACGAGTTCATGACCTACCGCGAGGGCGGTGAGACATACGACGTGAAGCTGCGCCTGCCCGACGCCACGCTCGCCTCCGAGCAGGCGCTGGGACAGCTCACCGTGCGCACCACGGGGGGGCAGTTGGTGGAGCTGCGCAACGTGGCGAACATCACCCCTTCCGAGGGTCCTGTGCAGATCGACCGTCAGAACCAGAAGCGGCAGATCACCCTGCTCGCCAACCTCGCGCCGGGCTACACGCTGGGCGAAGGGATGAGCTTCCTCACGGCACAGGCCCAGCAGGACCTGCCCAAGGGCGTGGTGGGCAGCTTCGCCGGCAACGCGAAGGAGATGGGCAAGACGGCCGTGGCCTTCGGCACCGCGCTGGGGCTGGGCATCCTGCTGCTCTACATGATCCTCGCGGCGCAGTTCGGCAGCTACATCCACCCCTTCACCATCATGCTCTCGCTGCCCTTCGCGCTCATCGGTGCCATCGGTGCGCTGCTGCTGTCGGACAACGCCCTGTCGATGATTGCCCTCATCGGCGTCATCATGCTGATGGGCTTGGTGGTGAAGAACGGCATCCTGCTCGTCGACTTCACCCAGCAACTGCGGGATGCGGGCAGGAGCGCACGAGACGCGCTGCTGGAGGCCGCGCCGGTTCGCCTGCGCCCCATCCTCATGACGACCATCGCCATGGTGGCCGGCATGATTCCGGTGGCGCTCGCCAAGGGGGACGGCGCGGAGACGCGCGTGCCCATGGCGCTCGTCATCATCGGCGGCCTCATCACCTCCACGGTGCTGACGCTGGTGGTGGTGCCCGTCGTCTACTCGCTGCTGGACGGGCTCTCCGCGCGCTTCAGCCGCCGCAAGGGCGACGCGCCTGAGGTGGAGGTCCCGGTGGCCTCCAGCGTGGTGAACCCCCGCCTCGTGGAAGAGGGTTCCTGATGACGACGAGGCAGGCGCCCACGCCGCGCTGACGGCAACCCGTTCCCAACCCATTCCGGAGGTCATCACGGCGGTCCCTTCGGGGCCCGCGATGCCCTCCGTGCGTCCTCTTCCTCCCCACCGTTTCCACCCTGACCTCCACCATGTTCATCCGTGCTCTTCTTTCCAGCGTCCTGCTGACGCAGGCCCCCACTCCCGACCGCGCCTCCAATTCTTCGCAGGCGGTGCCCTCCGCCACCGACGCGCCCGTGAAGAACACGGCTTCCAGTGTCTCCGACCTGCCGGGGCAGGCCTCCAGCACCGGGACGACGGTGGCTGCGTTCCCGCTGCTCACCCTAGAGGAGGCCATCACCCTCGCGGAGAAGCAGAACCCCAACCTCGACGCCGCCCGCGCGCGGCTCCAGCAGTCCCGGGAGCTGGGCAACAAGGCCTGGTCGGGATACCTCCCCACCGTCACCGCGAGCGGCGCGTACACCCGGAATCCGCAGGAGCTGGCGTTCGCGCTCCCCGGGGTGCCGGATCCCATCATCTTGCAGAATCAGAACCAGCTCTCCGGCCAGCTCTCCGCGCGGCAGGCGCTGCTCGTGCCCACGCTGTGGCCCGCCATCCAGACGGCCTACCTGGGGGAGAAGACGGCGGCGCTGACCGCGGAGAACACCCGCCGGGAGATCCTCTTCGCGGTGGCGCAGGCCTACCTCGGCGCCGCAAGCCTGCGCGAGGCCATGGCGGTGCAGGAACAACTGCTGGAGGTCCGCCGGGGCTTCGAGCGCGACGCCCAGGCGCGCTTCGAGGCTGGCGACGCGGAGAAGCTGGCCGTCCTCCGGGCGACGCTGGACCGCAAGCAGGCGGAGCAGGAGGTGGTGCGCAGCCGCAATGCCTACGCCACCGCGAGGAGCGCCCTGGCCGCCCTGCTCGCGCGGCCGGTGGACTTCGACGTGGCGCCGCCCCAGGGCAACGCGGTCGCGGTCCCTGCCGAGGCGAATGACGCGGCGGTCGCGGAGAAGACCGCGCTCGACCAGCGCCCGGACGCAGCGGCCGCGCGGCTCAACGTGGACGTCGCGCGCGGCGGCCGTCGTCAGGTCCTCTTCGAGTACCTGCCCAACCTCTACGCCAACGGCAATGCCTCCACGACGAACACCGCCGGGCTCACCGGCCAGGCCTCCACCTGGACGGTGGGACTGGCCCTGTCGTGGAACCTGTTCGACGGCGGGCTGCGCGAGGCCAAACTGCGCGAGTCCTCCGGGAAGATCGCCGAGGCGAACGCCAACCTGCGCGGACTTGAGGAGAAGATTCGCGACGAGGTGCGCAAGTCGCGCAGCGAGTTGGAGAGCGCGGAGGCCAACCTCGGGACGGCCGAGGAGCGCGCGAAACTCGCCTTGGAGAGCGCGCGACTGGCGAAGCAGAACTTCGACGCCGGGGCCACGACCTACCTCCAGGTGACGGACGTCAACGCGACGCTCGCGAGCGCTCAACTGTCCGCCGTGGCCGAGTCGCTCAACGTGAGCCTCTCCCGCCTGGCGCTGATGCGGGCGATGGGACTCTTCGACCCCACGGGCCATTCGCTGGCACCTCGGTAGTCGCCGCGTGGGACAGCCTCCATGAGAACCTTGTCCGTCCTGCTGCTCGCCGTGGGAGTCCCAGCCCTCGGCCTGGCCCAGGACCCCAGGCCCGAGCCGCTGACGGGGCGCATCGAGCACATCGAGCTTCAGGGCAACACCCGCACCCAGGACTCCGTCATCGTCCGGGCGCTGCGCATGGCCCCGGGCGACAGCCTCACCACCGGGGATGTCGCCGAGCTGAAGCGAAGGCTGCTCAACCTGAAGCTCTTCACGAGCGTCGAGGTGTCGACGCGCGCCGAGGGCACGGGCGTCGCGCTCCAGGTCGCGGTGGAGGAGCGCTGGACGCTGTTGCCCATTCCCGTCTTCACCTCCAGCAATGGGCAATGGCAGGCAGGTGTCTTCGCCGTGGAGACCAACCTGCTGGGTCTCAACAAGACCGTGGTGTTCGGAGGCCTGGGAGGCAACCGCGGAGCCACGCTGTTCACGATGTACAAGGACGCCAGCATCCTGGACAGCCGCTGGACGGGGCTCGTCACGCTCCAGGCCTCCAGGCCTCCAGGACCGACCGCGAGCGGCGCGTCGAGGGCATCATCGTCGATGGGTACACCGACCGCCGCTTCGATATCGCGGGCACGCTCGGCTTCCAGTTGACGCCGGAGTTGAACGTCGGCCTGGGCCTGTTCTCCCTCACCAACAGGCCGTTGGTCTCGTCGGTGGGAGGACAGGTCCCCGAACGGGGGGCGGTGCATGGCGTCACCGCCATGGCGGAGTACCTGGACCAGGACTTCCACTTCTATTTCAACGAAGGCCTGGTGGCCCGGGCCACCTATCGCGAGGGAGTCAGGGGCCTGGATTCATCCCGGGAGCTGCAGCAGCTCTCCCTCTTCGCCAGCTACACGCTGCCGGTGCTTGGCGACCATGCGCTGACCCTGACCGCCACGCATGGACGGTCTCGGGGCGACCCCTTCCTGGATGCGCAGTTGCTGGGAGCCACCACGGGAAGCCGGGGATTCACCGCCGCGACCCTCTGGGCGGAGACGGCGAGCACCGCGACGTTGGAGTATCAGGCGCCGTTCTGGAGCCCCCGCCTGGCGACGTTCACCGCGCATGTCTTCGTGGATTTCGGCCGGATGAAGTGGAGGGACTCGGTGACCCGGTACGCCGCCCCCGGAGCGGGGGTCCGGGTCTACCTCCGTGACGTGGCCATTCCGGCCGTCGGCCTCGAGGTGGTGCGCGATCCGGAGTCGGGAGACTTCCTTCCCGTCGCCGCGGTGGGATTCGGTTTCTAAGCAGGTCGCCAGAGATTCGTTACCCAATCCCGTGACCCGAAGTGCTTCGCGAGGACGCGCGTCTCGCGGAGCGCAGCCATGGGCCGCGACGTCGTGCTGGAGCGGACGTCAAGGCGAGTCCATGGGCAGAAGCGTCCTCCGGGCACACTTCACGCCGAACCTGTCCGACTGTCGGACAGGTTTGCGCCACCTGAGGCCGCAGGCCGCGCCAGACCGCCAGGGCGACGAGGACGGTGGGCCCTCAAGTCCATGTCAGACGTCTCTGCTTGGGTAGCAGAAGCATTGGCGAGGAGGGATGGGGATGGGGATGGCGCGAATGGGACTCGTTGCGCAGGTAGAGGAGCAGCTTGAGCGCGAGATTGTGCTGGGGCGGCTTCCGAGGAGCGGCCAGTTCGGCTCGGAGCAGAAACTGGCGTGCGGATACGGAGTGAGCCGGGGCACCGTGCGCGAGGCGCTGCGGCGGCTGGCGGCGCGGGGCCTGGTGGTGCAGCACCCCGGGCGCAAGACGCGCGCGGTGGCGCTGGACGCGTCGCTGACGCTGGAGAACCTGGGCCTGGCGTTGCATGACGAGCGCTCCCCGGAGGGCCGGCGGCTGCTGGAGGGCTTCTTCTGCCTCAAGCGGCAGGTGCTGGTGGAACTGCTGGCCGACTGCTGCGCGAGTGCTTCCGAGGCGGACCTGGGGCTGCTGGCGGACGCGTGCTTCAGGCTTTGGGACGCGGCGCGCTGGGAGTCCGGTACACGCTGCGCGCAGTTGGAATTCGACTTGCTGCGGCTGGCAGCCCGGGTGGCGGCCCGGCCCGGGCACCTGCTCCTCATCCAATCGCTGTGGCGAGCCCTGAGAGGCGGCGCGGCCCGGCTGCTGCCCCTCATGGGCGGCGAGTCGCTGCGCCCATGGGCCTGCTGCGCGATGGAGGCCCTGCGGGAGCGTGACGCGCGGACGCTCCAGCACACGCTGCCAGCGCTGCTGAAGGCGTGTGATGAGCGGGTGCTGGAGCGATTCGCGCCCTGCCTCCAGGACGAGGCACGGGAGGCCCGCCCCTGCGTGCAAGCGCGTGGCCCCGGCTGCCTCGCGCCCGCTGCCGAGGACACCGTGGCGCTCGGAGAGGCACCCCGCCCCCAGGCGCAGACCCTTCCCGTGGAGCCGGACAGCGGGGCGCTCCGGGTTCCAGACGCCCTGGGTCTCAACCCCGGCGAGCCTGACGAGAAGAGCGCCAGAGGGGAGGTGCCGAGCTCCGCCTTGGGCAACCTGTCCGACTGTCGGACAGGTGAGGACGTTTCGTCCGCGGGGGTTGCCGTCCAGCCCGAGCCTCCCCCCACGGGCTCCTGCGGACAAGACCGCGAGGCGGTGCGCAAGGGGGGCCGACCACTTCACGACGCCCAGGGCCACTCCCCACCCACCACCGGACCGGTGGGCGGTGCGCCGCTGGAGCCTCCAGGACCTACGCCCCAGGCCCCCGTGCTTCGTGAGGGGCCACAGCCCTTCGCCTCTTCTCGCGTCCATGCTGCTCAGCTCCCCCTTCCCATGGGGAGGAGCACCTGCGTCGATTGACCTCGGATGCATCTCGATCCGGCTTCCGCACCGGATCCATCAACGAACTTCGACCTTTTGGGGGCGCCGCTCCTGCTCAGCGTCCCGTCCGGCGCCGGATGCGTGCACGCGCGGCTTCCAGCGCGGAGTCCACGCCGGCAGGAGGCTTCGGGGGTTCGGGGGCTGGCTGCGGAGGTGATTCCTCCAGGGCTTGATGCTTCTTCCCGGACGATGTCGCGACGGAAGCCTCCGTGCGCGGTGCGGATGTGTCTCCGCGTGCGATGGACTCCTTCACGGGGGGAGTCCGGGCTGCTCGTACCCGAGGCGCGGAGAGGAAGCGACGCACGGCCACCTCCGACAGCAACACCGCCAGGGCGAGCGCCACCAGCCACGGAGCCAGCGGTGCGCGTCCTTCGGACTCCGGCGCTTCCGCGAACAGGCCCGTCATCGACAGGCGCTCCTGCCCGCCACCCACCGCCGCCAGCGCTCGCAGGAGCTTCAGGCCCTCCTTCGCGCTGCCCGGTTCAAACTCCGGCGCGTACGGCAGCGCCACGGGTGGCGCCCTCAACACGCGGCCTCCCCACTTCACCACCGGGTGCCACGTGCCACTGCCGGACAGCGGGTACTCGGCCACCAGCCGGTCCTCGTCCTCCCAGTGCAGCGGCTTCTCCATCCCCGCGCGCCCGTCGCCCGACAGCGACACCGCCGTGGGCAGGGCGCCCGGCATCGGCTCGCCTGGTGGCAGGTCCAACGTCACGCGCAGCAGGTTGCCCTGGCGCTCCGAGCGCACCACCGCCTCTTCCTTCGGCGCGGCGCTCCCCATCGACCAGCGCACCACCGCTTCCAGCGTCGCTCGCAGCGCGCCCCACTCGCGCAGTTCGCCCGTGTACTTCCCGTCCACCTCCACCGTGAGGGCCACCACGCGCCCCGCGCCATGCGGCCACAGCGCCAGCACCGGCGCGGCGTTGGTGTCCAGCGTGCGCAGCGCCACGTTCGCGCGGGGCTTCAGGTACGTGAGGTTGTACCCGCCCACCTGCGGCAGGCCCTGCGTGGGCAGTGGCCCCAGCAGCGGCAGGTCCGGCGCGGCCTCCAGCGACGCGGGCTCGTCCACGAAGGTGGCCCTCGCCACCGCGAGCGTCTCCTGGCTGAAGATGCGCGGCAGGCTCATCGCATCCTCGGCGAAGTAGACGCGCCCGTTGCCCCTCCGGGCCACCTCGCGCAGCAGCTCCGCGTCTGGATCCGTCGGGGTGCCCAGACCGATGACGGACACCGTCACGTTCGCCTCTCGCAGCGCGGCCAGGGTCGCCTGGTAGTCGCCCGGTTCCTCGGAGTCCGCCGCGTCGGAGAACAGCACCACGTGCCGCGTGGGTTTGTCGCTGCGGAGGATCTCCTTGCGCGCCGTGCTCAGCGCCACACCCACGTAGATGCCGCCACCGCCGCTGAAGCCGCTCGCCACCTTGTTCAGGGGCAGGCCTCCGCTCACGGGACTCAACGGGAAGATTTCGTGCGACTCCGTGTCCACCATGTGGATGGAGGCTTCATCGTTCCCATTGAGGAGCGTGAGCGCCGCCGTGACGCCCTCCGCGGCCAGCTCCATCTTCGTGCGTCCATCCGGCACCTGCATGCCCATGGAGCAGCTCGAATCCATCAGCACGCTCATCGCCACCGACGCGCGCCGCTGCTCCTCGCGCATCTCCAGCGACACGGGCAGCAACGACTCCACGGGCGAGCGCCGATAGCCGCCCTCTCCGAAGCTCGTCCGCCCGCCCGTCATCACGAGCCCACCGCCGGCCTGATCCACGTAGTCCGCCAGCGCATTCAGCCCCGTCTCGCCGAGCGCGTTGGCGTCCACGTTCTCCAGCACCACCACGCCGACGCCATCGAGCGCATCCAGCGACACGTGGAACGGCGCCCGCACGTCCACCTGCATGCCCGTCGCGCCCAGCGCCTTCGCCAGCGTGCCCGTGGGCTGCTGGGTGATCAACAGCACGCGCGGCGGCCCCTCCACGCGCAGCACGCCCACGCCCACGTCGTTCTCCGGGACACCGTCCCCCGC
Source organism: Corallococcus terminator (assembly GCF_003611635.1). Lineage (GTDB taxonomy): Bacteria > Myxococcota > Myxococcia > Myxococcales > Myxococcaceae > Corallococcus > Corallococcus terminator. The sequence continues at coordinate 2,976 of NZ_RAVZ01000145.1, read as the reverse complement.
GACCTCCACCGTGAGCCGGTAGTGCACGAGGCCCGGCTCCTCCAGCAGGTCGCGCAGGGGCAGCAGGTTCGCCCCGGCCTTGAAGTCGAAGGGCCCCTTCACCAGCACGCGCCCGTCGCGCTCCAGCCGCACGGTGCCGGTGACGGCGGAGGTGGCCTGCACCACGGCGGAGAACTGGAAGGGCTCGCGCACGGAGACGGTGGCGGGCACGTCCAGCGACACGACGGCCACGTCCAGCGCGGGCTCTGGACGAGCCACCTGCCGGTAGTCCACCGCGATGCCTCGCGCCGCCAGACGCCGCGTCGCGCCCCGAGCATCCGCGCCCGTGGCCCGGCCGTCGGAGACGACCAGCACCCGGCCCGTGCGCTCGGGGTGGATCAGCGCGCCCGCGGCATCCAGCGCGGTGGACAGGTCGGACGCCTCTGCGTCCACGGGCCGCGTGAAGCCGCCAAACCGACCCACGTCCGACAGCGGGGACTCCACCCGGGCCTCGCGGCCAAACGTGACGACACCCACGCGGTCACCGGGCCGCCGCTGCGACTCCACCAGGGACACCAGCTCTTGCGCCACCCGGTCCACATCCAGCGGCATGGAGCGCGAACGGTCCACCACCACCGCCACATCGCTGCCCGCGTTGGCCAGTCGCAGCTCGGGGCCCGCGAGCGCGCCCACGCCGAGCACCAGCAACACCCAACGCAACACCATGGGCGGGCCGGGCCTCCGGCCGTAGCGCCACAGGAAGAGCCCCAGGGGCAACAGCAGCAGCCACGCCTGCGGAAGGGTGAAGGTCATACCTTCCTCGTGACGTAGAAGTCGGCCAGCAGCGCGGCCAGCAGCACCACCAGCGGCCAGCGGGCGCGCTCCTGTGCACCGCCCCCCGCCGTGTCCTCCCCCGCCTCCTTCGCCGGCACATCGACGCTGCCCCGGCGGCGCAGGTCCGATTCGCGCGCATCCAGCGCCAGCACCTCCAGCGAATCCACTTCGGTCCCGTCCCGCTCCAGCACATAGCGGCCGGGACTCGTGGGCGCGGACAAACTCAGTGCCCCCGCGCCGAATACTGGCTTGCGTCCGGACGGTCCGACCAACGCGTAGCGCGCACCCGCCTCCGTCACCACGGGCAGGGCTTCGCCCAGGTTGAGCTGGTGCCGGGGAAAGCCCTCGCGCAGCCGCCGTGCCTCACGCACCACGTTGCCCAGCAGCACCGGCCATGCGGTGGTGCGCTGAAGGTTGGAGCGCGCCAGGTCCACGTTGAGGTGCAGCCGTCCGCCCTCCTCTTCCGACACCAGCACCGCCTCGCCCGCCGTCACCAGCGGACGACCGGGAGGATTCGTCCCCGCCGTCCACCGCACCCCGGCGAGCTGCACGTCATCCATCAACGTGCTGCCCTTCTCCGTGAAGAACGGGCCCACGAAGGTGCGCAGCGTTCCTTCCGCGCCCAGCGTCACCCGGGCCTCCGCGCTCGAAGGTCCCACCGACAACACCGGCGCACCGGGAACGGGCGTGCCATGCGCCACGTCCGGAGACACCGCCAGGAAGCGCTCCAGGGCCTGCTTCGCCGCGGGTGACAAGCCTTCGGTCAGGCCCACCGACACCGGCATCACGGGTGAGGGCGGCAGGCGCACGTGTCCGTCCTCGGGCAGCGCATCGTCCGGCAGGGACACCTCCACGTCACCGGCCTCGCGGAAGGTGAGGCGCACCGTCGCGGCGCCCTCTTCCGGCAGCGCGATGCGTTCGATGCGTTCCGTGCCCTCACGCGCACCCGGTCCTGGCGCCGCGCGCACCCGCGCTTCCACTTCCGCGGGCCCCGCGCCGAAGCGCGCCACCCGCAGCGTCACCGTGGCCCGGCCGGACTCATCACGCCGCTGCGCGGACACCAGGGCCACGTTGCCCTGGGAGCGACCCAGCGCCGTCCAGCGCACCGAGGGGGGGACGACCGTGTCCTCCGACGGGGGCGCATCGGTGAAGAAATGCACGTGCTTGCCGGGTCCGGACAGCTCCTGCGCCCAAAGGAGCGTGGGCACCACGTCGTGGTCCGGCCCTCGCGACTCGAAGGATTCCAGCGCGCCCAGGGCGCGTGACGCTTCGACCTCCGGCCCGGCCACCACATGGGGTGACACGCCGCTCGCCAGCACCGTCACGTGCGTGGCGCCTTCCGCCTCCACGCGCTTCGCCGCTTCCGAGCGCACGCGCTCCAGCACCGTCTTCCCGTCCGAGGTCCGCGCGGACATGGACAGGCTGCCGTCCACCACCAGCACCAGGTGTCGGCGACGGGCCATCTCGCCCCAGCGCACGTCCGCCAGGAACAGCGCGGCGGCCAGCACCGCGAGCACCTCCAGCAGCAGTGACGCCTCGCGCGTGAAGCGCTCCCACCGGGGTCCGCCCTCCGCGCGAGGACGTGGCGTGCGCCACAGGAACAACGCGCTCACCACGACCGGCTTCTGCCGACGGCGCAGGAAGTACGCAGCCACCAGCGGCACCAGCGCGCCCAACGCCAGCAGGCCCCACGGAAGTCCGAAGCTCACGCCCCGCCTCCCGCCACGAACAGCGGGCGCAGCGGCCCCGCCACCTGGGCGCGCAGCCCGTCCGCCGTGCTCACCGTGAGCAGCGTTCCCCGCGCTCGCGCCGCGGCACTCCGCAACGCGCGCTGGTGTTCGGCGAAGCGGCGGGCATACGCGGCCAGCACGCCCTCCGTCAGCAACTCCTCCAGCGCTACGCCACTCTCCGCGTCCACCAGCCGAGCCCCCTCGCCGCCCGTGGGGTCCAGGTCCTCCGCGTCCAGCACCTGCACCAGGAACAGCGCCGACGCGCCCCGCGACAACCGGGCGCACAACGCCTCCAGGTCCGTCTCGAAGAGGAAGTCGCTCACCACCACCCGCAGGCCACAGGGTCGCAGGGGCGGCAGCCGTCCCAGCGCCGAGGCCAGGTCGTCCTGCGCCCCGAACTCCGCGCCCCGGAGCGCCGTGCGACACGCCGGCC
>NZ_RAVZ01000144.1 GCF_003611635.1 Corallococcus terminator | reverse complement strand
CGCCCGCGCCCACCCCTCCCCGCACCGATCCGAATCCGGACGACGTACCGGACGTGCCGCCGCCCTTCGAGGCGAACGTGTCGGATCCGCTGCTCGCCCCGGCGCCCGCGGCGCCGCTCCAGCTCACCTCGTGGAACGAAGCGCTCACGCTGCTGCGCCAGCGCTCCACCGACCTCCAGGCCGCCCTGGGACAGATTGAAGTGGCCGCGGGGGCGTGGCGCATCGCACTCGCGAACCTGCTGCCCAGCGTCACCGGCACCGTGGGCGCCCAGTACAACGTGCTCAACCCCAGCTTGATCGCCGTCGGCGGTGGCGCGGGCGGCGGCCTGGGCGGCGGCGTGGGCACTGGAGCAGGCATCACCCCCACGGAGCTGCTGGGCGTGGGCACGATCGCCGCGTCCGTGCCGGTGGTGGACCTGGCCAGCCTCTACGCCCTGGGCAGCGCGAAGGAGAACCGCCGCACCGCCGCCCTGTCGCTCGCGGAGACGCGCCGGCAGCTCACCCGCGGCCTCGCGCAGGCGCTCGTCTCCGTGTCCTCCACGGAGCGGCTGGCGGAGGTCAACCGCGTCAACCTGCGCACCGCGCTGGAGCGCCTGGCCCTCGCGCAGCGCCGCTTCGAACTGGGCGCTGGCACCCGCCTGGACGTCGTGCGCGTGGAGCAGGACGCGCAGGCCGCCCGCCGCAACGTGGTGACGGGCGACGAGGACCTGCGCCAGGCGCGCGAGTCCCTGGGGCTCGCGCTGGGAACCCCCTCCGCCGTGGGTCTGGCGAAGGGCCTGGAGCTGAACACGCTGCTCCAGGGCGCCAAACAGACCTGCCATCCCCTGGAGTCGCTGGAGCGCCGCGCGGACATCGCCGCGGCGCGCTCGCGGCTGGTGGTGGCCGAACGCGCGATTGGCGAGGTGAAGCGCCAGTACGCGCCCACGCTGGACCTCACCAGCAACACCACCGCGCTCACCGTCAACCCGGGCTTCGCGGAGGTGCCCATCTGGAACATCGGCGCCAGCCTCGTGCTGCCCTTCTGGGACGGCGGCGCGCGCGAGGGCCGGCTGCGCCAGACGCGGGGCCAGTTGGAACAGGCCCGCGCGGACGCCGTCGCTCGCGAGCGCAACGTCGTCGTGGAGGTCACCCAGGCGAAGCGCGCCGTGCAGGTGAGCCTGGAGACGCGCGAACTGGCGGACCGCGAACGGATGCTCGCGGCGGAAAATGACCGGCTCTCCCGCCGCGGCTTCGAGGTGGGCACCGGAACGAGCCTCGAGCTGGTGGACGCGGCCGGGGCCCTGCGGCAGGCGGAGCTGGCACTCGTGATTCGCGACTTCCAACTGCGTCAGGCGCAGGTGGACGCATTCTTGTCGGAGGCAGCATGCGAGTGGTGAGGGGTGGTTGGGGTGCGTGGGGACTCGTGCTCGCGCTGGCGGGCGGCTGCAGCGGCGGAAAAGAGGGAGACGGTCCCAAGGGCGGCCCGCAGACGCCCGGCGGTGGCAAGCCCATCCCCGTGCAGGTGCTCCAGGTGGCGCCCGGAGAGGTGCGCGACACCAGCGAGTACGTGGGCACGCTCATCTCCCGGCGCAGCATCACCCTCTTCCCGCAGGTCGACGGCTACGTGCAGTCCATCCCCGTGCGTCCCGGCACCCCGGTGAAGCAGGGCCAGGTGCTGCTCGTCGTGGACCCCCGTCGGGAACAGGCGAGCCTGCGCGCCACCCAGGCCCAGAAGGCCTCCGCGGTCGCCAGCCGCGAGTTCGCTCGCAAGACACGCGAGCGCAGCGCGCGGCTGCTCAAGGAAGGCCTCGTCAGCCGCCAGGACTACGACCAGGCCGTGGCCCAGGCGGATCAGGCCGTGGCCCAGGCCCAGGCGGTGGAGGCGCAAATTCAAAACCAGCAGGTGCAACTGGGTTTCTTCAAGGTGAGCGCCCCGTTCGACGGCATCGTGGGCGACATCCCCGTGAAGCTGGGCGACTACGTGACACCCCAGACGGGCCTCACCATCGTGGACCAGAACGCGCTGCTGGAGTTGTCCGTGCAGGTGCCGGTGGCCCAGGCCGCCCGCGTCAAGACGGGCGAGACGCCGCTGGAGGTGCTGGACGCGGACGGAAAGCCCATCGTTCGCGCGCCCGCGTTCTTCGTCGCCACCACGCCCAACCCCATCACCCAGTTGGTGGAGGTGAAGGCCGCCTTCCAGAACAACGGCGCCCTCAAGGCCGGGCAGTTGGTGCGCGCGCAGCTCGTCTATGACGTGCGCGAGGCGTTGAAGATGCCCACCACCGCGGTGACCCGGCAGGGCAGCCAGGCCTTCGCCATGGTGGTGGGAGAAGGCGACGCGGGCACCGTGGTGAAGCGCCAGCCGGTGACCCTGGGACTGGTGCAGGGCAATGACTACGAGGTGCTGAAGGGGCTGGACGCGGGCACGCAGGTGGTCGTGAGCGGCGTGCAGCAATTGCGCGACGGCATGGCCATCCAACCCCAACCCGTGCCCGAAGGCCGGGACGAAGCCATGCCCCAGGCGCCCCCCCAACAGGGCACCGGCGGCGGCGCGGACGCGGGCCAGTAGGGGGATGCCATGAACTTCTCCGACTTCTTCATCAAGCGCCCCGTCTTCGCGAGCGTGCTGTCCATCCTCATCACGCTCGTGGGCGCCATCTCCATCCCGGGCCTCCCCATCGAGCAATACCCGGAGCTGGCGCTGCCCCAGGTTCAAATCACGGCCACGTACACGGGCGCGTCCGCGGAGACGGTGGAGAGCTCCGTCACCACCGTGCTGGAGCGCCAGCTCAACGGCATGGAGGGCATGCGCTACCTGTCCTCCACCAGCACCAACGACGGCCAGAGCACCATCATCGCCACCTTCGATCCGTCGCGGGACCCGGACCTGGCGGCGGTGGACGCGCAGAACCGCGTGGCCACCGCCACGCCGCAGCTTCCCGCCCAGGTCAACGCCCTGGGCGTCACCGTGCGCAAGGCGCAGACCCAGTTGCTCGTGTCCTTCGGCGTCTACGACAAGCAGAAGCGCTACGACACGGAGTTCATCAGCAACTACGCGGACGTCTTCATCCGCGACGCGCTGTTGCGCGTGAAGGGCGTGGGCGACGTGCGCATCTTCGGCGAGCGCCGCTTCGCCATGCGCCTGTGGCTGGACCCCACGGAGCTGGCCCGCCGGAACCTCACCGCGCAGGACGTCATCAACGCGCTCGAGGAGCAGAACGTCCAGGTGGGCGCGGGCAAGGTGGGCCAGGCGCCCTCCTCCAAGGACCAGGCGTACCAACTGTCGCTCCAGGTGAACGGACAGTTGTCTTCAGCCAAGGAGTTCGAGGCCATCGTCGTGCAGCGCGGGGCGGACGGCGCCCTGGTGCGCATCCGCGACGTGGGCCGCGCGCAGCTTGGCGCGGAGAACTACGCGCAGTTGTTGCGCTTCGACGGCCAGGAGGCCGTGGGTCTGGGCATCACCCAGCTTCCCGGCTCCAATGCCTTGCAGGTGCGCGAAGGCGTGGAGGCGGAGCTCAAGCGGCTGTCCGTCAACTTCCCGCCCGGCCTCACCTACAAGGTGGCCTTCGACACGACGCTCGCGGTGAGCGCGTCCATCCGGGAGGTGCTCGAGTCGCTGGGCGAGGCCATCCTCCTGGTCATCATCGTCATCTTCATCTTCCTGCACGGCTGGCGAAGCGTGCTCGTCGCGGTGACGACGCTGCCGGTGTCGCTGGTCGGCACCTTCATGTTCGTCAACGCGTTTGGCTTCTCGCTCAACACGCTGACGCTCTTCGGCCTGACGCTGGCCACCGGCCTCGTGGTGGATGACGCCATCGTCGTCATCGAGAACGTCGAGCGCGTGATGGAGCACGACAAGGTGGATGCGCGCGAGGCCACATCCCGGGGCATGCAGCAGGTGTCTGGCGTCGTGGTCGCCACCGCGCTGGTTCTCTCCGCGGTGTTCATCCCGGTGTCCTTCTTCCCCGGCACCACGGGCTCCATCTACCGCCAGTTCGCGCTCACCATCGCGTTCTCCATCAGCCTGTCCGCGCTGGTCGCCCTCACGCTGTCCCCCGCCCTGTGCGCGCGGCTCCTGCGCGCCAACGAGGGCAAGAAGTTCCTGCCGGCGCGCAAGTTCGACGAAGGACTGGACGCGCTGCGCCGGGGCTACGGGAAGCTGCTGGGCTTCATGCTGGGCAAGGCGCGGTGGCTCGTCGTCGCCGCGTTCGCCGTGTTCCTCGTCGCCACCGGGCTGCTCTACCGGGCCGTGCCCAGCGGCTTCATCCCGGACGAGGACCAGGGCTACCTCATCGTCGCGGTGCAGGGCCCGGAGGGCACTTCGCTGGAGTACACGCGCCAGGTGCTCCTCCAGGTGGAGGGCATCCTGCGCGAGCAGCCCGAGGTCATCGACATCTTCACCGTGGGCGGCTTCTCGCTCCTGGGTACGGGCGCCAACTACGGCGCGCTCTTCATCAACCTGAAGCCCTGGGAGGAGCGCACGAAGCCGGAGGAGAGCGTGGCCGGACTCGTGGAGCGGCTGCGCGGTCCCCTGGGACGGGTGCCCGGCGCGCGGGTGCTGCCCCTGCAACCGCCCGCCATCCGCGGCGTCGGCAGCGTGGGCGGCTTCGAGTTCGTGCTGGAGGACCAGGAGGGAGGCCACTCGCTGGAGGAGCTGTCGCAGGCCACCCAGGCGCTGGTGGGCAAGGCGGCGCAGGAGCCGCGCCTGCGGGGCGTGTTCTCGTCGTACTCGGCGGGCTCTCCCCAGCTCAACATCGAGGTGGACCGGGAGAAGGCCAAGGCGCAGGGCGTGTCCCTGAGCGAGGTGTTCGCCACGCTCCAGGTGTACCTGGGCAGCCAGTACGTGAACGACTTCACCTTCGCCAACCGCGTCTACCGCGTGTTCGTGCAGGCGGCCACGCCCTTCCGCGACAACCCGAAGGACATCGGCAGCTTCTACGTGCGCTCGGAGTCCGGCGGCATGGTGCCCCTGGAGGCGCTGGTGAAGGTGACGCCCGTCTCCACCGCGCAGAACATCACCCACTACAACCTCTTCCGCTCCGCGAACCTCAACGGCCAGGGCAGCCCCGGCGTCAGCACCGGGCAGGCACTGCAGGCCATGGAGGACGTGGCCAAACAGGTGCTGCCCGCGGGCTTCACCTACGAGTGGACGGGCCTGTCGCTGGAACAGAAGAGCGCGGGCAACACCGTGCTCGTCATCTTCGCGCTGGGCATCATCTTCGTCTTCCTGGTGCTGTCCGCCCAGTACGAGAGCTTCGCCCTGCCCTTCGTCGTCATGCTCGCGGTGCCCGTGGCGATGCTGGGCGCATTGCTGCTCCAGACCGCGCGCGGCCTGGTGAACGACGTGTTCTGCCAGGTGGGGCTGGTGATGCTCGTGGGCCTCGCGTCCAAGAACGCCATCCTCATCGTGGAGTTCGGCGAACAACTGCGTGCCCAGGGACAGGGCGTGGTGGAGTCCGCCATCAACGCGGCGGAGACGCGCCTGCGGCCCATCCTGATGACGTCCTTCGCCTTCCTCTTCGGCGTGGTGCCGCTGATGCTGGCCAGCGGCGCGGGCTCGGCCGCGCGCAAGTCGCTGGGCACCACCGTCTTCGGCGGCATGCTCTTCTCCACCTTCGTGAACCTCATCTTCATCCCCGTGCTCTACGCACTGGTGGAGGGCGCGCGCACCAAGGTCCTGAAACACCGCAAGCCCGGCAACTCCACGGGGGACCCGCCGGCTTCACCGCCGCCGTCCATCCCTCCTGAGAGGGATCCACTCCCGCCCCAGCCCGCGTAGAACATCGCTGACACCGACCCGCACAGCGGGCAGGCGCTCCGGTGCGCTATCCGGCACCGAAGCGTCTGGTTATCATTGGACGACGCATGGCTTCTCCCCTCACGGTCGAAGAGCGGCGTCGGTGGCTGTACACGTTGAGACAGGCGCCCATGCTGCGCCACACCCGCACGTCCGTCCTCCTACGCCTGCTGGGAAGGGCCCGACCGGTGGATCCCGTTCCAGGCGAAGGCATGTGCCAGGAGGGCCAGGAGGTGGACGGCGTCTACCTGCTCCGCTCGGGCGAGTGGAAGGTGACGGCGGGAGGGGTGGTGCTCCTGCACCTTCGCTCGGGCATGTCACTGGGAGTGGAGGCGCTCGCGCGAGGCATCTGGCCCGTCACGGCGACGTCGGTGTCCGCGTCGCAGGCGCTGTTCATTCCTCGCGCGGAACTGGAGGTCGCCGCGGGCGCGCCCCGCCATGGCATTCCAGGCCCGGGGCCGCGCGCGGACGTGGTCACCTTCCAGACGCAGGGCCTGGAGCTGCCACCCGCCGTGTTGTCGCTGCTGGTGGAGCTGGTGGCGAAGGTGATGGTCCACGACTTCGGGGACCGCGTGCTGCTGCTGCGCGCGGGCAAGAAGCGGACGGAGGGCGCGGTGCGCGGTCCGGACGGGGTGTTCCGCCGCACCGTGGGGCACTCGGCGCCGCTGCTCGCGGCCGCGCTGGCCCAGGAAGCGGACTTCGACTGCGTGCTCCTGGACGGGCTCGCGGCGCCGGAGGGCGTGACGGCGCGCGAGGTGCGGCTCATCCCTTCTGGCGACGCGGCCGTGGGCATGGCCGGAGCGTCGGTGCTGCCCACGGTGCTCCTGTCGCCGTGGCGTCCGCGTGCGAGCCCGACGCTGCGGGGCCGGCCCCTCCCGGACGAGGACGGCTGGGACGAGGACGCGCCGCCCCCCCTCTGCCGGCTGCGGCTGGACTGGGAGCGGTTGCGGTTGGTGGTGCGGCCCGGGGACACGCGCCCGCTGACCGCGCTGGGACTGGACGCGGGCACGCGGGATGCGCTGTCACGCTGGGCGCGCGCCATCACCGGCCGGCGCGTGGGACTGGCGCTCAGCGGCGGGGGCGTGTGGGGCTTCTACCACGCGCACATCCTGCGGCGGCTGACGGCGCTGGAGGTGCCGGTGGACTTCCTGAGCAGCTCCAGCATGGGCTCGCTGGTGGGCGCGTACTTCTGCGGCACCGCGCGCGACGGACGCGAGGGCCTGGATGGATTGCGCAGGCTGCGCCACCGCGCCAGGAGCGGGCACCTGACCGCCGCCGCGCTGTCGTCGGTGGTCACCACGCAGGCCATGGAGTGGCTGGTGCGGGGCGACCTGGGAAGCCTGGCGCTGGAGGAGCTGCCCACGGGCTTCCTGCCGGTGACGACCGACCTGACCACGGGCCGCTGCGTGGTGCTGGAGAAGGGGCCCCTCGCGCGGGCGGTGCGCGCCAGTGGTTCGGCGCCGGGGGTGTGGGCGCCCACGCTCCAGCCGCCCGCGAGATACGTGGACGGGGCCTTCACCAGCATGGTGCCGGTGGACGTGCTCTTGAACGCGGGCGCGGACCTGGTCTTCTCCAGCAACATCTTCCCGACGAGCCACCACCAGGCCGCGCGACCGCTGCTGCCCGGACCGGTGGGGCTGTTCCTCTCCGCGCTCAACCCGGTGGCGCGGGCCATGGACCTGCTGACCAGTGGCGTGTTGCTGTTGCATCGCAATGGCGACCTGGAGTCGTCGCGAGGGGACCTGCGCTACGACGTGGGCACGCGCGACCATCCGCTGCTCGGCTCCATGCGCTTCACGCACGTGGACGACGTGCTGGACGAAGCCGCGCGCGACATGGCACTGGAGCAGAAGCTGCTGGAGTTCAAGCAGGCGTGGGAGACCCTGCGCATGCGCCGGAACGCGTCTGGCGGAAGGAGGGCCGCGTGATTCCCGTTCGCATCCTCGGCACGTCCAGCGTGCTGCCCGGCCCCGCCGTGACGACCGCGGAGGTGTGCGCGCGCGTGGGGCGCGACCCGGCGGAGGTGGAGAAGAAGACGGGCATCCGCACGCGGCACTTCGCCCCTGCCGGCACGCGCGCGGCGGACCTGGGGGCCCAGGCCCTGCGGGGCGCGCTGGACGCGGCGGGCCTGGAAGCAACGGCGCTCCGGCGCATCCTCTTCGTGTCCTCCATGGGCGGGGATGTCACCACGCCGGCCAATGGCAGCCGGGTGGCGGCGGCGCTGGGCCTGTCGGGCACGTGCGACGCGATGGACGTGGGCAACGCGTGCATGGGGTTTCTGAGCGCGTTCGACCTGGCGGCGCGCTCGGTGGCCACGGGGCTGGGGCCGGTGGGCGTGGTGTCGGTGGAGTTGCTGTCGCGCACGACGCGGCCGGAGGACCCGAGGCCCTATCTGGTGCTGGGCGACGCGGCGGCGGCGGTGGTGCTGGGCGAAGCGCGGCCCGGGGAGGGCGTGCTGGGCGTGGCGTTCGGCAACGACGGCACGCTGCCGCCGGACGTCGTCCTGAACAACCCGCACCTGACGGGCGAGCGCGAAGGCATGCGCTTCCTCACGCCCGCGAAGGACATGACGCGCGTGGCGCTGGGAGCGCTGACGCGCGCTGCGACGGCGGTGCTCCAGCGCGCGGGGCTGACGATGGCGGACGTGGAGTGGGTGCTCACGCACCAGCCGAACGGGAGCATGTTCGCGGCCATCCTCCAGGCCCTGGAGGTCCCCCTGGAGAAGAGCGTGACGGTGGTGGACACGGTGGGCAGCGTGGGGTCCGCGTCGCTGGGAACGGGCTTGGACCGGCTGTGGCGCACACGGCCGGTGAAGCCGGGGGACCGGGTGTTGCTGGTGGGCGTGGGCGCGGGCGTGGCGCACGGCGCGGTGCTGTACCGGGTGGGCGGTTGACGGCGACAGGGAGCGCGGCGAGGGCCGCGTGGCTGACGACGTTCCGCCTGCTCCAGCGCTACCACCGCTACGAGGTGGTGAACCTGGAGCCGCTCTTGCGGCCGGGCGCGAAGCTGCTGGTGGGCTACCACGGGCGGCCCCTGGCGGTGGACCTGTGCATGCTGACGGTGACGGTGCATGACCGCCTGGGCTACCTGCCGCACGGCATCGCGCACGGCGCGTTCGACAGCCTCCCCGGCATGCGGCAGGTGGCGGACGGCCTGGGCTTCGTCACCGGGGATGGACCGCGCCTGGCCGAAGCGGTGGCGAAGGGCGAACACGTGCTGGTGCAGCCGGGCGGCACGCGCGAGGGCTGCCGCGACTTCCGGCACCGCTACCGCGTGGACTGGGGCGAACGGCTGGGCTACCTGCGGCTGGCCGTGCGCTACGGGTTGCCCATCGTGCCCATCGCGGGCCACGGCATGGACGACGCGTACGTGGGCCTGAACGACGGCTATGCCTGGGGCAAGCGCATGCACCTGCCCGGACGGCTGCCATTGTGGCTGGGCGTGGGCGCCACCGGCCTGTGGCCGCTGTCCCTGCCGTTCCCCGTGAAGATGACGCAGTGGGTGGGCGAACCCCTCACGCGCCACCTGGAGGCCGGCTTCGACGCCGCGGACCGGGACGCCCTGCTCACGGTGCACCGCGACGTGACGGGCGCGGTGCAGGGACTGCTGGACGCGGCCCGCGCGCCGCGGGCGCAGTAGAGACAGGCCCACCCTCCGGGTGACGCCGAGCCAACACACCCACCTCCCCGGAGGCAGACGGTCCCGCGCACATTCGCGTGCGACGCTGGTCCGGCTGTCGACCCTGGGGGGAATGACATGAGCTGGAGCATCAACGTACCCGCCGCGACCACGCTGGACCTCGCGCTGGGTGATGCCGCGCACGGGCAGGCGGTGTGCAGCGCGGAGGCAGGCGTGGCACGAGCCATCCCGCTCTCGGGGGGGACCGTGTCCCTGGAGGCCGCGCTCCGGGTGCCCGTCGAGCTCTTCAACGGACAGGAAGATTCGGACGCCCACGGCATCATCGGCAGGCCCACGGGGAACACCGACGGCACCGAACCCGAACCGCTCTTCACGCCCGACGGCGCCGCGTGCTGGTTGAAGTACGCGGCCGAGCTCAACGCCCAGGCCAGCGGCGAAGGCAGCTTCCCCTTCGTCGCCGTGAGCGGCAGCGGCGTCGTCAACGTGCTGGTGGCGGACTACCGCCGGCATGCCCCCAGCCGGACGCTGGGCGATGCGCTCCGCAACGACGTGAAGACCCTGCGACTGCCCTTCCTGCTGGAGGACGTGCATGCCCTGGCGGTGGGTGACGCGCTGTCGTTCCAGACGCGCATCCAACTGAAGGCCGGGCTCTCCCTCTCCTGGCCCGCGGTGACGTCCACGGTGGTGGCCTCGCTCGCGCGGCGCGTGGGCGGACAGGTCGGCCTCCAGCTCAAGGCCGAGGTGGGCGTGAGCCTCGGCGGGACGCTGAAGCTGGAGGACGAGCTGCGGCTCGTCTTCTCCCGCATGGAAGGCGGCAGTGCGTTCCACGTCTCCATCCGCAAGGCCGTCACCTCCGCGGTCTCCGCCGGCATGAAGGTGGGCGTGACGCTGGATGTCGCCTCGCCGCTGCTCACCGCGCTGCTGAAAGCGGTGGCCGACACCACCCAGGCCCAGAGCGTGTCGAAGATTGTCGAGGGCCTGGACAGCGGCACGCTGGGCACCGTGCTGGTGCCGGTCGCCACCTCGCTGTTCGGGGCGCTCGGCTTCAAGCAGGAGTTGGACGGCACGCTGGACACCGTCAAGAAGGTGCACACGGAGCTGAAGGGCCTCATCGAGAACAGCGTGAGCACCGCGCTGCAGGCCGGCTTCGAATACGAGTACGCCCACACCGCCGGGGACGCGACGCTGATGGAGCTGGAGGTGCCCGTGGACGCGCTGTCGGACGTGCACGCCGCGCTCATCTCCGGGGACCTGGTCAGCATCCAGCGCAAGACGAAGGACGCATGGGTGCGCCGCTACTTCCACATGCGCACCACCGGCATGCAGCGCACCCGGGGCTTCGGGCTGGGCTGGCGCGACATGTTCATCGCCAAGGTGGAGGACCGAAAGCAACTGAAGGCCGTCACCCAGCACGCCTCGCGGGACCACGCGCACGGGCCCCGCCGCCATGCCTTCCAGGGCATGCGCTCCTACCAGCACGAGGGCTGGCTCGCCGGGAACAAGGTGCTCCAGGGCATCGACTTCAACGCGCAGATGCCGGCGTTCTCCACCCGGCCGAGCGCGGATGCGTTCGACTACGCCTTCTTCGCCCAGTCCCGCGTGGAGGGCACCCTGTCGCTCCAGGAGCTGGCGGATCAAGCCCGCGTCTGGGGAGCGCTCCGCGATGATGCCGCCGTCGAACCGCTGAGCCGGCTCTTCCAGTCCGTCCCGCGCGGCACCCGCGTCACCGCGCGGTTCGAGGCGAGGCTCGACGCCGCCACGTTCCGCAAGCTGCTCCGGAAGATGGGCACCGACCCGGAGCTGGAACGTCAGGCGTTCGCGGTGGCGCTGGCGCGCGCGCTGCCCCGGGACTCCGTCGCGTCGCGCGAGTCCCCTTCAGTCCGCCAGAAGCTCTACGCACCCCTGTGGAACACGTACCTGCTGCAACAGGGCAAGGGCTGGTCGAAGGAGTTCATCACCAACAGCGTGGGGGCCCACTTGAAGAAGCAACTGGGCGCGGGCGGGCTGGTGGCGTGGAACTGGGAGCAGTCCCGGCACTCGGGCGGAGGCCCCACGGCCGGCACCTTCATGGGGGTGATGGAGGGCGCGTCGAAGTACGGCGGCGACACGGGCGGCCAGCCCTACGGGAACATCTTCGTCATCTGGCAGCGGCTGACGCATGCGCTGCATGACCTGCAACAGGCCATCGATGCGCGCAGCCCCCTGCCCGAGGATCCGGAGCGCTCGCTCATCGCGCGGGCGTTCGAACCGCTGGAGGACTCGGGGTCCAACCCGTTCCGGCTCACGGCCACCGTGGCGTGGTTCGTGGAGCTGGCGCGGCACTGGGGCTTCCGCGAGGAGCTCCAGCCGCTGCTCGGCCTCAAGGTCGGGGAGCAGGAGGAGCTCCTCCTCACGTCGCTCTGAGGCGATCCGGTGTCTTCCACGGACGGGGGCGGCGCTTTTTCCTGGCCGCGCCCGTGCGTCCGAAGAAGGGTGGGCGCCGATGCTGCTCAAGGCCTGTCTCAATGGAGCCCGCGCGGCCACCGCGCATCCGCGTCTGCCCGTCACGCCCGAAGCGCTCGCGCGGGAGGCCGCCGCCTGTCACGCCGCGGGCGCGGGTGCATTCCACGTGCATCCGCGCGATGCACGAGGCTCCGAGTCCCTGGACGCGGCCGACATCGGCGCGGCGGTGGTGGCCCTGCGTCACGCCTGTCCGGGGGTGCCCGTGGGCGTCAGCACCGGCGCGTGGATGCTTCCGGACGCGGAGGCACGCCGCGCGCGCATCGCGGCATGGGCCGCGCTGTCCTCCGACGCCCGACCCGACTTCGCCTCCGTCAACCTCTCCGAGCCCGGCTGGGTGTCCATCGCGGACACGCTGCTCGACGCGGGCATCGGCGTCGAAGCGGGCGTGTGGTTCCCGGAGGATGTCCCGCGCCTCGTGTCCTGGCCGCGTGCTTCCGAGTGCTTGCGCGTGCTCGTGGAGACGCAGTCACCGGATCCGGAAGCCGCGTGTGAGCAGGCCCGGACGCTGGTGGACGCGCTGCGCGCCACGGGCCTTGAGCGTCCCCTGCTCGTCCACGGTGACGAGGGCGGCGCGTGGGCCGTGCTCGAATGGGCACGGCGCCATGGCTTCGATGCGCGCATCGGGCTGGAGGACACGCTCGTGCTGCCGGACGGAAGCACTGCCCCGGACAACGCGGCGCTCGTGGCGCAGACGCGGGTTTCGCTCCTGTCCTCACCGCGATAATGCAGGCTGTACGCGCTGCCGGCTGAACGTGACACCAGGAACGGCGCTGCGCTCGTGGGCCTTTTTCCCGTCACGCGCCGGGGCCCCCGACCACGTCACTCACTGACAGGACGCGGGACGCTCGTCGTCGGGCTTGAGCTCGCAGGACCTGCGACGGGCCGCATCAGCCCGAGGCCCGTTCTGGGCGGTCCCCAGCCCGTAGCGCAGGTTCCTCTCCGTCAGAAGACAGCCCAGCCAGCTTCCGCGCTCACAGGCCCGTGAGGCGAAGTCCGCCGAGCGCGCCGGGTCATGGGGTCCCAGCCCCTTGTCGCCATGCATTCGCGCCAGGAGCAGGCAGCCCTCACCGCTGCCTCCCGTGCAGGCCTGTTCACCCCACCGGAGCGCCCGGGTAACATCGCGGACCACCAGGGCCCCCTTCTCGTAGGCGGTGGCCGCATCGGCGCAGGCATCAGGATTGCCGCCGGACTGGCACGCGATGCGCTGCGTGCGCACGAACGCGTCTTCCGGCGGACCGAGCAGGTTCAACTCCTTGCATGCCGGCATCAGCCGCGTCTTGCACGCCTGCCGCTTGATGCGCTCCAGGTTCGCCGGCTCCCTTTCCGCGGCCACCCGCGACCGCGAGGACTCCGAGAGGAGCTTGGAACAGGACCGGGAACTCTCATGGACGAAGCATCCCCGCTCCAGGGCCCGCATCACCCGGGGCTGATTCTCGGGTCCGGCATCGGAGAGCACGAGATGATCCGCCAGGGCGCGGCACGCCTCGCCGCCACTGGCCCACGAGCAGGTCTGCTCCAGGAACGACATCCCCAGCGTCTTGTCCTGCGGCACGCCCGGCGCACCGAACAGGTACGCGTTCCCCATGGCCATGCACCCGGAAGCATCCCCTCCATCACAGCCCTTCTTGAAATCCACCAGGGCCTGCATCGCGTTGGAGACCGCCCCTGACTCGCCATTCTTCAAGAGCCAGCCCCGGCGCGTGCAGGCATCGGACCGCCCGACCCTGCACGCGGCGTCCAGCCGCACCAGCGGATCCAGCGAGGCAGCGTCCGGCCCCGGCGCTGCGCCCTGGAGCCGCAGCGACTCCAGCACCGCCTGCTTCGGCTCCGCGCGCGGCGTGGAAGGCAGGTCCAACCGCAGCGACTCCAGCACCGACTGCTTCGGCTCCGGTTGCGCCTCGCCCTCGGGCGTGAGCCCCAGCATGCGCCGCATCGCCGCGCAGCCCTCCTGCACCTCCTGGTCGCACGCGTGCTTGTAGAACACCGTCGCGCGGCCCGGGTTCTCCTTCACGGAGGCGCCCTTCTCGTAGGCGATGCCCATCAGGTAGCACGCCATCCCCTTGCCCACGCCCGTGCCGGCGGCGTCACACATCGCGCGGATCTTCTCCAGCTTCGCGCCCTCCTCGGGCGTGACGGCCGGCTGCGGCGTCGCGGCCACGGCCGATGCGCTCCGCTCGCACGCGCGCTTCAGGCCCATGCCACACGCCTGACGGAAGTAGCTCGCGGCGAGCCTCGGGTCCTTGCGCGTGCGCGTGCCCGAGTCGAACTCCTCCGCCACCGTCTCGCACGCGGTCGCCACCTGACGGTTGCAGGCCTGCACCAGCCGCCCCATGCCTCCGGCCACGTCCTGGGGAAGGCCGAAGCCTCCCATCAGCATCAACGCACCCAGGTTGTTGCACGACAGGCCGTCATCGTGGGCGCACCCCTGCTGGAAGAAGCGCACCGCTTCGGGCTCGCTCGCAGGCACCCCGCGTCCCTCGCTGTACAGCAGCGCCAGTCTTCCACAGCCCTCGCCGATGTCGCGCTCACAGGCCTGCGCGTACAGCTTCGCCGCCGCCGCCGCGTCCTTCGCGACGCCCCGCCCCTCCTCCTTCAACACGCCCAGCGCCGCGCAGCTCCGCGTGTCCCCACCGTCGCAGCCCAGCTCGTACAGCGTCGCTGCCCGCGCCTCGTCCTTCGCGACGCCGTCGCCCTTCAGGTGACGCTCGGCGCTGTTGAAGCACGCCTCCACCCGGGTCCCCCCGCAGGTGCGCAGGTACAGCGTGGAGCGCGTGTCCTCCGCGGTCGCCTCCTCGGAGGAGGCATGGGCACAGGCCACGAGCACGGCGAAGGCCGGCACCACCAGCCACACGAAGAGGAATCGGGATGAGGGCATGAAGCCATCCTTCCACCCGTGCGAAGGCCCGGTCGAGAACCCCCACCGTCACCCGAGCCCTCCCCACAGCGGCTTCCTATGATTGCGGCACCATGCAAGTGCCACGACATCCTGAAGAACCTCCTCCGAACGGCACCCTCCCACGGGGCGCTCCCGACCCACGCTGGGCGTTGATCCTCGGCGTTTCATCGGGGACGGGCGCGGCCATCGCGGAGGCCGTCGCGCGCAAGCCGGGCCTGGACATCTTCGGCGTGCACCGGGGCCGCTACCCGGAGGCCGCGCTCCAGATGGAGGCCCGCGTGCGCGCGACGGGCCGGGACCTCTTGCTGCGACAGGCGGACGCCTCCACGCCCGAGTCCGCCGAGGCCGGCGCGGATGAGCTGCTCGCGCGCGCGGGCCCCCGCAGCGTGAAGCTGTTCGTCCACGCCATCGCGGGCGCGGCCCTGGGGCACTTCCTGTCGGACGGGCCGGACCGGCTGCACCCGCGCCGCGTGCAGCGCACCTTCGACTGCATGGCGCACTCGTTCGTGTACTGGACACAGGCGCTGGTGAAGCGCGACCTGCTGGCCCCCGACGCGCGGCTGCTGGGCCTCCAGAACCCGCTGGATGAAACGCAGTTGGGCAACACCGGCCTCATCAGCGCCGCCAAGGCCGCGCTGGAGATGTACATCCGCTATCTGGCGGTGGAGCTGGGCCCGAAGGGCCACCGCGTGAACCTGCTCAAGTTCGGCACGGTGATGACGCCCGCGCTGCACCACGTCTATTCGCCGGAGGCCCTGGCCCTGCTGGAGCAGCGCCACGCGGCCATGAACCCCGCGGGGCGCATGTGCACGGTGGAGGAGGTGGCGCGCTTCGTCTGCGTGCTCACCGGCGACGAAGCGGGCTGGTTCAACGGCGCCACCATCGACTTCACCGGCGGCATGACGCTGCGGCTGCTGGACCTGGTGCTCAACCCGTGACGGCCGGCTCCAGCGACGGAACGCGGAACGTGAGGCAGTAGTAGAAGGGTGACACCTGTTCCTCGATGACGCCTTCGGCGTTGAGCGGCAGCAGCGCGCGCGGACTCTTCGCGTCGCGCGTGTAGAACGTGAGGGCGCGGAAGGCCGCGCGCTGGAACAGCGACGGCTGGAGGCTCGAGTCCAGTTGCTCGTCCACCACCACCAGCGGCGTGCCGGGGCGGGCCACGCGCGACATCTCCAGCAACGCGACCGCGGGCTGGCGGTAGCCACCAATGCCGCCCACGTGGAAGACGCGGTCGAACGTCGCGTCGCGGAAGGGCAGCGCGTGCGCGTCCGCCAGGAGCAACCGGGTGCCTTCCAGGCCCCGGCCCCGGCGCTTGCTGCCCAGGCGCTTCTCGCACTGCGCCAGCATGCCGGTGCTCAGGTCCAGGCCCCACACCTCCACCGCGAGTCCCGGCGGCAGCGCGCCCCGGATGCGCGGCAGGTTCGCGCCCGCGCCCACGCCCACCTCCAGCACCCGCACCGGCTGCCCGTCTTCACGAGGCTTGAGCGAGCTCAACTCCAGCCGCCGCATGTACCCGTCGCGCATCCGCGACTCGGAGACGGACTGGAACAGCGGCGTCAGCACGGCCGTCAACGGATCATGCAGCGCGGGCAGCCCATCGTAGATGTGGCGCATCAGCCGGTCGGTGCCGCGCACGCGGTCCTCGCGGTACAGCCGGGCCATCCCCTCCTCCACCTCCCACGTCTCGCCGCAGCCGCCGCAGCGCAGGCGTCCCTCGGTGAGCCGGTCGTCCTCGTTCTGCCCGTGCCACACCAGCCGGCCCCGGCAGTCCGGACACGCCAGGAGCGCCACATCCTCCACTCGCATCATGCCGTCATCACCCTGCCAAGCCTTCCGCCATGCCTGCCACCAGCAGGGGCCGCCCCTGCTCCGCCACCGCGCGCGCCAGGTCCTCGCGCGCCTCCAGCCGGGTGAAGTCCTCCACCGCCCGTCGCAGCAGCTCCGCGCGCTCCGGGGCGTCCCCAGGCAGGTGACGGGCCCACTCCAACCGCGCGCGCGCCGCCTCGTAGGGCATCTGGCGCTTCTCGGACTCCACGATGCACCGCTGCCACGCACGGAAGGCCTTGCCGTGCCGGCCCGCGAGCCACGCCTCGCAGCCGCGCCACAGCCACGCCGCGGGCTCTCCGAAGGGGAACACCCGGGCGAAGTCCTCCACCGACTTCAGCGCCGCGCGAGCGCTGTGCGTAAGCGCCTGCAACCCCGGGCCCGGCGTCTCCCGCGCCCACAGGGTGAGCAGCACCTCCGCCACCGTGATGGCGCCGAAGTAGACGAAGTGCGCCACCGGCTTGCCGGCCGACAGCCGCACCAGCGCCTTCTCCGCCGCCGCGCGCGCACCCGCCGCGTCGCCTTCGCGCAGGCACAGGAGCGCCAGCGTGCCGTCCACGATGATGCGGTCGGTGGCCCCGCCATGTCCTTCCGTCCACGCGAGCGCCGGCTCCAGCGCGGCGCGGGCCCGCGCGTGGTCTCCCAGCCGCAGCAGGATGTACGCGCGATAGTGCATGGCCCAGTGCTGCGTCTGCACCGCGCCCCGGCGCACCGCGGACGCCTCCAGCCAGTCCATCAGCGGCAGCCCGCGCGCGAACTGGCCCTGGTAGCAGAACGCCACGTTGAGTAGCGCGCGGCACTCCTCCGCCAGCCGCAGGTCGCCCACCGAGTCCACGATGGACGTCGCGCGCACAAGCCACGCCTCCACGTCCTGCCAGCGCGCCTGGTACACGGCGCACACCGCGTTGCGGTTGAGCACGTAGGCCAGGTCCGACGGGCGGCCCACGCTTTCGGCCACGTCCTGCGCCCGCTTCACCCACGCGTCCGCCACGCGGTGCACCGGCACCGTGCCCGCCACCACCGCCATCACCGTGTAGCCGCGCGCCAGCTCCGGCGTGGGCCCCGCGGGCTCGCACAGGTTGAGCATGCGCAGGCCGCTCCAGAGCACCGGCAGCGCTTCCTGCGCGTAGATGAACGCGTCGGTGAGTCGCATGAGCAGCCGGCCCGCCACCCGCCGCGCCTCGCGCCTGCGCACCGAGTCATCCACGTACGCATCCGGCCGCGCGCTCTGCGCCAGCCGCGACAGCGCCTGCACCAGCGTGCCCACCATCCACCCTACGCGCGTCGTCGGCACGGGCCAGCCGAAGTGCGCGAGCGCCGCCTCCGCGTGCACGCGGAACGCCTCCAGGTCTCCCAGTTGGAAGCGCGCCTCCGCCAGCAGCGCCTCCACCTGGCCCTGCTCCAGCGACGTCGCGTCCGGGGCCCCCGCCAACGCCCGGGACAGCAGGGGCAGGGCCTCGCGGCACGCGCCCACCGCCAGCGCCTCCTCGCCCGCGCGCCGCGCGTGGAGCGCCTCGCGGGCCGTGTCCTGGGCCTGGCCCCAGTGGTACGACAGCGCCGCGGCGTGGCCCGTGGGGTGGGCCGCCTCCAGCGCCTGCGCCGCGCGCCGGTGGAGCGCGGGCCGGAACGCGGGGGACAGGTCCTCCAGCAGCCGCTCCCGCAGCTTGTCGTGCGCGAAGCGCCAGCGTCCGTCCGCCACGTCCAGCACCGCCGCCGCCGCGCAGTCGGTGAGCCATGCCTCCACGTCCACGCCCGGCGCCGCGCACTGGAGCACCAACAGGTCCAGCTCGCGGCCGAGCAGCGCCGCCACGTCCAGGAGCGTCCGAGCGTCCCGGGGCACCTTCTCCAGCCGGCGCTGCACCAGCGCGCGCATGCCGCCGGCCCACACGCGCTCCGGCAGCACGCGTCCGCCCAGCCGGTCCAGGCCGCCCGCCTCCTCCGCCAGCGCGCGCACCACCTCCACGAGGAAGAAGGGGTTGCCCTCCGACTCGCGGCGCAGCAGGCCCACCACGTCGGGCCGGCGACCGACGGCGCCCAGCATGGACTCGCCCAGGAGCGCGATCTCCTCCGAATCCAGCCGGGGCAGCCGCAGCGTCTGGGTGCCGGGCAGCCGCTCCGGCAAGAGTGGGGACTCGTCGTCGCGGAAGCTCGCGAGCAGCAGCAGCGGCAGCCCGGGGGCGCGCGCCGCGAGCTGGGTGAGCAGTTGGAGGGATTCGCTGTGCGCCTGGTGCAGGTCCTCCAGGATGACGACGGTGGGCTGGGGCAGCCGGCTGAAGAGGTCCTCCACCGTCTGGTGCAGGCGCAGTTGCGCCATCTCCGCTTCCAGCTCCGGGGCGGCCGGCACCGCGCGGCCCAGGAGTGCGTCCATGTCCGGCACCAGCGGCTTCAGGACGCGCGCTTCCCGGTCGGACAGCTCCGCGAGCATCGGCAGCCAGCGCAGCACCGCGCGCCACTCCTGGTACGGCACGCCGCCGGTGTCCACCGCCTGGCCCCGCAGCACCACCGCGCCGCGCACCAGGGCCAGGGAGCGCACCTCGTCCAGGAGGCGCGACTTGCCCACGCCGCTCTCCCCACCGATGAGCCACGCGCTGCCCTGGCCCGTGAGCGCGCGGTCGAGCACGTCCGTCAGGTGCTCGCGCTCGCTCGTGCGGCCCACGAAGCGCGCGGACTGGAGGAAGCTCTCGCGCGTGGCGGCGGACTCGGCGGGCACGGGCTGGCCGGTGGCGTTGCACAGCGCGGCGATGACGGCGTCCGCGTCACGGGGCCGGCGGTGGGCGTCCGGGGCCACCAACTGCTCCAGCACGGCCCGGAGCGCGGACGGGAAGCCCGGCGTCGCGAACACCTGGCCGGCGTGGGGCAGCCGGCCGAAGAACATCTGGCACGCCATGGCGCCGAAGCCGAAGAGGTCGGTGCCCTCCGATGGGGGCTGGTCCTCGAAGAGCTCCGGGGCCAGGTAGCCCGGGGTGCCGGCCGGGTGCGCGCGGCGGCCCTGGTCGCGGCCCACCGCGAGGCCGAAGTCCAGCACCTTCACCTGGCCGCGCACCACCAGCACGTTCCCGGGCTTCAGGTCGCGGTGGATGATGCCGCGCCGGTGCAGGTACGCGAGCGCCTGGAGCGTCTGCACCAAGAGCCCCACCTGCGTGGGCAGCGGCGCGTCCGTGCCGGCCTCCACCAGCGTGCGCGCGTCCTCCAGCAGGTCCATGGCCAGGTAGGGCCGGCCCTCGCTGTCGAAGCCGTAGTCCAGCACGCGGATGACGTGCGGGTGGCGCAGGGACACCAGCGTCTGGAACTCATGGGCCAGCGACAGCGCCATGCCCTGGGTGGCGAAGGCGGAAGGGGTGCCTTTTCCGGGCCGACGCGCCAGGTCCGCCACCGTCTTGTGCAGCCGCTTGAGGGCCACCAACCCGGACAACCCGTCCTGGGCCCGCCACACGGTGCCCGCGCCGCCCCGTCCCAAGAGGTCGAGGATGCGGTAGCGGCGCCCTACCACCTCCGGATCACCTTCCGGGGGCACGTCAGGGTCCGGCACGTCCGTGCGGAGGGGTGTCTGGCAGGAGGAGTGGGACATACGGGGGGGCCGCCCTGGATGCGAGGATATCCCCCCTTCCCGTGCGGGAGGGGATTGAATGCAATGGGGGCAATCGAGGCAGGAGGCGCTTCGGACCCTGGTGGGCGGACCGGCGGGCAGGGCCCGACCGGTTCCTTCCCTGCGGGAGCGCGGGGCACCCTTCTTGAAACACGCCTTGAAACATGCGGGAGGACGGCGATGGCGGGCTACGACTTCGATTTGTTCACGGTGGGCGCGGGCTCAGGCGGCGTGGCGGCCAGCCGGCGCGCGGGGACGTCCGGGGCGCGGGTGGCCATCTGCGAGGAGGGCCGAGTGGGTGGCACGTGCGTGCTGCGCGGGTGTGTGCCCAAGAAGCTGCTCGTGTACGCGGCGCACTACCGCTACGACATGGAGGACGCGGCCGGCTACGGCTGGACGGTGAACGGGCCCGCGCTGGAGTGGAAGCGGCTCCAGGAGAAGAAGGCGAAGGAGTTGGATCGCCTGACGGGCATCTACGGGCGGCTGTTGCGCGACTCGGGCGTGACGCTGGTGGAGGGCCGGGGCCGGGTGGTGGACGCGCACACGGTGGAGGTCGCAGGCAAGCGGTACACGGCGGAGCGCATCCTCATCGCGACGGGTGGGCGGCCCTTCCTGCCACAGGTGCCGGGCATCGAGCACGCGCTCACGTCGGAGCAGGCGCTGGAGCTGCCCGAACTGCCCCGGCGCGTGGCGGTGGTGGGTGGCGGCTACATCGGCGTGGAGTTCGCGGGCATCTTCACGGCGCTGGGCGTGAAGGTGACGATGTTGATTCGCGGCGACACGGTGTTGCGCGGCTTCGACAACGACGTGCGCGCGGCGTTGACGGAGGAGATGCGCAAGAAGGGCGTGGACATCAAGCCGGAGACCTTCGTCGAGGACATCGAGAAGCGCGAGGACGGCACGCTCAGCCTGATGACGCGCATGGGGGACACGCTGGAGGTGGACGCGGTGCTGTACTCCACCGGGCGCGTGGCCAACACGCAGGGGCTGGGGTTGGAGGAGGCGGGCGTGAAGCTGGACGCGCGCGGGGCGGTGGTGGTGGACGCGCAGTCACGTTCGTCGGTGGAGAGCATCTACGCGGTGGGGGATGTCACGGACCGCATCAACCTCACGCCGGTGGCCATCGCGGAGGGTCGAGCGATGGTGGAGACGCTGTACCGGAACAACCCGGTGACGATGGACCACGAGAACGTCCCGTCCGCGGTGTTCAGCCAGCCGCCGGTGGCCACGGTGGGGCTCACGGAGCGGGAGGCCATCGAGCGGCACGGCCGGGTGGATGTCTACGTCTCCAGCTTCCGGCCCATGAAGCACACGCTGACGGGCCGCGACGAGCGCACGATGATGAAGGTCGTGGTGGAGCGCGGCACCGAGCGCGTGCTGGGCTTCCACATGGTGGGCGCGGACGCACCGGAGATCATCCAGGGGCTCGCGGTGGCGCTGAAGTGCGGCGTGACGAAGAAGCAGCTCGACGCCACGGTGGGCATCCACCCCACGGCGGCGGAGGAGTTCGTCACGATGCGGGACAAGCGGCCCGACCCGTCGGAGAGCGCCACGCTGCTGGAGCTGGGGCGTGAAATCGTGGCGCCTCCGGACAAGGGGCGCGGCCAGGCCTGACCGTCAGGGCGAAGCGGGCTTCAGGAGGCCCGCTTCGGCCAGAAGCTCGCGCACGCGCTGCGCCAGCGCGATGTGCTCGGGGTTGGCCACGGTGAAGCGCTCGGGGGTCAGGACGATCAGCGTTCCCCGGTCCTCCACGGGTTCGATGCGCACGGGGGCAGGAAGCGGGGGCACGGTGCCCTGTTGACGAGAGAGGTAGGTCACCCAGCCGAGCCACTTGTCGGCCTTGCCATCCTTGTCGTCCTCATCCCGATGTGTGCGGGACATCGCCGCCACCCAATCGGGTTCCCAGGCAACAGCCATGCTGCGCACCACGCGAGCCAATGCGGGGGCCGTGAACAATCGCTCCGCATTCGCTCCCTGGCTGGGGAGCGACAAGAAGCAGGAATTGGACACCGCTTCCGAGTATCCACCGCAGAAGATGCGCAGGTCCGCACAGTCACGACCGGCTCCACCATTGTCGAACCAGAAGCCAAAGCCTAGTGGCTCAATGGCCGGCCCCCCTCGCTCACGGTTGGCCCCACGTCGGAACAATTCGGTGAGGGTCACGACATCCGGCGGCATGAGCGGATGCTTTCGCGCGTCTTTGCGCGACTTCGCAGGCTTGTACCAGTGGGAGAGGAACGGGTCACACTCAGCCAGAAGGTTGAGAAAGCTCGCTGTGCGACGAGCGCACTCCTCGGGAGACTCCTTGCGGGGTCCCCAGTAGGCTCCTGCAAAGAAGGTATCGGGATAGGTCACGTTCATCAGGTCCTCGACTTAGAGCGCAGGAGTGTGGACGATTTCGACCACATCAACACGAGCGCGCTTGAAGAGTTCGCGGAAGGCATCGACGGCAGATTTCTCAGCGACATGCCACCGGACGGAGATGCCCATGCCACGAACCTTCTCGGCCTGTCGTCTCGCCTGCTCAATCAACCCCTGGGCTCCCGAATTCTTGAACCATTGCTTGGGCTCCAGCCCCTCGAAGAACTTCGCATAGCCCGGCCCCTTGGCTTCCCGTAGCACGCCGTCCGAGAACCCATCGAACTTCACGCCACCACTGTTCCTGCCCACGCCGCCGACCCAGTAGGCCTCATCCGCCGAGTGCCCCGAAATCTGCTCCTGGTAGCGACGGGCCCGCGCGGACATCGACTCCTCGGCGGGCCCCCACTTACCGGGCCCGGGAGGCGGAGTCGCCGTGTTGGCCCGCTGAAGCAGGATGGCCGCCCCAGGCCCGCCCCCCAGCAC
>NZ_RAVZ01000143.1 GCF_003611635.1 Corallococcus terminator | reverse complement strand
CGCCTACAGCGACCGCTTCGCCGCGCTCGTCTACCACGTGCCCTACGGGAAGATGTCCCGCAAGGCGCACCGGCACCTGCGCACGCTGGATGGGGACGCCGCGCCCGACGCGAGCTTCGACCGGCTGGTGGGCAACAGCCTGGTGATGCCCTCGCAGGTGGGCAACATCTACACGGGCTCCATGTACCTGGCGCTGGCCAGCCTCCTGTCCTCCGCCACCGAGGACCTGACGGGCAAGCGCGTGGGCCTGTTCTCCTACGGCAGCGGTTCCTGCGCGGAGTTCTTCAGCGGCGTCGTGCAGGACGGCGCCCAGGCGCGCGTGAAGGCCCTGGGCCTGGAGGCGCGGCTGTCACGGCGCCGCGCGCTGTCCATCCCCGAGTACGAGGACGTGATGCGCGCGCGTGAGCACCTGGACGAGCGGCCCGCCGCGGACGCCGCCGGCACGGGCTTCCGCTACCAGGGCACGCGCGACCACAAGCGCATCTACGCGACCTGATTCCTGGCGGCCCTCCCGCGAAGGGCGGGAGGGCCCCGTGATTGTTTCCCATTGGAGAGCAACACCATGACGTCGTTCCTCAAGTCCTTCGCCCTCGCCGCCGTCCTCGCCGCTCCCTCGCTCGCCGCCGCCACCGAGTACGAGATCCACCCGACGAACTCGTCCGCGCTCTTCTCCGTCAAGCACATGATGGTGTCCAACGTGCGGGGCTCCTTCTCCAAGGTGACCGGCACGGCGAACATCGACGAGAAGGACCTGACGAAGTCGACGGTGGAGGCGGTCATCGACGCGACGACCGTCACCACGAACGACACCAGCCGCGATGAGCACCTGCGCGGAAACGAATTCTTCGACGTCAAGAAGTTCCCGACCCTCACCTTCAAGTCCACCAAGGTGGAGAAGTCCGGCGAGGGCTTGAAGCTGACGGGAAACCTCACCATCCGCGGCGTGACGAAGCCCGTGGTGCTGGAGGCCGAGGGCTTCACCGTGGAGTCCAAGGACCCCTACGGCAACCTCAAGCGGGGCGGCAGCGCCACCACGAAGATCAACCGCAAGGACTTCGGCCTGACGTGGAACACGGCCCTGGAGACGGGCGGCGTGGCGGTGGGTGACCAGGTCTCCATCACGCTCGAAATCGAGCTCGTGAAGAAGCAGCCGAAGCAGCCGGTGAAGTCCGCTGCGAGCACCACCCCGTAACGCCGCCGTTTCTTCGGGCGGTCTACCCCTCTTCTCCAAGGGAGTTGGCGTCATGGCTCGCACCACCGCGCATCCCCCGGCCAGCCGTCAGGTCGGTCTTGAGAACCGGCGGCGGCAGTGCGCCGCCTGTGGTGGGCCGACGCCCGCCGACTACAGGGCGCGCCGCAACGTGGTGACGCTCAACGGCGTCGTCGCGCTCAAGGTGCAGGTGCGGGTCTGTCACCGCGAGGGCTGTTCCCTGCGCCTGAAGGCCATCCGCGCGGAGGAAGAGGGGCTGTGGGTCCTGCCGGAGCACGAGTTCGGCCTGGACGTCATCGCGCTCATCGGGGCGCTGCGCTACCAGGAGCAGCGCAGCGTCCCCTCCATCCACGCGGCCCTGCGCGCGCGGGATGTGCCCATCTCCGAGCGCAGCGTCACCAACCTGTTGGACCGGTACGACGAACTGCTGGCGCTGCGGCTTTCGGACTGCCTCCGGCTCAAGGCGGTGACGCAGAAGCTGGGCCGGGTGGTGCTGTCCGTGAGTGCCTTGCGCCCGGAGGTGGGCCACCAGGTGCTGTGGGTGGCGCGGGAGTGTCTGTCTTCCGAAGTGCTGGCGGCCTGGTGCCTGCCGGAGCAACGCGCGGAGGAGCTGGTGCCGCGCTTCCAGGAGATGGCGCGGTCGCTGGACGTGCCCGTCGTCGGCGTCGTCTCCGATGGGCAGGGCCCCGTGGTCCGCGCGGTGACGGCGGCGCTGCCGGGGGTTCCGCACCAGTTGCGCCAGTCGCACGACCGATTCGATGCGGCGCGCCCCCTCCCCGAGTCGGAGTCGGAGACGGCGCCGGAGTCCGGGAAGGTATTAGCCGCCACCGCGAGTGAGGCGTGCCCGGACGCGCACGTGGTCGCGGGGGCCTCCGCGGAGCGCGAGGCGTTCGCCACGCTGTGCATGGCAGCGCTGCTGGGCCGGGACCTGCTGCCGGAGCTGCTCCAGTTCGGCGCCGCGCTCGCGCCCGTGGGCCTCTGAACCTCTTTTTCCTTCTTCCTTCACCCCGCGGTCCCCTTCATGAATCCCTTCCTTCGCGCCCTCGGCGCCGCCGCGTTCCTCCTCGCCGCCCCGGC
The DNA here is from genome assembly GCF_003611635.1 of Corallococcus terminator. Taxonomy (GTDB): domain Bacteria; phylum Myxococcota; class Myxococcia; order Myxococcales; family Myxococcaceae; genus Corallococcus; species Corallococcus terminator. Next base: position 20,860 of record NZ_RAVZ01000143.1, on the reverse strand, counting down.
GGCCCTCGCCCAGGGGCCTTCGCCGCGTCCGCCCAATGCCCTGCTGTATGAGACGTATGCCTATTCCGGGTCGCTCAACGGGCAGGCCACGACGGTGTTCGCCCCGGCCATCTCCGGCTCCATCGCGCTGAGCGACCGCTTGAGCCTCAACGCCGCGTGGCTCTTCGCCTACGCGCCGTCCCGGTCCGGCGGTCCCACCGCGTTCCAGGCGGGCAATCCCTCCGTGGGCCTGGGCGGCGTGCTGAGCGACGACGGCACGTTGAAGGTCCGCACGGGTGGAAACCTGGTGCTGCCCTTCACCCTCATCACGGACCCGGACGACTTCGGCTCGGCGCTCCTGCGGAGAGCCGCCACGCTGCGGGGCAACAGTGGCTTCAGCCTGGTGAACCCGGGCCTGCTCGGCCTGACGCCGTGGGTGGACGCGACGCTGAAGACGGGGCGCTTCCGCTTCGGCGTGGACGGGCGCATCCCCATGTCCGCGCAGCTCTCCGAGAAGCGCGGGCAGCGGGTGGACGCGGTCTTCCAGTTCTCCGGCACCGCGGCCATGGACGTCACGTCCCATGTCCTCCTGGGCTCCACCTTCCAGGCCATCTACCTGGCCACGGCGGTGGAGGGGGCGGATCCCACCTTCCTCGCGCTCATCCCCCACGCGCGCTTCTACGGTTCGGCGGGCTTCGTGGAAGCCCGGCTGGTGATGAACCTGGATGCGCCGCTGGGCTTCGCCTTCTCCGACAACGGGCTCTGGGCGGCGGCGCTGGCGCTGGGCACCACCTTCTGATGAGTGACCCCGTCCCGATGAATGCCCCCTCGCTGGTCGGCTCCCGGCTGCGGCAGTGGGGGGATGCGCCGCTGCTCCTGCTCATCGCCACCGGCATGTTGCTGGGCAGCATGCTGCCCATGTCCCGCGTGGCGAGAGCGGAGGGCTGGACTCCGCTGGCCTTCGCCTTCTGGCCGGCGCTCGGCAGCGGGCTGGTGCTGGCGTTCGCTGGCGGCCGGAGCGTGACGGGCACCCCGGAGGCGCGGCCGGTGCTGCTCTACAGCCTGATTGCCGGCGTGCTGAGCGTGGCCGTGCCCAACAGCATCACGTTCATCGTGATGCAGTTCGTGGGCACCAGCGTGACGTCGCTGGTGTACACGCTGCCGCCGCTGTTCACGTATGCCTTTGCCTGGGGCCTGGGCATCGAACGCTACCGGCCCCTGCGGCTCGCGGGCATCGTGGTGGGCCTGGTGGGCGCGGCCATCCTCGTGCTGGGCCGGGGGAGCGCGCCGGGCACCGGGTCCTCCTGGTGGCTGGCGCTGGCGCTCTGCACGCCCATCAGCATCGCGGCGGGCAACGTGTACCGGAAGCTGCGCATGCCCAAGGGCGTGCCCGCGAGCCTGCTGGCGGGCGGGATGCTGCTGGGCGGGGCGTTGGCGCTGCTGCCGCTCCTGGTGATGAACGGGGGCCTGCAGCGCCCCGGGATGGCGGGGTGGAGCGTCATCCTGGCCCAGTGCTTCTTCACCAGCCTGGGCTATCGCGTGTACTTCCATTTCCAGAAGGTCGCGGACCCGGTGTACTTCAGCCAGTTCGGCTACGTCGTGTCCGCGACGGGCGTGCTGTCCGGCCTGCTCTTCTTCAACGAGCACCTGACGCTGCCCATGCTGCTGTCCATGGGCGTCATCCTGGCGGGCATCGCGATGGTGAACGCCCGGACGGCCTGAGCGTCAGCCGGAGGCATTCAGCGCGGCGTTGCGCGCGTCGGCCGCGGCACGGACCCACCGTGAGCCGACCGCGACGTAGCCGGGGTGGCGTACGTAGTCAGGAAGCATCTCCTCCGAGGTGCGCTCGTGGCGCATGTTGAGGGGCTGGATGTTCCGGGCGGCCAGCGCCAGCCGCTGCGTCCGCCAGGACAGCCCCGCCTGCTCCATGACGCGCACGAAGTCGTTCATCTTCTGGACGCGCGCCGCCTGTTCGAGCACCTGGGGGCGCATCGCCTTCGTGTAGCCGGTCCGGGGCTTGTAGTCCTTGCGCAGTTGATTCAGTTCCTGTGCACGCCGCGCCACGAGCCGCTCCTGGAAGCCGGCCTCGGAGTCCGTGAGGAGCTCCAGCGCGTCGCGGCCCATGGCCTCGTAGAAGACGGCGGTGGTGTCGTCGCGTGGCACCTTGCCTTCGAGGAACCGCACGTAGCCCCGGGTCGCCTCCAGCAGCTCGCGCTCCGCGACGTCCGTCGGGAGAATGGGGAGCCGCCGCGATTCCTCCACCGGCACGAAGGACTCCATTTCCATGGGGACGGGCGAGGACGCGTCAGGGCCGGTGCGCTCACGGCGGAGCGCGTACCCGACCTCCCGGTCGCTGAAGACGAGGACGAAGTCCGGCAGCCGGGGCAGGGGAGGCGGAGGATCATCGAGGACCCAATCCGCCGGGTCCGGTGTCCAGAGCACCCGGAGCGCGACGAGCCCCCGGGCCTTCAGCGCGTCGACCCAGGCGTAGAAGTCAGGTTCGAAGCCTCCCTCCAGTTCGAAGCCCCGGAAGTCGTTGGGGCCCCGGTGGATGGCCGCGCCTCCGGGGTCATCAATCACCTGTGCGCGGAGGTCCAGCCCCCGCAGCCGCGCGTTGCCGACGATGGCGAGCTGGGGGACGTAGTCGTACAGGGGCAGGGGCATGGCGTCCTGGGAACGAAGTCTAATGCGTGCCACGAGGCCGGTGTATCCGCGCGCGGTGGGACGTCGGGCGGCGGGGGAGCGGGCGGTTAACAAGTCAGCGTGGTCATGGAGCGCCGAAGTGCGTCCTTCGGGACGACGAAAGGCAGCATCCCCATGTTGACCGAAGCAGCAGCAGCAGCCGTGTCGGGGCGCCCCCTGGTGCCCCCGTCGGTGGGTCGGGTCCGGTTCGACGCGTTCAAGAGCCTCTGGCTCTGGGCCATGCTGGTTCCCGGCCTCGTCTTCGGAATCCCCGCCGTGACGCCCGCGACGCTCACCGCGTCCCTGGTGATGGCCTTCCTGACGCTGTGCCTGGGCCACTCGGTGGGGTTGCACCGCGGCGTCATCCACCGGACCTTCGAGGCCAGCCCGCTGGTTCGCGGGGCGCTGCTCTACCTCTTTGTCCTGAGCGGGCTGGGCGGACCGCTGTCGTGGGCTCGGCTGCACGCGGTGCGCGACTACTGGCAGAACCAGGAGGACTGTCCGCCGTACTTCGCCTACCGGCATTCGGTGTTTCGCGACTTCGTGTGGAACCTGCACCTGCGCTTCGACGCGGCGGATGACCGCGCCCTCGCGCGGCTGCCTCCGGGCGTCATGGAGGACCGGTGGCTGCGCTTCCTGGAGTGGACGTGGCCCCTGCACGTGCTCGCGCTGGCGGCGGTGACCTTCGCGGTGGGCGGGGCGGGCGCGGTGGCTGTCTTTGTCTGTGCTCGGACCGCGGGCGGCATCCTGGGGCACTGGTTCGTGGGCTACGCCGCGCACGTCTGGGGTGAGAAGCGGCATGTCATCCCGGGCGTCACGGAGAGCGGGACGAATGTCTGGCTTCTGGGGGTCCTGTCGTTTGGCGAAGGCTTCCACAACAACCACCACGCGTTCGCCAATTCGGCGCGGATGGGGATGCGGGCGGAGGAGGTGGACCTCGGTTGGCTGAGCCTGCGCGCTCTGGAAGCCTGCGGGCTGGTGCAGTCGCTCCAGGCCTGGGACCGCCCCGCGAAGAATCGCAAGGACGCGGGCCGCGCCGTGGAGCACGGCCCGTGATCTGACTCCTGCTTCAGCGCAGGATGGAGAGTCCTTCCTGGAGGTCCTTGTGCAGGGCCTCGCTCAGGATGAAGCGACCGCCCTTGCCCACGAGGTGCGGCTTGAGCGTCTTGCCGTAGTCGCCCACCTGGGCATCCTTCTTGACCTCGCGCCAGGTCTCATCGTCCGTGATGAGGGTTTCCACCGCGAGTGTGCCGAACTCCACCTGGTGGCCCTCCTCGATGAGGATCTTCGCGCTCAGTGTCCCGCCCACGTGCAGGGTGTCCGCGTCGAACGAGTTGGCGTACAGCACGTGCGCCACGTCCAGGTTCCCCGTCACGTGCACCTCCGAGCCGCAGACCATGTCCCGCGCGCGCAGGTTTCCCAGCACGTAGAGCTTCGAGAAGTCGTCCTCGTTCTCGAACGAGTCCGCCAGGCAGCCCGCGACCGCCATGTCCCCGTTCACGATGACGACTTCGTTGCTGTCGAGCTGGAAGTCGCCCGGCATCGAGAGGTTGCCCCGGTGGAGCACGAACTGGAGCTGATCGTCGTCCTCATCGAACGGGGTCGCGAGGATGTCCGCGAGAAGCTCGTTCGCGCGCTTGCTGTCGATGGGTTCAAAGTCGTTGGACATGGCGGGACCCTAGCCGAGAAGCCCCGTCTTTCGGGGGCTGATTCGCGGCGTAAGCCCTTATCCCGGTGGCGTTTGGAATCACGGGACTCCGTGAAGAACAAACATAGACGGTCTCAGGGCGTGAGAAGTCGCGAACCGGACGAAAGACATCGCGCTGACACATGCGATTGTTTATAGCGTGCGGACTCGTCGCTGAGGCTCACGAAGCCCCGACCCCGGCCCATCCCCGGCCCGTTTGGAGACTTCGGTTGAAACGCTCGCACTCGCTGGTCTTCCCGACGCCCGTCCTCTTCTGGTTCTTCGCGGGGCTCGTGCTGAGCTACCTGGTGGTCGCCGCGCTGCTTGCCCCCGCGGGCGTGCACCTGCTGCCCCTGGACATGGTGATGGGCCTGCTGCGCAGCAACATGGGGTTCTTCATCCTGCTGTTCGGCCTGCCCTGTGGCATCTACCTCATCGGCTGGCGGGCCAGCGACCTCTTTGTCTGGATGCGCGCGCCACACTCCCTGTCGCTGGACGACCAGGGCCTGCGCGCGGGCGATGTCCGCATCGCCTGGCGGGACGTGGAGTCGGTGCTCGAAATCCAGAACCACGACCGCATCGTCCTGCGGCACCGGGGCGGCAGCTACAAGCTGCGGCTGAACCTGTGGAGCGACGCGGAGGCGCTGCACCAGGGGGTGATGGAGCACGTCGTCCCGGAGCTGCTGGAGCGCGTGAGCCGTGAGGTCGCCGAGGGGCAGGCGGTGCGCTTCGGGCCGTTGACCCTGGACGACGCGGGGCTGACCCACAAGGGGCGCCTGCTGCGCTGGGAGGACATCGAGAGCATCCGTGTCCAGGACGAGTTCGACACCGGCGTGTCCACCCGCGAGCTGGTCATCGTCGCCCAGGGCAAGCCCCGGAAGATCGACGAAGCGAAGATTCCCAACGCGCCAGTGCTGCTGGCCTACCTGTCAGACCGCCTGGCCGGCTGACCTTCACCCCCCAACACCGGGCATCACCTCATGGAAATCTACCGCAACCCCCAGTCGAAGAAGAAAGCCGAACAGCCGCACGCGGTCTACAACTCGCGCCTCAAGCTCATCGCGGGCGCGGTCATCTGGGCGCTGGCGCTCGCCTTCTTCGGGGCGCTCACCTACCGGTCGCTGGGGGAGACGGGCGCGATGGCCTTCTTCGGCATCGTCGTGCTGGGCGCGGGCTGGATGTTCTTCAACTGCGTCAAGGGCCTGGGCAGCCTGGACAAGCCCGCGCTGCTGATTGGCCGGGACGGCATCCGCTTCGCTGACGGCGTGCTCATCGCCTGGGACGAGATGAAGGAGAACCTCTACGTCGACCAGAGCTACATGGGCATCCCCATCCTGAAGATGGTGCAGATCAAGACCACCCTGGCGAAGCCCAAGGTGAAGAAGCAGCGCGTCTCCGCGCTCGCCATCGACAGCGACGAGTACCTGGCCCTGTGTGACAACTACAGCCAGGGCGTGATGCCGGCCACCACGCGCTGAGCGTGCGGCCGGGAGGGCGCGGAGGCCGTCGGGCCTTCGCGCCATCTGCTGAATCGATACGAATCATCTGCCGATTGCGGATTGTCGAGACGCAGCCAACGGGAGAGGGTGCCGCCATTCCTCGGAAAGGGCATCCCCCATGGCGACCGCGACCGCAGCCCCTGGCAAGACGCTTCTCACCCCCAGCGACCACACGCTCATCCTCATCGACTTCCAGCCGCAGATGGCGTTCGCGACGCACTCCATCCACGCGAACCAGCTGCGCACGCACGTGTCGCTCATCGCCGGAGCGGCGCGGGTGTTCAACGTGTCCACCATCCTCACGACCGTCGCGGAGAAGTCCTTCTCCGGTCCGATGTTCACGGAGCTGAAGGACGCGTTTCCGGAGGAGGTGGCCATCGACCGGACCTCGATGAACACCTGGGAAGACCCCCGCATCGCGGAGCGGGTCAACGCCATCGGCAAGTCGCGCATCGTGCTGGCGGGCCTCTGGACGTCGGTGTGCATCGTCGGTCCCGCGCTGTCCGCGCTGGAGCAGGGCTTCGAGGTCTATGTCATCGCCGACGCGTGTGGTGATGTCTCCACGGAGGCCCACGAGCGGGCGATGGCGCGGATGATCCAGGCGGGCGCGCGGCCCATGACATCGCTCCAGTACCTGCTCGAGCTGCAGCGCGACTGGGCCCGGAGCAAGACCTACGACGCCGTCGTGAACCTGGCGAAGGAGTCGGGCGGCGCCTACGGCATCGGCCTGCTCTACGCGAAGACCATGTTCAACGGTGGCGAGGGCGGTCACTGACCGCGGTCATGAAGATCTACCTGGTGTCGATCGCCGCGGGGACGCTGATTGGGTTCCTCTACGGCCTGCTCGGTGTCCGCTCCCCCGCGCCGCCCCTCGTCGCACTGGCGGGACTGCTGGGAATCCTGCTCGGAGAGCAGCTGGTGCCCGTCGGTCGCCGGCTGCTCCGCCGGGAACCGCTCACGGCGGCGTGGCTCGCCGAGGAGTGCGTCCCGAAGGTCACCGGCGTGCCCCCCTCGGGGGACGCGCCGCCCTCACGCCCCAACCCCTGAAGGGACACGCCGCATGCCCCCCGACCTCATCCTGCACCACGGCCGGTTCACCACGTTGCTTCCTGGCGCCTCCGAGGCCGAAGCCGTCGCCATCACGGACGGCCGGTTCTCCGCGGTGGGGGCGGCGAGCGACATCCTCAAGACGCGGGGCCCGGACACCCGGGTCATCGACGTGGGGGGACTCCGGGTCGTGCCCGGCCTCATCGACAGCCACACCCACGTGATTCGAGGCGGGCTCAACTACAACCTCGAATTGCGCTGGGATGGCGTCCGGTCGCTCGCGGATGCGATGCGCATGCTGCGTCAGCAGGTGGCCGTCACCCCCGCGCCGCAGTGGGTGCGGGTGGTGGGCGGCTTCACTGAACTCCAGTTCGTCGAGCGGCGCCTGCCGACGCTGGATGAGCTGAACGCCGTCGCGCCGGAGACGCCGGTCTTCATCCTCCACCTCTACGACCGCGCGCTGCTCAACGGGGCGGCGCTGCGCGCCTGTGGCTACACGAAGGACACGCCAAACCCGCCGGGCGGCGAAATCCAGCGCGACCGGCACGGGAACCCCACGGGGCTCCTGCTCGCGAAGCCCAACGCGCAGCTGCTCTACGCGACGCTGTCGAAGGGGCCGAAGCTGCCCCTGGAGTATCAGGAGAACTCCACCCGCCACTTCATGCGCGAGCTGAACAGGCTGGGCATCACCGGCGTCATCGACGCGGGCGGTGGCTTCCAGAACTACCCCGACGACTACGCCGTCGTGCAGAAGCTCGCGGACGCGGGCGAACTCACGCTGCGCATCGCCTACAACCTCTTCACCCAGCACAAGGGCGAGGAGGCCGCCGACTTCCGCACGTGGACGAAGCAGGTCCGGCCGGGGCAGGGCGACGACCACTTCCGCCACAACGGAGCGGGGGAGATGCTGGTCTTCTCCGCCGCGGACTTCGAGGACTTCCGCGAACCGCGCCCGGAGCTGCCGCCGGACATGGAAGGCCAACTGGAAGAGGTCGTCCGGGTGCTGGTGGAGAACCGCTGGCCGTGGCGCCTGCATGCGACCTACGACGAGAGCATCTCGCGCGCCCTGGATGTCTTCGAGAAGGTCCACCGCGACATGCCCTTCGGGGGGCTGCACTGGTTCTTCGACCACGCGGAGACCGTCTCGGAGCGGAACATCGACCGCATCGCCGCGCTGGGCGGCGGCATCGCGGTGCAGCACCGGATGGCCTACCAGGGCGAATACTTCGTGGAGCGCTATGGCGCGGCGGCCGCGGCCCAGACGCCGCCCATCGCCCGCATGCTCGCCGCCGGGGTCCCGGTGGGCGCCGGCACGGATGCCACGCGCGTCGCGTCCTACAATCCGTGGGTGTCGCTGTCGTGGCTCGTCACCGGGAAGACCGTCGGGGGGACGTCGCTGTACGGCGAGGACGCGCTGATCGACCGGGAGACCGCGCTGCGGCTCTGGACCGAACGCAACACCTGGTTCTCCTCGGAGACGGGCAAGAAGGGGCAGCTCGCCGTGGGGCAGTTCGCGGACCTGGCCGTGCTGTCGGCGGACTACTTCAGCGTCCCCGCCGATGCCATCTCCCAGCTGGAGTCCGTGCTCACGATCGTCGGCGGGAAGGTCGTGCACGGCGCGGGCGGCTTCTCGGGCTTCGCGCCGCCGCTGCCCCCGGCGATGCCGGACTGGTCTCCGGTCCGCGGCTTCGGCGGGTATGCGCACGCCACCGCGCAGGCCCGCGAGGCTCACGTCGTGGCTCCGGGACACGCCGCGCCGCATGATTGTGGCGTGCATGCGCATGGCAAGGCGGCCTGGCGGCGGCCGGTGCCCGTCGCGGAGGACCCGACGTTCTGGGGCCTCCTGGGCTGCTCCTGCTGGGCGTTCTGAGCGAAGGGACGCGGGACGCCTTCATGCGCAGCCTTTCACGGAGCGGGTTCTTCCTCGGTGTCGCCGGGCTGCTGGGCGTGTCGCTCGCGGCCCGGGCGGAAGACGTCCCCGAGCCGCGCTCGGTGCCCCGGTATGCCGCGATCCGCTACCTGGAGGACTGGTCGGATCCCCTCCTGCGGCCCGGGGAGGATCCGTTCGACCGCGTCAAATACATCCCCCTGGGAGAACGGGCGTACCTCTCCTTCGGGGGCCAGCACCGGCTGCGCTACGAGCTGACCGAAGGGCTGGACGGTCCGCAGTCCGAGAGCGTCCTGTTCTCCCGCAATCTGCTGCACGTGGACGCGCACGTGGGTCCCCTGCGTGCCTTCGTCCAACTGGGAGGACACTACGCGCTCGGGGCTCCCGCCCGTGATGAGCCGCCGGGCAGCGACCTGTTCGACGTGCAGCAGGCCTTCGTCGAGTGGAGCGCCGCGAGCCAGAAGGCCCGCTTCGTGGCCCGCGTGGGACGCCAGGAGATGTCGCTGGGGTCCACGCGGTGGGTGAGCACGCGGGATGGCACGAATGTCCGTCAGGCGTTCGACCTGGCCCGCCTCACGGTGACGGGCGAGGGCTGGAACGTGGAGGGCTTTGGCGGCGTGGTGCCGAGGCTGGTGCGCGGCGTGTTCGATGATGCGCCTTCGTGGCGGAGCCGGTTCTGGGGCCTCTACGCGACCGTGGCCGTCTTGCCGCGAAAGCAGCTCTCGTTCGACGCCTTCTATCTGGGGCGCGACCGTCCTTCGGTGACCTACGGCGCGGTCGAAGGGCGCGAGGTGCGCCACATGCTGGGCCTGCGGGTGTTCGGTCAGACCGAAGGCGGCCTTGAGTACATCGTGCATGCGCTCGCGCAGGCCGGCACGGTGGGCGACGCCGACGTCCTGGCCTGGGGACTCGCGGGAGGCCTGTGGCAGCGCCTGTCCTTCGCGCCGCTGCGGGTGGGCGTGCGCGGGGATGCGCTGAGCGGCGACCGGAACGCCGACGACCGTCGGGTCTCCACCTTCCATGCGTGGTTTCCCAACCAGACCTTCTTCAGCGCGTTGCCGTTGATCTACCCGTCGAACCTGTACGAAGCGCATCCGCTCGTGCAGTGGGACCTGGACGCCGTCACCCTGGAGGCGGGCTGCGTCTTCTTCTTCCGGCAGTCCGTCCAGGACGCCGTCTACACGCCGCCGGGGGACGTCCTCGTGTCTCCCATGGATTCACGGGCGCGTTACACCGGTGCGCAGCTCTCGCTGTCGCTCGGCTATCGCGCCACGCGCCACCTCATGTTCAATGCCGAGTACTCGCACGTCTTCGCCGGGCCCGCGCTGCGGACGGTCACCGGACGGGACGTCGACTTCTTCGGCACCTGGACGACCTTCACCTATTGACCCATGGCACCGACCTTCCAATGACTCCCAGCCCCGCTCTCAAGTCCGCATGGGTCCCCGCCGCGCTCGCGTTCGTCGCGGGCTACGCGGACGCCGTCACCTTCGTCGGTGCGGGGGGCATCTTCTGCGCGCACGTCACCGGCAACTTCGTCGTGCTCGCCGCGGACCTCGCGCGCAACGCCAACGCCGACGAGTGGCTCAAGCTGTCGACCTTTCCCATCTTCGTCCTGGCCGTCTACTGCGCCACGCACCTGCACCGTCGCCGGGCGGAGGGGTCCGCGCGGCTGCTCCTGCTCCTCCAGGCGGTGGCCTTCGGGGCGGCGGCGGCCGTGCCCCTCTTCGTGCAGGGAACGGCGGCGCACAAGGTCGTCGTGGTGTTCGCGGTCATCGCCATGGGCATCCAGAACGCGATGCACCGGGTGTCGCCTTCGCTGGGACCGATGACGACCGTGATGACCGGCAACGTCACCCAGTGGTTCGTGGAGAAGGTGATCCCGGGCGCCCCGGAGAACGCCGGCAAGCACCGCTCGCTGGGCTTCATCATCCTGGCGTTCGCGCTGGGCTGTCTGGGGGGCGCGTTCGGCGTCCAGCACCTGGGGTTCGCGTCGTTCCTGGCCCCCGTGGCCCTGGCGCTGTGGGTGCGCAGCCGGCTGTAGGGGGCCCCGCCATGCCGGACACCGAAAGGCCGGACAACGCCCGGCTCGAAGCGTTCAGCGATGGCGTCTTCGCCGTCGTCATCACGCTGCTGGCGCTGGACCTGAAGCCGGAGCTCACGGACTCCGCCCGGGACTCCCGCACGCTCCTGTGGCAGCTGGCGTCCCGGTGGCCCACGTACCTGGCGTTCGTGGCGAGCTTCAGCACCGTCCTCATCATGTGGATCGACCACCATGGCATCCTGAAGTTCGCGCGCCGGGCGGACACGCCGGTGCTCTTCGCGAACGGGTTCCTGATGCTGCTGACCACGCTCGTGCCGTTCACGACGTCGCTGCTGTCGGCCCACCTGATGGAGCCCTCGGGCTCCATGGCCGGGGCGCTCTACTCGGGCCTCTTCGTGCTCATCAACCTGGCCTACAACCTGCTGTGGTCCCTGCTGCAACGGCAGCATGCTCCGGATGCGCTCGAACACCGGCTCACGTGGCACTACCGCCTGGGGTTCCCGGTGTACCTGGTGGCGACCGTCGTCGCGCTCTGGAGCCTGCCGCTGAGCCTCGCGTTGTGCGCGGGCATGTGGGCCCTGTGGAGCGCCAACATGCGGCCGGTGCACGACGGCGTCTGACTCACCCCGTCCGCTGGCGGCGGGCCTCGCGCGCGCAGAGCTGGGTGAGCTGCTCCAGCAGCCAGCGGTGCGCGGGGCCGAACACGGTGTCGCCGCGGTAGATGGCCAGGAGCTTGAGGGTGTTCTCGTGGGTGCCCCAGGCCATGGGCCGGATGGCCACCAGCCGGCCCTCGCGCAGGTCGTCGCGGATCAGATGCTCCGGCAGGTTGCCCCAGCCCAGGCCCGCGCGCAGCATCTCGTGCTTGGTGTAGAGGTCGCCGACCCGCCACGTGCGCGGGGACAGTCCGACCTGGTCGGAGATGCCTTCATCGTCGCAGTCGGAGAGCACGATTTGAATCGCGTCGACGAAGTGCCGGTTGGCGATGCGTCCCTTGAAGGCCGCCAGCGGATGGCCGGGGCTCACGACGGGCAGCACGCGGATGGGCGACAGCGCCTGCGCTTCGAGCCCCCGGGCCAGCCCCGCCGGGCTCACGACGCCCAGGGTGGCCGTGCCGTCGAGCACGCGAGCGGAGACGGCGGACATGATCTGCGTGTCCACGCGCAGGTCGACCGCGGGGAACTCCCGGGTGAACGCGGCGCACAGGTCGATGAGCGCCTTCAGGGGGAAGAAGGCATCCAGGCACAGCGACACCGACGCTTCGAGCCCCAGCGTCATGCCGGTGGTGAGCCGCCGCAGCCCGTCCACTTCGGAGAGCACGCGCCGCGTCGACGCGAGCACCGCCTGCCCCTGGGGCGTCAGCGTGGCCACCTTCGTCGAGCGATCCCACAGCGGCACGCCCAGCTGAGACTCCAGGTTGGCCATCGCGGTGCTGATGGCGGACTGCACGCGGTGAAGCTTGCGCGCCGCCGCCGAGAAGCTCCCCTCCTCGACGACGGACACGAAGGCGCGAAGCTGGTCGAGCGTGACGGGGTCGAACATCCCCGCCCCATCTCATGAATCGATGATGGGGCGCAAAGGATCGCCGGTTTCCGTGAGGGTCCTGCCTTACGCCGGCAGGGTGCCCTGGCCGGTGGCCAGGATGTTCGCGAAGCTCTTCACCTTCTGCACGTAGGTGGCGTCACCCGTGCCGGCCGGGATGGCGTCCGGGTTGCTCTTGTCCACGCCGTTCGGCCCGGAGTTGTAGGCGCGCAGGGCCAGGTCCATGCTGCCGCCGAACTGCTCCTTCATGTCCTTCATGTAGCAGGCGCCCGCCAGGATGTTCGTCTCCGGGTCGGAGAGGTCCTTGCCCTGGAGTTCGGGGTGCTTCGCCTGCAGTTCCTTGTACGTGTTGGGGTTGACCTGCATCAGGCCGGTGTCCGTCAGGCCATTGCCGCCGTTGGTGGAGATGGCTTCCAGGTTGCCGCGCGACTCCTGCCAGATCTGCGCGGCCAGCACCTCCGCCGGCACGCCCGTCTTGGCGGACGCGGACTCGATGGCGCCGCGGAACTTCTCCAGCCCGGGGGGCAGGTTGCCGCCCAGCTTCGAGCCACCCGTGGCGCCGCTGGCGCCCGTGGAGCTCTGCGTGCCGCTGGTGCCCGTGGAGCCCGGCGTGCCGCTGGCGCCCGTGGCGCTCGGCGTGCCGCTGGTGTCCGTGGGGCTGGTGCTGGTGCCCTGCGCGGACGACGGACCCACGGGGCTGGGGCTGAGCTCCACGGGCGACGGGCTCGTGCAGTCCTGCGGCGTGAAGCTGCTGTCGGAGAAGGACTGGGCGTCCGACGCTCCACCGAGGTCGGGGACGCCCTGGGCCCCTTGCGCGCCCTGCATGCCTTCCATGCCGCCCACCAGCTGCGCGAGCGTGTTCAGCGCCGTCAGGGTGTCCTGGAGCAGCTTGCCCAGGGCCTGCGCGTCCTTGCCGGGGCCCGCGTCGAAGCCGTCCTGCCGCAGGGCCGCCAGCCGGGGGGAGACCTGGGGGCCCACCTTCGTCTGAGGCTGGAACGTGGCCGGGGTGCCCGTGAGGCCCGACAGGCCGGGGGCATCAGTCCGCGCGGGGGCGCGGGTGAACAGGGACTGGGTGTTCCGGGTGGGCGAGATGCTCATGGCGGGGGCTTTCCAGGAAGGAGGGAGTCCAGCGTGCGTCGATGCCGGAACCCATAGCAGCGGCCGTGCCAGCCCTCGCGAGGCGCCCGGTACACGGGCAACCCCTGGATTTGTCTTGGAATGGCGCTGACGCCTGGAGGCGGTGGAGCCCCGCGCCCTGGTGACTCCCGTCACCGGCCGATGTTCCCCGTCATCAGGGGGCGCCGGGCCTCACGCCGCGTCCAGCGGGAGCACCAGCGTGAACGTGGCGCCTCCTCCTGGCGTGGGCGCGAGGCGGATGCTTCCGGCGTGCGCCTCCGCGATGTGGCGGGCGATCCACAGCCCCAGGCCGAAACCGCCGTGGTGGTTCGCGGGCACGGCGCGCTCGAAGCGTCCGAAGATGCGCTCCTGGTCCTCCGGCGCGACGCCCTCGCCGTGGTCCACTACCGTGAGGGCCGCCTGGTCCCCCGTCCGCTCCACCGTCACCCCTACGGGCCGGCCCGCTCCGAACTTGAGCGCGTTGTCGACGAGGCCGTCGATGAGCTGGTGCAGCCGCGCCGGGTCGTAGCGGCCCACCACCGGTTCGGGCGCCGTCACGGTGAGGAGGCACTCCGCGCGGGCGGCCTTCTCCTTTGACTGCTCCACGACCGTGGTCGCCACCCGCGAGAGGTCCACGTCCTCCCGCGCGAGCTCCAGCGGGCCGGTGACGAGCTCCGAAACATCCAGGAGCCGTTCCACCAGCCGCGACAGGCGATGCAGCTGCTTCTCCGTCGAGCGGGCCTTGCCTCGCAGGATGGCGGGCGACGCTTCGGCCTGGGCTTCACGACTCAAGCCCTGGACGTTGAGGGCCAGGGCGCTCACGGGCGTGCGCAGCTCGTGGCTGACGAGCCGGAGGAATTCGTCCCGCACCCGCACGGACTCGCGCAGCGCTTCCTTCTCGAATTCGTTGCGGACCACCTTGCGGCGCACGCGGGCCATGTCCAGTTGGGTGCGCACCCGCACCAGGAGTTCGCGCGAGGAGAAGGGCTTCACCAGGTAGTCATCCGCCCCCGTCTGCAGTCCCTCCACCGTGGACTCATCGCCCGCGCGGGCGGAGAGCAGGATGATGGGGATGGCGCGCGTGCGCTCGTCGGCGCGCAGGGCGCGCACCAGGCCGAAGCCATCCAGCCTGGGCATCATCACGTCGGAGAGGATGAGGTCCGGCGGTTGGATGCGCACCCGTTCCAGGGCGTCCAGTCCGTCCGTGGCGGTCTCGATGTTCGGGAAGCCCTGCCGCAGCAACCCGGCGACGTAGGCGCGCAGGTCGCCATTGTCGTCGACGAGGAGGATGCGGGAGCGCGCGAGCTCCTCGGGCAGCTCCATCACCGGCCCCTGAGCTGGGGAGTGCTCCTGCGTGCCCGGGGCCAGGACGTCCTGCGACCAGCGGTGCGCCTCCTCGACGAAGGGCGCGGCCCCGGCGGCGGCCACGCGCGGCCGGGCCTGGCGCTCCACGCGCTCCTGGGGCAGGTGGGCGAACCCCTTCGGCATCCGCAGGGTGAAGGTGGTGCCCTCCCCGAACCGGCTCTCCACCGCGACGCTGCCCCCGTGCAGCCTCACCAGCTCCTGCACCAGCGCCAGGCCGATGCCCGTCCCTTCGTGGCTGCGGCCCTGGGTGGCGCGGACGCGGTAGAAGCGCTCGAAGACGCGCGGCAGCTCCTCCTCCGGGATGCCCACGCCGGTGTCCTGGACGGTGAGGACCGCCTGCGCGTCCTGCCACTGGAGCCGCACGCGGATCTCGCCCTGGTATGTGTACTTCACCGCGTTGGAGAGCAGGTTCAGGACAACCTTCTCCCACATGTCCGGGTCCACGTAGATGGGCTCTGGCAGGGGCGGGCAGTCCACCACCAGCTTGAGGCCCGCGCTCTCCACCGCGGACTGGAAGGCGCTCACGAGGCTCGTGGTGAGGGTGGACAGGTCCGTGGGCACGTAGCTGGCCTGGGCCCTTCCGGCCTCCATCCGGGAGAAGTCGAGCAGCGTGTTGACCATCTTGTACAGGCGCAAGGCATTGCGCCGCACCAGCTCCAGCGGCTCGCCCTCCAGCGACTTGTTCGCCTTGGACAGCGCGTCCTCGACGGGGCCGAGGATGAGCGTGAGCGGCGTGCGGAATTCGTGGCTCACATTGCTGAAGAACGCGGTCTTCGCCTGGTCGAGCTGGGCCAGCTCCTCCGCCCGCTGCTTCTCCTGCTCGTAGGCGCGCGCGCTGGAGACGCTGGCGGCGAGCTGCCGCGCCAGCAGTTGCAGGAAGCCGCGGTACTCGTCGTCCAGGGCCCGCAGGGGACTGAGGCCGGCCACCAGCACGCCGGTGGTTTCGGTGTCCGCGCCCATGGGCACCGGAAGCACGAGGGCGCGCGTCGTGGGTTCGGGCCAGGGGCCGCCGGGAAGGGGGCCGAAGCGCGTGGGCAGGTCGTCGACCAGTGCCTCCTGCCTTGAGCGCGCGACGCTTTCGAGCGGCCAGGACGCCGTGTTGTCCGGCAGCACTTCCACGGGGGATGCGGCCACGCCCCGCGGGAGGCCCGCGCAGCTCACCAGTTGGGCCTTGCCCTCGCGGACGACGTAGAGGAGCGAGAAGGGCAGGTCGTGGGCCGCGTGCGCGAGGACCTCTTCCAGCGAGCGGAAGATGGCCTCGACCTTCTTGTCGAGCGCCGTGCGGATGGACAGCTCCCGGAGGATGGCGAGCCGGCGGTCGCCGACCACCTGGCGCGTCGTCTCGCTCGCGATGGCGAAGAGGCCGGCGATCTCCCCCGACTCACCGATGGTCGGGTTGTAGGACCAGGTGAAGTAGGACTCTTCCCGCAGGCCTCCCGGCCGCCGCGCGAAATTGACGTTCCCGTTCTCGATGAACAGGGGCTCGCCCGTTTCGTGGACGCGCATCATCAAGGGGCCCAACTGCCCCCACTCCTCCGCGAGCGCTTCGTTGCCCCGGGCGCCCACGGTCTGGGGGTGCTTGGCGCCCAGGATGGGACGGAACGGGTCGTTGTAGAGCATGCGCAGCTCGGGACCCCAGAAGAGGATGATGGGGTAGGGCGAGCGGAGCATCGTGCTGACGGAGGTCCGCAGCGACTGGGGCCATTCCTCGAGCGGGCCCAGGGAGTTGGTGGACCAGTCGTGCGCTCGCAGCAGGGAGCCCATCTCGCCGCCCGCCTGGATGAATGCCTCGTCCCGGCCCGCCTTGCGTGGCGCGAGCGGGGGCTGGCCCTTCACGTGCGAAGCCGCGCGCGCCACGGGCCGCGCGTGGGGTTCGGCGGGGAGGAAGAACCAGAAGGTGCTTCCCCGGCCCTCGGCGCTCTCCACCCAGAGCCGTCCCCCGTGGCCTTCCACGATGCCCTTCGCGATGGAGAGGCCCAGGCCGTGGCCCTCCCGCTGCTTCTGGGCCGCGTGCCAGTAGCGGTCGAAGATGCGCGACTGCGCTTCCTCGGAGATGCCCGGGCCGGTGTCCGTCACGCCGAAGCGCACGCCCCGCGTCCCTGCCTCCGCTTCCACCTTCAGGCCCACGCTGCCGCCCGGGGGCGTGAACTTGATGGCGTTGGACAGCAGGTTGCCGAGCGTCTGGAGGATGCGCTCCTTGTCGCACCGCAGGACGCGTCCGGGCTCCAGGTCGACGGTGAAGCGCAGGCCCTTGTCGGTGGCCTGCGGCTCGAAGAGCTCCCGCGCCTCCCGGACGAGCTCCTCCACCGTCTGGGGGCGCACGTCGATGGAGAGCGTGCCCGCGTCGATGCTCGCCAGGTCGAGCAGGTCCGCGATGAGCAGGTTCATGCGGCCCACCGAGCGGCGGATGGAGTCGGTGTGCCTGCGCAGCCGGGGATCGCGCTCATCGTGGCCCAGGGCCCGTTGAATCAGCTCGGCCGCGGTGCCGATGGCGGTGAGCGGCGAGCGCAGGTCATGGCTGACGACCGCGAGGGTCTCCTCCCGCGAGCGGGTGGCCAGCCGGGAGGCTTCGAGCAGGCGGGTGGTCTGCTCCGCGTGCGTGCGCTCCGCCTGGAGGGCGTCCTGCCGCAGCCGGGACACCGTGAGCTGGGATTCGACGCGTGCGACCAGCTCGTTCGCGGAGAAGGGTTTGACGAGGTAGGCGTCCGCGCCACTGCGCAGGCCTTCGATGGTGGCCTCCTCGCCCGCGCGGGCGGACAGGAGCACCAGCGGGATGGTCCGGGTGCGCTCGTCCGCGCGCAGGGCCTGGATGAGCTGCGTGCCGTTCATGCCCGGCATCATCACGTCGGAGAGGATGAGGTCCGGCGGGTTGGCCCGGGCCGCTTCGAGCGCCTGGAGGCCGTGGGTCGCCGTCTCCACGCTCCAGCGCGGCGCCAGCAGGCGCGTGAGGTAGTCGCGCATGTCGGCGTTGTCATCCGCCAGCAGGATGCGGGCCCTCGCCTGGGCCGCGGTGGGTGTCGCGGTGGGAGGCAGGGGAGAGGCCCCGGCCCCGTTCCACTGGGACAGCTCCGCGAGGAACGCCTCCGGCCCGCCGCGCGGGGACTCACGCGACCGGTCCGTGTCCACGTGTCCGGGGGGCAGGTGCGCGGAGCCCGTGGGCAGGCTCACCGTGAAGGTGGTTCCCGTGCCGGGGGTGCTGCGCACGCGCACCGTCCCGCCGTGCAGCTTCACCAGCTCCTGCACCAGCGCCAGGCCGATGCCCGTCCCCTCATGGCTGCGGCCACGGACCCCTTCCACGCGGTGGAAGCGGTTGAAGATGCGGGGCAGCTCCTCCTCCGGGATGCCCACGCCGGTGTCCTGGACGGTGAGCTCCACGCTCGGGCCCTCCCACTTCAACGCGACGCGGATCTCCCCCTCGAAGGTGTACTTGAAGGCGTTGGAGACGAGGTTGAGGACAACCTGCTCCCACATCGTGGGATCGACGTGGACGGCTTCGGGCAGGGGCGGGCAGTCCACCGCCAACCGGAGGCCCGCGGACGTCATCGCCGAATCGAAGCTGCTGGCCAGGTCCTTGGTGAAGGCGGAGAGGTCGGTGGGGACGAAGGAGGCCCGGGCACGGCCCGCTTCGATGCGGGCGAAGTCGAGCAGGGCGTTGACGAGCTTCTGGAGCCGCAGGCCGTTGCGGCGCACCCGCTCCTGTCGCTCGCGCTGGGCGGGCGGAAGCGGGGCCTGCGTATCCGCGAGCCCGTCCTCGACGGGCCCCAGCATCAGGGTGAGGGGCGTGCGGAACTCGTGGCTGACATTGCTGAAGAAGGCCGTCCTGGCGCGGTCGAGCTCCGCCAGCGCCTCCGCCCGCCGGGTCTCCTCCTCGTAGGACCGGGCGCTGACGATGGACGCGGCCAGGTTGCTGGCCACGAGGTCCAGGAAGGCGCGGTACTTCGGATCGCGTTCGAGCAGCGGGGCCAGTCCCACCACGAGCAGCGCGGTGGGGCTGGCGTCGACGGGCCGGGCCACCGGCACGACGAGCGCCGAGGTGGGCGTGGGCCTGCCCTCGTGCGAGGGCAGGGCACCGAGGCGCTCCCGGAGGCCGTCCACTCGCGCTGGCTGCCCCGTGCTCACGACTGAAGCGAAGGGCCACGGGGCTTCCGGGGCGCCGGAGAGGAGGACCTCCCGGGGCCAGGCCGGGCCGTCCCCCTGGGAAGGGGTGTGGGCCGTGAGGTGGGCCGCGGCCCCTTGCGCGTCGAGCAGGTAGAGCGCGGCGAGGGGGATGTCCGAGCGATCCTCCGCCAGGGCCTCCATCGCCCGGGCGCAGGCCTCGGCGACGCTCTGGGCTCCCGTCGTCCGGGCCGCCATCGTCTGCATCAGGGTGATCCGCCGCGCGTCCAGCACCTGGGCAGTGGTTTCCGCGACGGCGGTGAAGATGCCGCTCACGCCTCCGCTCTCATCGCGGATGGGGCTGTAGGAGAAGGTGAAGTAGGTCTCCTCGGTGAACCCGTGCCGTTGGATGGGCAGGAACTGGTCCTCGGACCAGGTCGCCTCACCCCGGGTGAGGACGCCTTCGAGCATGGGACCGATGATGTGCCAGATCTCCGCCCAGTGCTCGCGTCCGCGCTGCCCCATGGCCCTCGGGTGCTTGTCGCCAAGGATGACCCGGTAGGCGTCGTTGTAGAGCATCACCATGTCCGCGCCCCACCACACCAGGAGGGGAAAGCGGCTGTTGAGGCACGTGCTCACCATGGTGCGCAGCGACAGGGGCCAGTCGCTCACGGGACCGAGCGCCGTCGCGGACCAGTCCATCGTCCGCATGAGGGCGCCCATGTCCCCCCCACCTTCCATCACCCAGGCGGCGCTCTCTTGGGACAACCGAGGGTCGTCGACCGCGTGGACGCTTCCCAGAGGCGCGCGGGATTCAGGGCCGTGGCTCATGGATCCGAGCGTTAACACACCTCTCGTGGGACGGGCCGCATGAGGACGGCTGGGCGACACGCCCGCCTGGCGGCCTGCTGTTTCCCTGCTCTCCCAGCGTCCGCGCATGACGACAAGTCAACGTTCCATGGGGTGAAGAAAAGGACCCACCCGGCGGTTCCAGGGCGGCATTGTTGGCGGGTTGCCAATAAGAATAGGATGGGCCCATGGCTCTTCCGGTGCGTGCCGCGTTGCTGCAGACGGTGATGGGTCCCTTCGTCATCGACGAGGTCGAACTGGAGTCGCCCCGGGGCACATGCGGGTTGCTCGGGCTGCCGGGCCGTGACGCGGCGGAGGTCACGCTGCCGATGCACGCCCTGCTCGCCGGCCGGAAGCTGGTGGGCATCCTCGAAGGGGACGCCGACCCGAAGACGTTCATCCCGAAGCTGGTCGCGCTGCACGCGGCCGGACGCTTCCCGCTGGAGAAGCTGATCCGCTGCCACGACTTCGAGGCCATCAACGACGCGGTCCACGAGATGGAGACGCGCACGGCGGTCAAACCGGTGCTGCGCATGCAGGCAGGAGGGCGATCATGACCTTCGACGAAGCGGTGAGAGCCGGGCGGATCCGCGCGGATGAGGCGCTCGCGTTGTTCGACAGCCTGTCCACGGTGGACCTCGCGTTCATGCGGGGCACGTGGAAGGGCAGTGAGCTCCAGACGGAGCACCCGATGGATGGGATGCTCAGCGCGACCGGCTGGTACGGAAAGCAGTTCATCGACGCGGAGAGCGTGCACCCCCTGCTGTTCTTCACGGAGGACCGCGCGGCGGTGTTCCCGGTGGATCCGCGCAAGTGGCCGTCGCCGACGATTCGCGGGCCCGTGGGGCCGCACCGGGCGGATGTGGAGACCGCGAAGTTCAAGGCGCGGCTGCGCATGACGGAGTACCGGGGGAGGCTCAGCGCGACGATGATCTACGACGACTGGCCGACGAACGACGTGTTCCGCCAGGTGGACGCGGACACGCTGCTGGGCGTGATGGACGCGCGGGGCATGCCCGCGCCGTACTTCTTCGTGCTGCGCCGCGACCCCCAGGCTCCCGCCCTTCGCT
>NZ_RAVZ01000142.1 GCF_003611635.1 Corallococcus terminator | reverse complement strand
GGGACGCGCCGTGACGGGATGGCGAGGGTGGGCCGGGGCGCTCCTGGGCGTCGCGGCGACCACCGTGGTGTTCGCCTTCTTCGCGGAGCTGCGGCCGGGCTTCGTCTGGCTGGGCGCGGTGGCGATGGCGCCGTGGCTCGCGGCCGTGGACCGGGCCCCTTCCGCGCGTCGCGCGCTGGCCCTGGGCACGCTGCTGTCGGTGACGTTCACCGCGCTTGTCTTTGGCTGGTTCCCAGGCGCCATCGCCGCGTATTCGCATGCACCGGCGTGGCTGTGCTGGGGCGTGTTCCTGCTCATCGCTCCCGTGCTGGAGCTCCAGTTCCTCACCGCCGCGTGGATCCGTTGGTACGCGCGGCGGAAGGTGGGGACGGACTCGCGCCTCGCGTGGGTGCCGCCGGTGCTCACCGCGCTCGTGTACGTGGGCACTGAGTGGTTCACGCCCAAGCTGTTCGCGGAGACGCTGGGCCATGGCCTGTACGCTTCGGAACTCCTGCGCCAGGGCGCGGACGTGGCGGGCGCTCCGGGCCTCACGCTGGGCCTGCTGTTCGTCAATGAGTGCTTCGTCGCGGTGGGGCAGGGGCTCGTGGCCCGGCGCGGCTTGAAGCCCGTGCCGCTGGTGCTGGCGCTCGTGCTGACGCTGGTGGGGTTTGGCTACGGGGCCGTGCGGCTGGGGCAGGTTCGCGCGGCGGTGCGCTCCGCTCCGGCGCTGGTGGTGGGCGCGGTGCAGGCGAACATCACGAACATCGAGAAGCGCGCGGCGGAGGAGGGCACCTACGAGGTGGTGCGCGACATCCTGGACACGCACTACGCGATGTCGGACGCGCTCCTCCGTTCGGGACCGCTGGACCTGTTGGTGTGGCCGGAGACGGTGTACCCGACGACGTTCGGCACGCCGAAGAGCGAGGACGGCGGGGCGCTGGATGAGGAGATCCGCGCCTGGGTCGCGGAGCGCGGGGTGCCGCTGGTGTTCGGCACGTATGACCTCGAAGGCGAACGCGAGTTCAACGCGGCCATGTTCCTGGGCCCTTCCGCGACGGGCGAGCTGGCGCAGGCCGCGTACCGCAAGACGATGCTGTTCCCGTTGACGGAGTGGGTGCCGGACGCGGTGGATTCGCCCGCCCTTCGGGCCTGGATGCCCTGGACGGGGCGCTGGAAGCGCGGGCCCGGGCCCCGCATGGTGGACTTCCGGTTGAACGGCGGACGCGTGCTCAAGGTCGCGCCGCTCATCTGCTACGAGGCGCTCTTTCCCAACTACGTCGCGGCGGAGGTGCGCCAGGGCGCGGAGTTGCTCCTCACGCTGTCGAATGATTCGTGGTTCTCCGGTACGCCCGCGCCCCGGTTGCACCTGATGCACGCGGCCTTCCGCAGCATCGAGACGCGCACCGCGCAAGTGCGTGTCACCAACTCCGGTGTCTCCGCGTTCATCGATCCCGCGGGCACGTGGACCTCCGAGATGCAGGACAACCAGCGCTCCAGCGTGGTGATGCGCGTGCCGGCGGCGGAGCGGCTGCATTCGCTCGCGGGAGCGTGGGGCGACTGGCTGGGCCCCGTGGCGCTGGTGCTGTCCGTGGTCCTGGGCGTGTGGCTCCGGCGCAGGGTGTGAGCGTTCCCACGGCTCGCCCTTCAGGGCCTGCGCGCTCCGGAGAGGCAGCGGGCGTGAGCGCTCAGGCCGCTTCGACGAACGCCGCGAGCTTCGCGAGGGACATCCGCCAGCCTTCCTCGTTGTCTGCGGGAGGCACACCGCTCGGGAGTCCGTCGTGCACGGCGAGGACGTCGGTGCCGCCGTCCGCATCCACGAGCGTGACCGTGATGGTCATCTCACCGCGCAGCGTGGGGTCCTCCGTCTCGAACTCCGTGACCTCGACCACCTGCTCGTCCGGCACGAGCTTCGCGAAGTGGCCGTGGTACGTGTCGGTGTGCGCGGTCGTCTTGCCCGTCGCGGTCGGCGCGTCGTACGTGAGCGAAACCCGGAACGTGCCCCCTTCGCGAGCGTCGAACGCATGCACGTGGCTGGTCATGCCGTCCGGCACCTTCCACGCCGCGATCGCTCGCGGATCCAGAAGCGCGCGATAGACCCTCGCGCGGGGTGCGTTCACGTGGCGGCGGATGCGGGTCGAACCCATTCCCAGACATTAACAGCCGTCTCCCAGCCGCAGACGGAGCCGTGCGCCCGGGGCGTCCAGGATGGGACTTTCGCTACGCCCGGTTTCAAGGCGTTGGCGCGGGGGCTTCGACCGTGGGCGTGCCCTGCTCGGGCGGTGCCGCGCGACGCGCGAGGACGAGCGCTCCCAATGCCAGCAGGGCGGTGATGGCCACGCCCAGGGCCATGGGCCTCGCGGTGCCGTCGTGGCTGGCGCTCACCGCCGCGGACGCACTGGCCGCGAGCAGGAACTGGAGCGCGCCCAGCACCGCCGACGCGATGCCTGCCTGCTTCGCCTGATGCTCCATCGCCAGCGCCGTCGCATTGGGCGTGATGGCGCCCAGGCTGGAGACGAACACGAACAGCGACAGCGCGATGCCCCACAGCCCACCCAGGCCCGTCACCACCACGCCCACCAGCGCCAGTCCCGCGAGCGCGGCCACTCGGACCGACCCTCGCAACACCCGCTCCGGCGAGGAGCGCGCGAGCAACCGGTGGTTGAGCTGCGACACGAGCACCAGCCCCGCCGCGTTCGCTCCGAAGAACCATCCGAAGTTCCCCGGCGCCACGCCGTGCAGCGTGATGAACACGAAAGGCGATCCTCCGATGTACGCGAACATCCCCGCCTGCGCGAGCGCCACCGCCAGCGCGTACCCCAGGAAGTCCCGCTGGCGCACGATGCGGACCATGGAGCGGAAGGGCTGGGACGGCCCGCTCCTCGGCGGCGCGGTCTCCGGGAGGATGGCGAACACCGCCCCCAGCGCGATGAGGCCGATGACCGCGTGGCTCCAGAAGATGGTGCGCCACCCGGACGTGTGCAGCACCCAGCCGCCCAGGAGCGGCGCCAGGATGGGCGCGAGCCCCATCACCAACACCAGCCGCGACATCATCCGCGCCGCCGCCACGCCCGAGTGCAAATCCCTCACGATGGCCCGCGAGGACACCATGCCCACCGAACCGCCCAACGCCTGCACGAACCGCCACCCAGCCAGCACCCCCGCCGACGGCGCGAGCGCGCAGCCGATGGAGCCCAGCACGTACAGCGCCAGCCCCACGTACAGCGGCTTCGTGCGCCCGAACCGGTCGCTCACCGGCCCGGCGAAGAGCTGCCCCAGCGCGAGCCCCGCGAAGAACGTGGCCAGCGTGCGCTCCACCTCGCCCGCGCTCGCGTGCAGCGACTCCCCGATGGAGGGGAACGCCGGCAGGTACATGTCGATGGACAGCGGCCCGAAGCCGATGAGCGCGCCCAGCAGGATGACCAGTCCGGGGCCCTCCGTGGACCGGGTGGCCTTCGGGGTGGCGGTCGTCATCGGGCACTCCTCTTCGGTGGCTTCTTCGCGGTGCGTGCCCGGGTCGCCGGAGGGACGACGAGCACGCGGATGAGCTGGCGCAGGACGGCGGCGTCCTCGCCCGGGGCACAGGTGGCGCCGCCCACGTGCGCGTTGAAGCAGCGGGCCTCCAGCGCGCCGCAGAGGGCCTCGGCTACGACCTTCGGTGCCGCCACGTCCGCGAGCCCCGCGCGCTTCACCCGGGACAGCCACGTGGTCAGCGCTTCGCGCAGGGCCACCGGCGGCGGTGTGTCCGTCCGCAACGCCCGCGCGCCCCCCAGCATCGAGTAGTGCAGCACGAACAGGCACGGCACCAGTTGGCGCAGGAAGTCCCGGTGGTGCAGCAGCGCCTCCAGGAGCTGATCCTCCACGGAGCGGTCCTTGCGCGGGCCCGGCGCCAGCAGCGCCACGGCGGAGGGTGGGACGGGCCGGAGCGCTCGGGACATCAGCGCTTCCTTGGTGCCCACCCGGTGCAGCAGGGCCGCCTGGGAGATGCCCAGCCGCTTCGCGATGTCCTGCAGCGGCGCCGCCGGCCCCTGCTCCAGGAACACGGCGCGGGCGGCTTCATCAATCTGCGGGTCGAGGACGCGCTGGGGTCGGGACATGGTGGCGACGGATTAATTACTGACTGGTAGGTAACCAATCCGTGCCGATGACGCAAGGGGCCATTCCTGGCCCCCTTCCAGACGGGATTTCTAGAGGCGGCCGGCCTTGAGCTCGCCCACCAGGTGCGCGCAGGCGCGCACGGTGAGCGCCATCATCGTCAGGGTGGGATTCTGCGGGCCCTGGGACGGGAAGCAGGCGCCGTCCGTGACGAAGAGGTTGGGGATGTCCCAGCTCTGGTTGAAGGGGTTGAGCACGGACGTCTTGGGGTCCTTGCCCATCCGCGCGGTGCCCACCTCGTGGATGGCCATGCCCGGCTGGGACAGCGTCCGGTTGACCTGCTCCACCGTGTAGCCAGCCTCCGCCAGCATCTCCAGACAGGAGTTGACCGCGTCCTCCGTCATCTTCAGCTCGTTGTCGGAGTGCCGGCACTCGATGTGCGCCGCCGGGACGCCCCACCGGTCCTTCACCGTGCTGCTCAGCGTGACGCGGTTCTCCGCGCGCGGGAGCATTTCGCCGAAGGGCACCATGTGCATCTGGTCGTCGAAGGAGAAGACCTGGACGCCGTAGCCGCGCGCGAAGTTCGGGTCTCGCTCGGTGACGTTGCGGAACTGGGGCACGTACGCCCAGCCGTGCGCCTTCTGCTGGAGGTGCTGGGGCAGGTTCATGCGCGCTTCGATGCCGCGCAGGTAGATGTGGTCCATCAGGTGGCGGCCCAGCAGGCCGGAGCTGTTCGCGAGCCCCTCCGGGAACGCCCGGTTGCGCGAGTGCAACAGCAACCGCGTGGATTCAATGGTGCCCGCCGCCACCACCACCACCTTCGCGTGCACCTCTTCCGACGTGCCGGTGTTCGCGTCGATGAAGGACACCCCCGTCACCTTGCCGGTGTTCGGGTCGTGCATCACGTGGCTGGCGATGGCGTGCGAGCGCAGCGTCAGGCGTCCCGTCTTCTGGGCCGCGGGCAGCGTCACCGGCGCGTTGGAGGTCCGCCGGGCGACGACGTGGCGGTTGGGCCAGCGGGCCTTCACCTTCTCGCGCAGCCGGACCTCGCCGGGCGACAGCGGCGCGGACCCCGCGAAGGCGGAGTCCGGCAGCGTGTCCACGCCGTCCGAATTGCCATACAGGCCCATCCACCGCTCCACGACTTCGTAGGACGGCGCCAGCTCCGCGTGCGACAGCGGCCAGTCCGGGCTGAGCCCGTCCAGGCTGCCCGCGTGGAAGTTGAAGTCAGACAGCCGGTAGAACTGGCGGCCGTGGCTCTTCACGCTGGTGCGTCCGCCCACCTGCCTCGCGCGGATCCACGCGAACGGCGCGTCGTCCGGCGTGGTGTAGGGATTGTCCACGTCGTCCACGAACGCGTGCGGATGGAAGGGCCAGGCGAAGCTCGTCGCCTGGATGGACTGGCGCCCCTTGCGGTCCGCGTCGGACTCCACGCGGTAGCCCAGCTTCTGCCGCACGCGGTGCATCACGTGCAGCACCTTGTCCGCCTGCGCGCTCCGACCTGCTTCGAGCACCAGGACGCGCAGGCCCGCCTCCGTGAGCTGCTTGGCGGCCCAGCCACCGCAGGCACCTGAACCCACCACCACCGCGTCGTAGACCGTCTTGGACACCTTCATTGCGGAATCACCTGGACGGTCTTTCTGCCGCCGCTGCTAAAGTTCGCATAAACTGTAAACCACGAGCCCGTGGGAGCCTAGAGGGTGTAAAGGTCGGGCCGGTGCGAACACAAGCCCGGGGCCGGGACTTCCCCCGGGAGCGCTCCTGGCTGTCGGGGAGGGTCGGACATGGCCGGTGTGCTGAAGCGGATTCGGTGGGGGCGGCTGCTGGGTGTGTTGGTGGTGCTGCCGTGCCTGCTGGTGGCGCTCACGCTCTTCGGCCGGGCGGCGTGGCGCTCCGAGGCGTACTTCCACTACCCGAAGCCGGTGGCGGTGCTGCCGGCGGACCTGGCCTCCGCGTCCGCTCGCGAGGTGACGCTGCGCACGGAGGATGGGGTGGAGCTGCGCGGCTGGTATCTGCCGTCGCGCAACAAGGCGGCGTGGGTGCTGGCGCATGGCCTGTCGCAGACGCGCATGGACCTGCTGCCGGAGGCTCGGGTGCTGCGCGACGCGGGCTACGGCGTGCTGCTGTTGGATTTGCGCGCGCATGGGCAGAGCGGCGGGGAGACGTCCACGTGGGGGGACAAGGAGCGCCTGGATGTGCGCTCGGCGCTGGAGTTCGTGCGGGCGCAGCCGGACGTGGACCCCGCGCGGGTGGGGACGCTGGGGTTCTCCATCGGTTCGGCGGCGGTCGCGGAGGTCGCGGCGAAGGATCCGAAGGTCGCGGCGGTGGTGCTGCTGTCGCCCTTCAACACGCTGTGGCTGGCGGCGGCGTATGACTTCCGGCGCTTTGGCGTGGTGACGCAGACGGGGGCGCTCGTTCCCTTCTGGCGGCGGGGCATCCAGTTGGAACAGGTGCGGACCATCGACGCGGTGGACTCCATCAAGCCCCGGCCGCTGCTCATCGTCGCGGGGACGGAGGAGTCCGGGCAGGTGCTGCTGGATTCGCTGTTCGCGCACGTGGCCCCGTATGCCCAGACGTGGCGCATCCCCGGCGCGTCGCATGGCGACTTCGCCGCGACGGCTCCCGAGGAGTATCCGCGCCGGCTTCGTGCGTTCGCGGACGAGGCGCTGAAGCCCGGGCCTGTCGCGGAGGAGGCGGCGGCCGTGGAGCCGGCTCCCGCGGTGAAGACGCCGGGGAAGAAGAAGGCTCCGGCGAAGAAGCCTTCGCGGCGGACGAAGGCGGGGGCAGGAGCGCGTTGATGCTCCTGGGATGAAGCCGGGGGCCCGCTCGACGGCGCGGGCCCTTGGTGCTGGTGGCTACGCCTGGGCCGGCGTCTCTGTGGCTTCCAGCTTCGCGAGCTGATCCAGGTACGCGCGGCCCTTCACGGGGTCCGTCATGTAGAGGAAGGCCGCCATGCCCTTGAGCTGCTCCAGCGACTCGCCCTCGCGGCCCGGCTTGCCCTTCTGGCGGTTGTGGATGGCCGCGCGCAGGCGGCGCACCACGTCGCGGGGGACTCGCGCGGCGGGTGTCCCGTCCTTCGCCTCGTTCACCACGAGCCCCGTCACCCGCTGACGGCTGCCCTTGCGGGCCACGCGCGTCTTGTTCGGGTGCACCGTGAAGCCCTCGGCCTCCACCACGTCCTTCACCCGCGCGAGCAGCACCGCCACCGGCGCGCCCTGGGCCCGGCGCGCCCTGGGCGCCTTCGCCTTCGTCCAGGAGAACGTCAGGTCGTCCGCGTAACGCGTGTACGTGAAGCCCAGCTTGCGCGACAGCGCCGACAGCCGCTTGTCCATCCGCAGGCACAGCGCGTTGGTGATGCCCGGCGACGTGGGCGCGCCCTGCGGCAGCGCTCGCGGGCCCTTCGCCACGTGCAGCGTCTTGCCCCGGAAGGACAACAGCTCGCGCGGGGCCTCGGTGGACATCAGCGCCAGCAGCGTGGACGTGCCCTCCGGCAGGCCGCCCTTGCGCAACAGGCCCTTCACCCGCCGCCACGTCACGGTGGGAAAGAAGTCCTTCAGGTCCACCTTCACCACCACGTCCGCGCCCTGGTGGGCCAGCGCGTTGGTGAGGATGGAGCGCCCCGCCACGAAGCCGTGCGCCGCGCCGTGCACCGGCAGCCGCTCCACGACGTTGGAGAGCACCCAGCGCTGAGCTTCCTTCAGCTCCGGCTTGGGGGAGGTGATGGTCCGCTCGCTGCCGTCCCGCTTGGGGATGCGCCAGCTTACGTAGTTGGAGCCCGTGTCCACGTCGCGGTGGAACGCGAAGCCGCGCAGCTTGGACACGCTGATGTCCAGCGCCTTCGCCAGCGCCTCCGCCGTGTCCAGCGCGGGCAGGCCGTTGACGCGCGCGCGCTCCTCGCGGTGCTCCAGGTCGAAGCGGTCCGGGCCCGGGGCTTCACTCCAGTGGATGCCCACGCCCAGGTGGTTGATGTGCGTGGCCTTCCACGCCTCGTGGGCCTGGCGCCCGAGCGCGCGGCGCTCCACGGCCTCCGCCTTCTTCTTCTCCTTCCAGGCGTTCTTCTCCTTCTCCTTGAGGGAGGAGAAGTCCACCTCGTCCGCGAGCGCGCCCTTGGAGAGGAGCTGCGCCTGCACCCATTCCTCGGTGCCACCGGCTTCGGTGATGGCCTTCCAGCGCGCGAGCAGCACGTCGTGCGCGGCGCGGCGGGCCTCGCGCTTGGAAGCGATGGCGGTGTTGGACGCGGCGGCGGCCGGCGGGACTTCGGGCACGGCCTGCGGCGGGGCGGCGGGGACGAACGACTCCAGCTTGGCGGTCATCGAGGCACCTTCGACGGGCGCGGCGGCTTCAGGAGGAGCGACGGACGAATTCGAGCGGTCGAGGGAGGCCAGGAATGCACCACCAGCTCACCTGGGGCACGGTAGCCTCACCGGCTCTCCCCTCCGGTGCACTGGTGGCCGGGTGGGAAAACGGCGGTTGCGTCGTTGGTTCCGCTTCCCACCCGGCCACCAGTGCACCGGAGGGAGAGAGCCAAGAACAGGCTACCTTGCGGAGAGTGTCCAGCATTTCAACCAGAGCGGCGCAACGCCGCTCCCGCGCTCGAGGCGCTAAGGCTGATGCGGTCCAGACCTCTCTCGACCACTCGTGATTCGTGTTTCGTCCGTCGCACCCATCCTTCCAGCCACCCCGTCGGCGGCCGGGCCGTTGGTTGAGGGTTTACACCAGAGTCGAGGCCGCGTCGATGTAGCCGTCCGCGGTCAATTTCTCCAGACGGTTGAAGTACGCCGTCCGGGCTTCCGTGTCCGAGTCGAACCACAGGCGCTGGTGGCGCGAATCGCCCAGGCGAGGCCCCCACGCGAGGGCCACCACCTTGCCGTCCAGCGAGACGCGGTACACCTGCTCCAGGCCTGTCGCCGGGTCGCGGCGCACGTACGAACGCGTCTCCGCGCGGATGAGCTTGCGGCCCTCCGGCGTCTGACGCAGCGCTTCCTCCTCCGTGCGACGGCGCGCGTACGCCAGGCGGAGCGCGAGCATGTGCTCGCACGGGCCTTCGCGCATCCCGGAGCGACGGAAGTGCGGGCAGCCGCAGCCCGCGTCCTTCACGCGGCCCTCCAGGTCCAGCGTGAAGCTGGGGAAGAAGCTGCGAACGGCCTCGCGGTCCACCACCTCGCCCTGGATGCGCGTGCCCTCGCCGACGAGGTCGTGCACCTGGGTGAGCTTCACTTCGCCCGCGCCGGGGCCGCCGTCGCCCAGCAGGCGGTGGGCGCGTGCTTCGCGCTCGTTGCCGTAGCGCAGCGCGGCCTCGTCCACCGGGGTGGGCATCAGCTCGCGGGGGCGGTAGGTGCCGCGCGCCACGTCGAAGAGGACGCGGCCCCGCAGGCACTCCAGTTGGAGCGCGGCGCGGACCTGGTCCTTCGCCGCGCCCGCGTCCTTCGCCAGCACGTCGAAGGTCAGCGGGCCGTCCGTGCGCAGGCGCTGGCGCAGCTTCTCCGCGAGGTGCTCCGGCACGTCGCGCGGCATCAGCGCGTCGAAGGCCGCCGCGCTGGACCAGCCACTCTCCGTCCAGCCGGTGAGCCCCAGCGTCAGCGTGGCCACGCCCAGGTCGATGACCCAGAACACCGGCAGGCCCGGACCCAGGAGCTGCACGTGCACGCTCTTCGCGTGGGGTAGCAGGCGCGCGAGCGCGGTGAGGCGATTGCGGCCGAAGGTGCGCACCACCGCGGGCGCGTGGCCCTGGTACGGGCCGCCGTGGCACTCCAGCACCTGCTCCCACGGCTCCAGCACCAGCCGGGGCGCGGCGCCGGGGACCAGCTCGAAGCGCAGCGCGCGGGGCGCCTTCTTCGAGCGGCGGGTGCGCAGAGCGAAGAGCAGGTTGTACAGGTCGATGGGCGCGATGGAGCAGGTGGTGGCCGGCAGCGTCGCAGCGGACTGCACCTGGAGGAAGCCGCGCAGCCATGCGTGCGGCACCTCCACGTTGCGCGGGGCTCGGGGCTCACCCGGGGTGGCCTTCGCGGATGGTGCGACGTGGGCTTCCAGCGTCACCGGGGCGTAGGCGCGCAGGCGGTCCAGGCGGGCGGGCAGGTCCGCGGGCACGTCCAGGAAGGTGGAGCCGTGCGCGGCCTCTCGGTTGTCGAAGAGGCTGTTGTCGAAGGCCAGGCGCGCGTAGGCGCTCTCGTCGCGGGAGAAGACCTCCAGCGACACCTGATCCGGATCCACGGTGAGGACGGGGTCCAGCACCGCGTCCTGCTTCTCCTCGCCTTCGAGCGAGCTGTCGAGGAACGCCTTCTGGGCCTCCCAGATTTGAGCGCTGGCGCGCTTGCCCTGCTTCATCAGGTACGCGAGGTACGCGGTGCGGTCGCGGCCCCGGTAGCGCAGGTCGCTGGAGAGCACGGCGAAGGCGGCGGCCAGCGCGTCGCGGAAGAGGGTGGGGTCCTTCACGCGGCCGCTGACGCCCACGGTGCCGCGCGAGCCCTCCAGGGCAAGCTGCACGCGCGAGGCGTCCGGGGTGACGACCACGTCGCTCGCGGCGGCGTAGTTCAGCGCGACGGGATGACGTGCGGTTGCGGTGCTCACGACGGTTGACCTTCCTTGCGGGCGCGCTCGGCGGCCCGGCGTGCACGTTTGTGGGCGCGGTAGGCCGCCTTGCGCAGCTCCACCGACTGCGACTTGTCGAAGGCCGCCGTCTTCAGCAGCTCCGCCGCCTCGTCACCACCCAGGCGCCCCAGCGCGGCCCACGCGTCCTGCCGCACCTCCGGCTTCGCGTCGGACGCCACGGGCTTGAGCGGTCCCAGGTCCTTCTTCGCCAGCAGCGCCGGCACCGCGAGCCTGCGCGGCTCGCTGGCCGTCAGCAGGCCCGGCGCCACCTTCGCGCCCGTGGGGCCCATGGCCACCGGGTCGAAGGGCTTCACTTCCAGCGCCCAGGCAGCGGCCTGGTCCGGCACCAGCGCGGCCAGCACCGCCGCGGCGGCGGAGCGCACCGGAGCGTCCGGATCCGCCAGTGCCGTGCGCAGGGCCTGCGCCTCGTTCGTCGCCTTCAGCCGTCCCAGCACGCGCGCGGCTTCCTGACGCACGCCCGCGGGGGCATGGGCCTCACCCTTGCGCAGGACTTCGGCGGACGTGGCGACCAGCTCCTTCGCGCCCAGCCGGGAGCCCGCCCACAGGAGGCGTTCCCAGGCGCTGGCCAGCGGCTCGCGCTTCGGGGGCGACGTGGCGGCCCAGGAGGCGGCGGTGCGCCGTTCGGCGGCGACGACCGCGCGGGTCAGGCTGGCGGTGTCCACCGCGCCCGTCGCCTGCGCATCGCCCGTCCAGGTGCCCACCAGCCGCGCGGCCTCCTCACGGGCCTCGGGCTTGTCGTGGCCGACCAGCGCGATGACCTCCGGCAGGGGCAGCGCGCCCCGACGGGCGAGGCCTCGGCGCAGCCTCAGTCGCAGTTCGGCGTTCTCCAGCGTGGCCAGCCGGGGCACGAGCTGCGCCGGGTCGCCTTCGCTGGCGAGGTAGGTGGCGGCGGGCTCGGAGATGTCCTCCTGGGTGCTGGCCACGGCGAGGAACTCCACGCGCGTGCGGTCATTCGGGAAGAGCACATCCAGCGCCTTGCGTGCGGCCTCGCGCAGGTCGTCGTCATCCTCGTCCAGCGCGGCGGCCAGGGCCTTCTCCGCCTCCGGGTCGCCGAGCTTGCCCAGCTCCTGCGCCACGGTGATGCGCACCTCGTCGTCCGTGTCGGAGTCGGCGAGCAGCGCTTCCAGCTTCACCCGGGCGCGCTCCCCACCGATGGCGCGCAGGCCGCGCACGCCGGCTTCCTGGTGCTCGGAGGAGGTGCCCTCCACCGCGGCGACCTCCACCTTCTCCTCGATGCGGCGGCGCTCGTCGCCCTCGGGCAGACGGCTGGCGAGCCGGCCCAGGGCCTCGATGGCGGCCAGCACCATCTCCTGTTCGGCGGGCGCGTCCGCGGTGCCTCCGCCCGCGATCGTCTCCAGCTCGGAGAGGGCGCGGGCGTCACCCAGGGTGCCCAGCGCGAGCAGGGCCCGGCCGCGCTCCTCACCTTCACCGGCGCGCGCGTACAGCAGCAGGGGCCGCAGGGCGCTGGCCCGGCGCAGGTGCGCCACGCCTTCCGCCGCGGGCAGCATCAGCTCGCGGGCACCGGCGCGGAGGATCTCCTCCAGCGGCTCCACCGCCGCGCCCTGCTCCACCACGCGCTTCGAGTAGCGCGCCACCGCTTCCGCGCGCACGGTGACGTCGCGGTCGGTGAAGAGCGCGACGAGCAGCGCGTCCTGGCCCTCGTTCTTGCCGTGCTCCAGCTCCGTGGCGGCGGCCTTGCGGACCTCCACGTCGTTGCTGCGCACGGCCACCTTCAGGAAGCGCACGGCGAGCGCCGCGTCGCGCTTCTTCAGGTCGCGCTCCCGCTCCTTCAGCTTCTCCTGCTCCGGCGGCCAGGTGAGCTGCATCGCGGCCGTCACGGTGGCGAGGCGCACGGTGGCGTTCTCGTCCTCCACGCTCTGGCGCGCGAGCACGTCCAGTGCTTCCGGACGGCGGGTGCGACCCAGCGCGGCGACCAGCTTCGTGCGCTCGGGAATCTCCGTCGCCACGGACAGGCGCGCGGCGAGCGCGGCCACGGCGCCGGGGGTTCCCAGCCGCGCCAGGGCCTCCTGCGCGCGGCGCACCACCGCGGGCACTTCCGAGCGCAGGAAGGCGCCCAGCACCTCCACCGCCCGGTCATCCCCACGCCACGCGAGCAGCTCCGCGGCGCGCAGCCGCAGGTCCTCGTGCTCGCTTCCGGCCGCGCGGCCCAGGGCCTCGGTGACGCGCGGGTCGTTGGCTCCGGCCAGGCGCTCAATCACGCCCACGCGCAGGTCGGCGTGCTCGCTGCCCAGCGCCGCCAGCAGCGGATCCAGGCTGCCCGCCGGGCTCAACTTCTCCAGCAGCTCGAAGGCGGACTTGCGCACTTCCGGCAGCGGCGAATTGAGCGCCGCCGTCACGCGCGGACGGGCCGCGTCTCCACGCTCCGCCAGCTCTTCCAGCGCCGCGCGGGCCACGTCCGGCGACAGCGATGCCAGGGCCAGCGCCAGGGGCTCGTCGCTGCCAGCGGGGTACAGCTCCTTGAGGCCCGCGAGCGCCGCGCGTCGCACCAACTGGTGCGGATCCTCCAGCGCGCGCAGCAGGGCGGCCACGGCGGCGGACGTGCCCGCGTAGCCTTCCAGGGTGAGCTTCACCACGCGGTCCACGGCGTCGCGGCGGACGCGGTGGCCTTCCTCGTCGCCCGCGGACACCTGCCGCAGCAGGCCCACGTAGGCGCCGAACGCCAGCCGGCGCAGGTGCTGGCGCTCCGCCTGGGTCGCCGTCTGCGGCGTCGCGGTGCTGCCCTCGGGCGGCTTCACCGCGGAGAAGAGGCGGCGCAGCCAGCTCTTGCCCGTGGCGGACGCCGTGCCCTGCTTCTCCAGCGTGGACGGCTGCACCACGTGAGACGCGCCCTCGGCCGTCTCCGGCTTCCAGGGCGCTTCCAGCGTGCGGGGCCGCGCGACCTTCTGCGCCTCGCGGAAGTAGTCCAGGGGCTTGTTGCGCAGCAGCAGCACCTGCGCCGCCGCGTAACGCTGCTCCGGCTGGGCGCTGGAGAGCGCTTCGGCCAGGCCCACCACGCGCTTGGCCCGGTCCTCTTCCGAGGGCCAGTCCTTCATGTCGCCGACCTTCTCCGGGCGCGGCGGCAACAGCACTTCCACCAGGTGCGCGCGGTACGCGTCCGGCTCCGTGCGCAGCTCCAGCGCGCGCGCCGCCGCGTAACGCACTTCCGGACGGCCGCTGGACAGCGCGCTCGTCAGCAGGTCCGGCGGCTCGCCGTCGCGGCTGGCGCGCAGGTCGCGGGCGAGCACGATGGCGAACACCATCTCCTGCACTTCGCGCGCGGAGTCCTCCAGGCCGTGCAGCAGGCCACCGTCTCCCTCCGGGCCCAGGGCCGCGAAGGCGAGGATGGCACCCAGCCGGATGGGCAGGTGCTCATGGCGCAGATTGCCGGTGAGCACCGGCAGGGCGCGGGTATCCCCCAGGCGCGACAGGCCGTCCGCCGCCCACGAGCGCGCCGCGACCAGCGAGTGGCCCAGTGCATCCAGCAGCGCGCCTTCGTCACCCCGACGGCTGGCGGTGGCAAGGCCGCGTGCGCCCTGCTCCTGCAGGTCCGACAGCTCGTGCGGCAGGAGCACGGTGGCGTAGAAGCCCAAGAGGCGCCGCGAGCCCAGCGTGGCCAGGGCGCGAGATGCGCGGATGCGCAGCGGGACGAGGAAGCCGGGCGGGTAGAGCCGCTCCAGGTCCTTGTCGGTGATGAGCCCGCGCATGGGCTCGATGATGTCCTCCGCGCCGCGCGGGGCGAGCAGCTCCGCGGCCCGCACGCGCACCGGCAGCGCCGTCGCCGCGATGCCCGCGAGCAGGGGACCATTCTCCGTGGGGATGAGCTTGTCGAGCGCGTCCAGCGCGGCGACCGCCACCTCCAGGTGCTCGTCCTGCACGCGCTTGAGGAGCGCGGAGCGCAGGGGCTCCGCGGGCGCGTGGATGGAGCCCTTCGCGGCCTTCTCGCGCAGGGCAGGGTGCGTGGAGCCGAGCGCGGCCAGGTGCGGCTCCGGCTTCTCCTTGCCCGCCAGCTTCACCCACGCCTCGTACGCGGCGGTGGCCACGGCCACGTCGCGGTCCTCCACGGACTTCTTCAGCCGGTTAAGCGCCCAGTCTTCCGTGCCGCGCTGGGCGAGCACTTCCACCGCGCGGTTGCGCAGGTCCGGGAAGCGGCCCGTGAGCGCCCGGTCCACGGCCTTCTCCGGCTCCTTCTCGTTCCACGCCCACAGCGTGCGGAACGCCTCGCCACGCACCTTGCCGGACTCGTCCTCCAGCGCGTTGCCCAAGAGCGGCTCCGCGCCCTCCGCCTTCGCGCCCAGCTTCACCAGCCGGTCCAGGCCGCGCACGCGCACGTCTTCATGCCCGGAGCGCAGCGCCGCTTCCGCGGCGGACAGGGGCGCGTCCACGTCCAGCGCCACCACTGCCTCCAACGCCGTGGCGCGCACGTCCGCGTCCGCGTCGTCCAGCATCCACACCAGCCGCTCGCGGGCGCGAGGGTCCTGCAACGCCTGGAGCGAGGCCGCCGCCTGACGACGGATGGCCGACTCGTCCTCGCGCGACAACTGCAACAGCGCACCCAGCGCCCGTCCATCGCCCAGTTGCGCAAGGCCGCGCGCACCGCGCACCGCCGTGTCCGGCATGCGGCACGCCATGGCGGCCAGCAGCGGCTCCAGGTCGCCTTCCGTCAGCGCCGCGCCCGCCGTGGCGTTGGCGAAGAGCTTCTCACGCGCGGTGGCCAGCTCCGCGTCGGTGGTGGCCTTCGCCTCCGCGTCCCCGGCCGCGCGCTTCGCCTGGAGCATCAGCATGCGCGCCACTTCGCGCACCGAGCGGGCGAACTCCTCGTCCTGCTTCTCCAGCGTGAGCGCCAGCGCCCGGCGCTCCAGCACGCGCACGGCGAAGGCCACGCGGCGCACGTCCCGGTCCGCGTCGTCCAGCGCGCGCGCCACCAGCGGCTGCATGCGCGGGTCGCCCAGCAGGCCGGCCACCGAGGCGCGCAGCAGCACCTCCACCTTGAGGGGCGCGGGGCCCCGCTCGAAGGCCAGCTTCAGGGGCTCCGTGCTGCCAGCGGGGGAGACGGCGACGAGCGCGTCCAGCGCGGCCTCGCCCACGGGCGCCTTGTCATCCGCGAGCTTGCCGGAGATGAGGCCCGGCACCAGCGGCGACGTGCCGCCCAGCTTCGCCAGCCGGCGCAGCGCCAGCACCCGCGTGTCCGAGAAGCGCGAGTCGAGCGCCGCGCGCGGTGCGGCCAGCGGCGACTCCGTCTCCAGCTTCGTCAGTGCATCCAGCGCGGCGGTGCGCACGCCCACCACGTCGTCGTTGAGGCGCTCGCGCAGCTTCGCCCGAGCGGCGGTGCGACCCTGCGCGCCCAGCTCCGTGGCGGCGAGCTTGCGCACCTCCGCGTCCGCATCGCTGCTCAGCAGCGACAGCGCGAACTCCAGCGCCTCCGGCTCCAGCAGCGCGGCGGCCTCACGCACGGCGGCCTCGCGGCGGGGACGGCCCGCCTTGCGCGCCTCGTTGAGCACGTCGAAGCCGTGCGTGAACGTGACCGTTTCGTCCGTGGGCTTGCCATCCGTGCCCAGCGTGATGCGCGTGACGGTGCGCTCATCGCCGGCCGCGAACACGAAGCCCAGCAACTGCTTCGCCTGACGGGGGTTGGCCGGCGGCCCGAAGGCCACCGCGTGGACGGCCTTGGTGCCCAGCTCGAACGTGCGCGGCTTGCGACGCTCGTCCAGCCGCCACACCTTCAGCTTGCCGTCGCCACCCACCGACGCGATGCGCTCCGCGGGGTCCTGGCCTGCTTCCGCCGGAGGCGTGGGCGGGAACACCAGCCCCAGCACCGGGCCCGCGTGGCCGCTGTCCTTCTCGCCGCGAACCTCGAACTCCACCGCGCCGACCAGGTACCAGATGCGCAGCTTTCCATCGTCGCCCGCGGAGACCAGCCGCCCGTCGCGGGGCGTGAAGGCCAGCGCGCGCACCGCGCCCTCGTGGCCCGCCATGTCCCGCTGCGCACCGGAGGCCACCGTGAACGAGCGCACCACGCCGTCATCGCCCGCGCAGGCGACGTACGTGTGCGTGGGGTCCACCGCCACCGCGCGCAGCGGCTGCGGGGACGCGCTCCACTCCTTCAGCTTGCGCGTGCTCTCCCAGTCCCACGCGCGCACGAAGCCATCCACGCCGACCGTGTAGAGCACCTTGCCGTCGGCGCTTCCCGCCACCGCCGTGCACCCGCCCGGGTGCGCGCCGTGGAGCTGGAACTGCACCGTGCCGTCGGTGAGCGAACCGAAGCGCACCGTGCCGTCCGCGCCGGCCGCCGCGTAGCGCTCGCCGGACAGCGCGAGCCCCAGCACGTGGGCGGGCAGCGATGCCGTCCAGAGGACCTTGTTGGTGCCGGGCTCGTACGCGGTGAGGCGGCTGTCCGGGGCGGCACGCGTGCCCCCCACGAGCAGCAGGCGGGCATTGGCCGCGAGCGCACGGACCTTCTCGATGTTGCCGATGGAGAGGTTGGCCATGGTGTCGTTGTCCTAGATGCCGCCGAGCTGTACGCCCGGGTGAGCCGCCTGCAATTGCACCAGCGAGGCCAGACAGCTCTGCCACTCGCCCTTCGCCACCGACCCGGTGAACTCGCCCAGCACGGGCGCCACCACGCGGGCGAAGCTCTCTTCTTCCAGACCCAGGTCCCGCACCAGCTCCACCACGCGGCGCTTGGCCACGCTCGCGGACAGCCGGCGCTGCACGTCACCCTCACGTGCTTCCTTCGCGCGCCCCGGCGGCAGGCCGAACAGCATGCGCCGCAGGAACGTGCGCAGCGCCTCCACGTCGGAGAAGCGCGTCGTGCCGCCCGCCTCGCGCGCGTCCTTGCCGCCGCCCGCGGGCTTCCAGTCCTCCGGCAGGTGCAGCGGCCGGTGCTTCTCCCAGAGCAGCCGCACCGCGAACAGGCCCACCTCGCGGTCCGCGCTCTGCATCAACCCGGACAGCCGCTCCGCCCCGCCCAGCCGCGCGTAGTGCCGGCGGATGAGCTCCACCGCGACTTCACGCGTGCTGCGCTTGGTGGACTCCGTGAGCGCGAACACCTTGCCCGCGTCCAGCTCCTCCGGCTGCAACGTGTGGCGCGCGTCCGCGCCCGGCTCGCCCGCGTTCAGCAGGGCGTCATAGGCCAGGTTGCGGATCTCCTTCGCGTCCGAGTCCGCCAGCTCGTACACCCGCGTCTGGTAGCCCCACGCGCGCAGCTCCGAGCGGGCGATGGTCAGCGCGAAGCGGCGCACGTCGTCGCGCGCATCGAACAGCGCGGGCCACAGCTTCTCCGGCGTGTACGCCTTGCGAGGCGCCCGGGGCTTGATGTCGTAGGACTTCGACTCCGGCTGCTCCGGCCCGATGCCCGGGTGGTGGCATCTCAGGTACGTCTGCGCGAACGTGCGCACCGGGGCCGGCTGCTTCGCGCCCAGCGCCAGGTCGAACAGGCGCTCCAGGCCCTGCGCCGCGTCGCCCGTGTCGCTGAAGTCCGCGGGCACCACGTTCTCCAGCAGGTAGCGGTGCCCGAAGTCGTGCAGCGTCGGGTCCGCGCGCCGCGCCAGCGCCAGCAGCCAGGGCACCGTGAGCTGCCGCGCGGTGAAGAGCTTGCGGTTGCCCAGCAGCGCCAGCGCCGTCTCGCGGTGCTTCGCGCTGAACACCAGCGCCTTCACCCGCTCCACGTCCAGGCCCGGCAGGCTGTCCGCGCGCGTGAGCCACTGCGCCGCCTGACGCCCCAGGCGCGGATGCGACACGAGGTCCAACAGCCACTCCGGCCCGATGTCCGCTGGCTTGTACGTGCCCAGCGCCTTCATCGCCGCGTCCTCCACGACGCGCGGACGCTTCGAGCGCTTGGCCTCCGTCAGCGCCTGCTTCCAGAACGACGCGGGCATCTCCCCGGCGGCGTACTTGGACGCGATGTAGCCCGTGGCCCACTTGAGCTGTTCCTGCTGACCGAAGAGCTGCTCGCGCAGGAAGTCCTGCGTCACCTCCGCCCGGTCGAAGGACTGCTCCAGCGCCTTCGCCGCGAAGCCCGCCGTGGCCTTCGTGACGAGCAGCCGGCCCAACAACTCCAGCCCCAGCTCGCGCGGCTTGCGCTTCTCCAGCGTGGCGGCGGCGAAGGACACCACGTCGTCCTCGCCGTTCTCCACCAGCTCCGCGAGCCTCTCCGCGGACATGTCCTGCGCGTGGCCGCGCGCGTACTCGATGGCGTACGCCCGGGCCTTGTCGCTGGGCGACTCCAGCAGCGCCAGCACCGCGTCGTGCAGCCCGACGGCGCGCAGCTTGCCCTGGTGGAACTCCGGCGAGCCCTGGAGCGTCTCCACCAGGAAGTCGTGCGCGGTGCCCAGCGGCCGGCGCGCCAGCCGGTCCAGCCACGCGGGCGTCACCTTGCGCAGCGCTTCCGGGAAGTCCTTGCGCAGGCCCTGGATGGCGAACTTCGCGGCCGGGTCCGAACCGCACGTGTCCAAGAGGCGCATCAGCGCGTCCGGCGAGCGCTTCCACGCGTCCGGGTACATGCGCTGCTTCACCATGTCCGCGGGCGGCTGGATGGGGAAGCGCGTCGCGGAGTAGTTGCGGCTGTTGTGCGCCCAGACGTGGTGCGCCACCCAGCACGACGACCACGACGTGTCCGGCTGGTAGTGCCGCAGCACCTCCACCGCGAACTGCGGGTAGAGCTCCGGGACGGCCGCGCCCAGGTGGCGCAGGAAGCGCCACGCCCGGCGCTGGAGGTAGGTGAGGGTGCCGCTGCCCACCTCACGCGAGCGGTGGCTGCCGCGCTCGGTGTCGAATCTCCACGCCAGCACGCCGAACATCTCCGCGTCGTGGCGCGCTTCAGCCAGCTTGTAGATGCGCTTGAGGCCGGCCCAGAGGCCGAACTTCAGCGGCGCTTCCTTCACCAGCGTGAAGAGCGCGGCCCGCGCGGGCTCGCTGTTCTTCTCGTACAGGGACACCAGCAGGTCCGCGAGCGCGAAGCGCGCGGGCATGGGCACGTCCTTCTGCGCGAGGAAGCGCTGCCACGCCTCGTGCGAGCCCTGGCGGCGGCCGGCCTTCTCACCGCGCTGCTGTGCCTGCGTGAGCAGGGACTTCAGCGCGTCGAAGTCGAGCGCGCCCTGTGGCAGCGGCGTGTCCGACGTCTTGTCCGGCTGGTCCAGGAAGGCCAGCACGGCCTCGGCGAGGTCGGGTGCCTCCGCCCTGGCCAGACGTTCGAGGTCCGTTGCGCTCAGCGCGTCGCTCGGGGTCATGGGTCCGGGGGTTTAACACAGCTCTCCGCCACCTGAAGGCCCTGATGACCCGGGCATCACCAGGTGATGGTGGGCACCTGCACCTCCTGCTCGGGGGCGGTCCCCACCGTCACATCCTGCCGGTACGTCAGCCACTTCCCGTGGCCCCGGTGGTGCAGCACCATCAGCGTGTAGGGCCCGGGCGGCACGTTGCTCCACGTCTCGTTGCCGGAGGTCGTGCGCAGGCCCTTGCCGCGCAGCTCCCCCGTCGCGGCATCCGAGCCCGGCAGCGGCACCGTGCCCGGGAAGAAGAGCACGAGTCCCTGAGGCCCGCGCTCGCCCCAGCGCACCGTCACCGTGGCGCCCTTCGCGGCCGCGAGCAGCTCCACCCGGGTGACGCGATGCGCCTCGACGCGCACCTTCTGGTAGGGCGCCGCGTACGGGCCGTCCCCGGAGCGCAGGCCCACCAGGTAGTCACCGGGCTCCAGCTCGCGGAAGACGGTCCGCGCGTCATCGTCGGGGATGTAGTCCGTGGCCTCCTGGTCCCGCTGCGACCGGGCCGACACCATGACGGGGTAGGGCTTGCCCTGCGCGTCCTTCACCGTCACTTCCAGGCGGGTGTCGCCCTGGAGGCGCAGTTCGAGCCTGTCCTCGGTGGGGCCCAGCGTGCGCTCCAGCGTCGCGTACTCCCCCGCCCCGGTGTGCCGCGCGGTGAGCCGGTACGGCCGGGACTCCACGGAGGGCAGCGTGAAGGTGCCATCCCGGGCGGTGGTGGCGTCCAGGAAGCTGCCGTCGGCTTCGTAGATTTCGTACTTCTCCCCCGACTCCTCCTCCGCCGCGGCCTTCAGCTCCTCGGGAGTCAGGGACAGGGAGATCTCCACGCCCTCCAGCGGTTCGCCGGTCGCGTCGTCCACCACGCGGCCCCGGACGGTGTGCCCCGCTTCGATGCGCACCTCGCCCAGGTCCACGTCGCGCCCGGCGGGGACCCGCACATCGCGCTGGGTGAACGCGTGGCCTGGAGCCTTGAAGCTCAGGTGCTGGAGGCCGGGCTTGTCCACGAAGACGGTGAAGGCCCCGCGTGGGTCGCGCACGGGTTCCTC
The DNA here is from genome assembly GCF_003611635.1 of Corallococcus terminator. Classification (GTDB taxonomy): domain Bacteria; phylum Myxococcota; class Myxococcia; order Myxococcales; family Myxococcaceae; genus Corallococcus; species Corallococcus terminator. Next base: position 2,252 of record NZ_RAVZ01000142.1, on the reverse strand, counting down.
GTTCAGGTCGAAGCGCGTGATGGGCGCCCCGTTCGGTTTCGCCAGCCGTCCGGTGATGCGGCTCTGGGCGGTCAGGACGACGCGCACGGCCATGTTCCCCGCGCGAGCGATGACCTTGGGGTCTTCCTCGTCCGGCTCCCACCGGCCCATCCGCAGCCCCCCGAGCAGCTCATCGGACCCTTCGTCTTCTTCGTCGGGCTCGGGTTCGGGTTCGGGCTTCGCGGGAGGGGGGCGGGACATCGCGTAGCCGGGTTTCGTCGCCGTCAGCTCGTAGTCCCAGTCCCGGGCCAGCGGCTCCAGGGCGAAGCGGCCGTCAGGCCCCGTCTTCGTCTCCAGGGGGGAATAGGAGCGTCCCCCGCTGCCCGCCTCCTCCTTGGCCACGGCCTCCACGGTGACGCCCGCCAGGGGCAGGCCCTGGGCATCCACCACCACGCCGGCGATGCGTCCATCCAGGTCCAGGTGCAGCGCGATCTCCACGGTCTCCGAGCCCCGCACTTCCACGCGCTGGGGCATCAGGCGCTGGTAGCCGCCCTCGGTGGCCTGCAACCAGACGGCATAGTTGCCCGGCGGCACGCCCCGGATGGAGAACGTCCCATCCTCTTCCGTGGAGCCCGCGAAGGCGACGCGACCGTGGTCCTCCGGGTCGTCCTCATTCACGCCGCCCTTCGTCAGGGTGACGTCCACGTCCTTGACGGGGACGCCGCTGGAGCTCGTCACGGTGCCGCGCACCGTCGCGCCGGATTCCAGGGTCACCTGGAGCCCGGAGGAGGGGGCCTGGACCTGGAGTTCGCGTCCCAGGTAGCCCTCCGCTTCGACGGCGAGGATGCCGGCCATGGCCTTGTCCAGCTTGATGGCGAAGTGGCCCGTGTCGTCGGTCGTGGCGTCGAAGGTGCGCGGGCGCGAGTGGTGCATGTGGATCCGGTACCTCCGCGGGGGCTCCTCCTCGGGTGGGGCCCGCAGCGACAGGGAGGCCTCCTTCACCGGCTGGCCCTGGGCATCCACGACCTGGCCCTCCACGATGATCGCGGGGGACAGGACGAACTCCAGGGGTGGGGCGTCGCGGCCCACGGTCCGCTCCTCGGAGATGCCCAGCATCCGCTCGGCGTCCACCTGGAACCGGTAGGAGCGTTCCGCCAGGGGGCCCAGGCGCACGTGGCCTTCCGCGTCGGTCCGCTGGGTCTTGCTCGTGCTCAGGCCCACGCTCCACAGGCCCCGGTTGAAGGTGTCCTGGTCGACGGCGGCCACCACGGCGTCCCGCACGGGATGGCCCGCGGTGTCGCGCACGGTGGCGTCGACGAAGAACGCGGAGCCCAGGTGCAGCGTCACCTCGGCTTCGGTCTGGTGCTCCGTCAATTCCACCTGGGTCAGGGCCCGCTGCCCGTCGTGCTCCACGGTCATGCTGTAGGCGGAGGGCAGCAGGTTGTCGAAGGTGAAGCGCCCGTCGGCGTCGGTGACGGCGATGCGGTCACCGGCCTGCTCCAGCACGGAGACGCCCGGGACGGGGCGCTCGCCGTCCAACACCTGGCCCACGATGCGCCGGGGCGGGTGCAGCACCAGGTCCTCCTCCAGGGCCTCCGGCCCCAGGTCCTGGAGCCACGTGGAGAGCTTGCCGGGGTGCGCCGCCGCGAGGGTGTAGATGGCCTGGGGCAGGGGGCCCACGGCGAAGCGGCCCTCGGCGTCGGCGACCGTTTCGAAGTAGCGCGCGTTGCCGGTGTGCAGCACCGTCAGCCGGGTGCCGGGGAGCGGGGCGCCGTCCTCGTCCACCACGCGGCCGGAGAGCTTCAGGGCGGGGGAGAGCACCAGCTTCAGGTCCTGGGTGCCGGTGGCGACGTCCTCCTCCAGGGCCGCGCCTTCGGGACCCAGCGCCCACACGGCGACGGTGCCTTCAGGCAGGCCCTCCAGGGTGAAGGTGCCGTCCTGGGCGGAAGGGGTGCGGGTGAGCACGAAGGCCGAGCCCCGGTGCGAGGCCACCATCTCCAGCGCCCAGTCCCAGGCGGACGCGGTGTCGCAGTCCCCGGCCGACAGGGGGACGGCGGGATCCGTGTCGCACGGCAGCTCCGACAGCGTCTCGTCCGGCAGGGGCACCGAGGCGGAGACCTCCACGCCGACGGCGGGCTGGCCCCGGGCATCCAGGACGCGGCCGCGCACCTGGAGGGCTCCCCGGGGCGGCGCGGGGGGAGGGGCCGACAGCGGCCGACGCACGGGCCTGGACGTGGCGGAGGTCGCGTCCTTCGGGGCGGAGGCCGTGGGGC
>NZ_RAVZ01000141.1 GCF_003611635.1 Corallococcus terminator | reverse complement strand
GGGTGGGCCCGTCAGCGAGGATCCCAGAGCCGCCGGGCGCACCGCGGTGGCACGGGCCGTCGGACAGTTGCCCCCTCTGCCGCCTGGACGTCGCCGTGCGCTGATCGTCCTCCCGGACGCCCTGAGCGGGGACCCGACAGAAGTCGTGCGAGGGGCCCAGCAGGAAGCGGGCGCGGGCGTCGGCTGGGCGGGAGGCGGCGCGGGAAACAACCTCCGGTTCGTCAAGACGGCCCAGTTCACGCGAGGGCAGGCCTACCGGGACCAGGTGGTGGTGATTGCCTTTGATGCCCAGGAGCCCATCGGCGTCGGGATCCAGCATGGCTGGTATCCATATGGCCCACCGACCCAGGTCACGAAGGCCCGGGGTACGACGGCCATCGAACTCGACTACGAGAGCGCGTTCGATGTCTACCGGCGCACGGCCTCCAGCCGGGGCGTCGAGCTGGACATGCGTGACTTCACCCGCTTCGCGATGACCCACCCGCTGGGGATTCCCCAGGCCAGCGGAGAGTTCGTGATCCGTGACCCCATCTCCGTCGAGTCCGACGGTTCCATCCGCTACGTCGCGGAGATACCGGACGGCTCGCTGGTCCGGGTGATGGAGGGTGCGCGCGCGGACCTGCTCGACGCGGCGGCCGGCGCCGCCGCCATGGCCCGGAAGGGAACCCCTGGCCCGCTGGGCGGCGCGGTGGTGTTCGATTGCGTCTCCCGCTACCTCATCCTGGGCGAGGGGGTCCGGGATGAGCTCTTGAGATTCCAGGATGCGCTCGGGGAGGGGGTCCCGGTCGTGGGCTGTCTGACCCTTGGCGAGGTGGGAGCCCTGGGGGGAGGGGTTCCCCAGTTCCACAACAAAACGGCGGTGGTGCTCGCCTTTCCGGCGTGAGGGGACGAGGTGGGGCATGGAGGAGCACTGCGCGGACGCTGACCACAAGGTCACCGAGGAGCGCCTCGCGCTGCTGAGCGTGCTCCAGGAGCTCACCGTCGCGGCGCTCGATCTGCTGGATCCAAACAAGCCCGCCGACTCATTCCTGGACCGGGTCGCGGAGCGATTGGGGTGCATGGTCGCCCTCTGGCTCCAGACGGATGCGCAGGGCCGGGTCCGTCTCCAGGGCGCGAGCGGGCTCTCCACCGCATCCCGCCAGCTCCCGATTCCGGGTTCCTCCGAGCCCCCGCTGGAGCGCGGGCCTGGCGAGCCGGAGCTGCCCTATCCGGAGCTGGCATCGCCGGGACTCGTGCGCTGGTCGGTTCCCATCGCGGACTCCGGGCCGGGCGCCGGGCATGTCTCCAGCGCGCTGCTGCTGTACTTCGACCGCGAGCCGCATCTGCCGCGTCAGTACCGCGGCATGGTGGAGCGGCTTGGACGCGTCCTGCGCACCGCGCTCATCCACCGGCAGCTTTTCGCGCGGACCCTGGACAGCGAACGCGATCTCCACCAGCAGAAGACGCTGTTGGAGTCCCTGAGTGAAGCCTCCGTCGAGGGCATCCTGATCGCCTCTCCGGACGGGAGGATCCTCACCCACAACCGGCGCTTCGTGGAGATGTGGGGACTGGAGGAGGAGATCCAATCCGCGTCGAACGAGCTCCTGCTCCGTGCGATCTCGGAGCTCGTGGAGGAGCCCGCCAGGCTCCTGGCGCGCGCAGCCTCCTTCTTCGAAGACATCCACACGTCGGGACACGACGAGCTTCGACTCAAGGATGGCCGGGTGTTCGACCAGTACAACGCCCCGGTGGTGAGCGCGGACGGTGTCTACTATGGGCGGGCCGTCTACTTCCGGGACATCACCGCCCGGCAGCGCACGGAGCGCGACCTCCAGCGCGAGCGTGACTTCAGCTCGGCGGTCCTGGACACGGCCCGCGCGCTGGTGATCGTCCTGGATCCGGATGGACGGATCGTCCGCTTCAACCGGGCGTGCCAGGAGATGACGGGCTACTCCTTCGAGGAACTCCGCGGCGCGCATTTCTGGAAGCGGCTCCAGCCTCCGGAGGAAAGGAAGCGGGTCGAGGCGAACTACGCCGTGCTCGCGGCGGGCCAGGGGCATGAACAGTATGAGAGCCACTGGCTGACGCGGCAGGGAGAGCGTCGCCTCATCTCCTGGTCCAGCAACGTCCTCCGCGGCGAGACGGGGGCGGTCGAGTACGTCATCGGCACCGGCATCGACATCACCGAGCAACGGCGGGCCGAGCAGGAGCGCGACCAGACCTTTCAGCGTGAGCAGCAGGCGCGTGCCCGGGCCGAGGATCAGGAGGCGAGATCCGCGTTCCTGGCGGAAGCCTCCGGTCTGCTCGCCGGCGAGCTCGCCCCAGAGGACGCACTGCGGAGCGTGGCCGCGCTGACCGTCCTGCGGTTCGCCGACTGGTGCACCGTCGATCTCCTGGACCCGGACCATTCCTTCCAACGGATCACCGAGGCCCGCTCCGAAGCGCTTCGCGCCATGTCGCCAGCGAAGATCCTCTGCTCGCCACCCGACCTCGATGCGGCACATGGGCCCGGAAGGGTGCTCCGCCTCGGCGAGCCAGAGTTCTTCCCGGAGGGCTGCCCCTCCGCGGCACTGGGGTGCATGCGAGACGGGCAGGGGGGGGCGGGAGTCGTCGAGTTCGAATCCTGGATGTCGGTCCCGCTGCTCGCACGAGGCCATACGCTCGGCGCCATCACCCTGGCCCGGTCGGAGGCCGGCGGCCGCTACGGCCCGGCCGAGTTCGCCCTCGCGCAGGAGCTGGCCCGCCGCGCGGCGATGGCCGTGGACAACGCCCGCCTCTATCAACAGGCCCAGATGGCGATTGGACTTCGCGATGAGTTCCTCTCCATTGCCTCCCACGAGCTGAAGACCCCGGTCACATCCCTCCAGTTGTCCGTGCAGGGATTGATGCGCCTCACCCGGACGGGAGCGCTCCGAACCGCGCCGGTGGAAACCGTGACCCACTCGCTCGAAGTCATCGAACGCCAGGCGAAGCGGATGGCGAAGCTCGTCAACACGCTGCTGGATGTCTCGCGCATCCATGCCGGACGGCTCGACCTGGAACTCGAAGAGGTGGATCTCGCCGCGCTGGTCCGGGACATCGCGGCACGCTTCGCCCCCGAGCTGGCCACCTCCGGAACCCGGCTCCGGGTTCACGCCGACACTGCGATGCCGGGCGTGTGGGACCGCTCGCGGCTCGATCAGATCGTCACCAACCTGCTCTCGAATGCCATCAAGTATGGGGAGGGCAGGCCCATTGAAATCCGGGTCGAGGGCGACGCCGTGACGGCCCGCCTGGAGGTGAGGGATCAAGGCATTGGAATCCCAGCGGAACGGCACGCGCGGATCTTCCGGGCCTTCGAGCGCGCGGTGTCGTCGCGCCACTATGGAGGGCTGGGATTGGGCCTCCACATCGTGAACCAGCTCGTCGAAAGGCTGGGCGGGTCGGTTCGGGTCGAAAGCGAGACGGGGCGTGGAGCCACCTTCACGGTGGAGCTTCCACGCCGCGGGCCCTCCGTGTCGCCACCGGAACTCGTGGGCCTCCACGCCGACATGAAACCTGGATGAGCCCCTCATGGACCTCTACAGCGCCGCAAAGCGGATGGCCCGCCCCTTCCGGTTCACCAACCCGGCGTCCTACCGGGAGGTGCCCCTGGCGGGCCGTGGGATTATTGGCGACGGAAGCTCCTGCGCGCTCGTCCGACCGGACGGCGTCATCGACTGGCTCTGCTTCCCCCGCTTCGACAGCCCGAGCGTCTTCGCGGGCATCCTCGATGACGAGAAGGGCGGCATCACCGGCATCACTCCCGTCGTGTGGCCCTTCGAGAGCCTGCAGCGCTACGACCCGGACACCAACGTCCTGGAGACGCTGTTCCGCTTCGAGCGCAAGGGGGCCATCCGCATCATCGACTTCATGCCGTGGACCAACGACCCGCGCTCCACCGTCCACGAGGTGCACCGGCGCATCGAGTGTCTCGAAGGCTCGGTGGAGCTGAACATCGTCTTCGACCCGCGCTTCGGGTACGGGGCGTCGCAGACGCGGGTGGAGCGGGAGGAGCACGGCCTCGTCGCACGCGGGTCGGGAGGGGAGCGGCTGGTCGCCGTGCTCAGCGGGGAGGCGGAATGGCGGCCTTGCCGGGAGCTGCGCGGCCAACCCTGCCGGGGAGAGACGGGCCTCCAGACGCGCATCCGGATGGGGCCGGGCGAGCGGCGCTGGATGATCCTGTCGTGGGATTCGGACCGGCCGGAGCCTCTTGCCGCGTACCGCCCCTTCGATCACCTTCGGGATACCCGCCAGGCTTGGCGTCAGTGGGCGCAACAGCTCCATTACGAAGGGCCGTGGCGGCACCACGTCCTGCGCTCCGCGCTGACGCTGAAGCTGCTGATGTACGGCCCCACGGGCGCGATGGTGGCCGCGCCCACCACCTCGCTCCCTGAATGGATTGGGGGGCCTCGCAACTGGGACTACCGCTTCAGTTGGGTCCGCGACTCGGCGATGGCGGTCCGCGCCACCAACCTGCTCGGCTTCCTGGGTGAGTCGCGCGAGTTCTTCTACTTCATGCGCGACACGTTGCAGCGCGGTGACCTGCTTCAGGTGATGTACACGCTGGACGGTGGCCCCGTGCCGCCGGAAACGGAGCTGACCCACCTCGCCGGCTTCCAGGGCTCGCGGCCGGTGCGGCTCGGCAACGGCGCGAGGGACCAGTTCCAATTCGACACCGCGGGTGCGCTGCTCGACGCGGCGTACCTCTACGAGCGCTCCGGCGGGCGGCTGCCGCTGCGCACCTGGAGGCTGCTCCGCTCGGTCATCCAGACCACCGCCCGCCGCTGGCGCGAGCCCGACCACGGCATCTGGGAGCCGCGCCGGGAGATGCGGCACAACGTCCATTCGAAGCTCATGGGTTGGCTGGCCCTGCGCCGGGGACAGCACCTGGCACGGCTCTTTGGTGAGACGGCGCTGGAGCAGTCCAGTGCCGCCCTGGCGGACGTCATCCGGGCGGACATCCTTCGCAACGGCGTGGACCCGGCGCGCAAGCACTTCGTCGGAGCCTACGGAGGCAATGAGCCGGACGCCGCGCTGCTGCTCCTTCCCATCGTCGGCTGCTTCCGGGCGACGGACCCGTACATCCTGAGGACCATCGACTGGCTGCGCGAGGAGTTGGGCGCGGGCCCGTTCCTGCGCCGGTACCGGATGGATGACGGGGTAGGGGGGCCGGAGGGAGGCTTCATCCTCTGCGGCTTCTGGCTGGCCGAGGCGCTGGCGCTGGCCAACCGCATCGAAGAGGCCGAGGACGTCTTCGTCGCGCATGCGGAGGCGTCGAACCATCTGGGATTGCTGGCGGAGGAAGTCCACCCGCTGACCCGCGAGCAGTTGGGAAACTTCCCGCAGGCCTTCAGCCACCTCGGCCTCATCAGTGCCGCCGCGCGCATCGACCGCGCGCTCAGGCTTCGAGACGAAGGGCAGTCGGAGCCCCCCCACCTCCTGGAGCCCGAGCCGCCAGCCATTGAATGAATTTTCGCGCGGGTTTTTCGTGTCTTCGCGCGGGGGTCGCCACGCCGGAGCCCCCTTCAAGCCCTTCTTTCGGGGGCACGAGGACACACATGCACAGGAAAAGCCCCGGGACGCGCGCAAGCGCTTCCCGCAGGATGTTGCTTGGTTTCGCGGGCACCGCGTTGCTGGCCGCTTGCGGCGGGGCGGAGGGCCCCGATGAGCCCACGCTCCAGCACGAGGAGCCCACGCTCCAGAACCATGACCAGGCCGTCACGACGGTGACACTGCCCATCCGCATCAACGTGGGCGGGGGCGCGTTCACCGACATCAATGGCCGGCCCTGGGAGGCGGACCGCGGCTACGTTGGCGGCCAGGTGCTCCAGGTGACGGACCCCATCGCGGGAACCTCGAATGATTCGCTGTACCAGTCGGTCCGCATGGGCGACTGGTGGCACAACACGGGCATTTCCTACGAAATCCCGGTGCCGGGGCCGGGCATCTACACCGTCCAGCTTCTCCTCATGGAGCCGGACGAGACCGTCACGAACCGCGAGATGCGCATCCTTGCCGAGGGCGAAACGTTCGTACCGCAGTACAAGGACCTCCAGATTCCCCTGCGCGCGTACACGCTGAACATGGACGTCGCGGTGCGGGATGGCGCGCTGAACCTGGACCTGATGACGGACGGGCTGCCCGCGGTGCTGTCCGCCATCGAGGTGACGGCCTCCAAGTGGAAGTGGCTGGGCTTGAGCCCGCAGGCCTCGAACATTGCGGACCCCATCGACGCGCCCTCGCTGGCGCTGGATGCGAACAACCGCCCCTTCGTCGCCTGGGAGGAAAGACCTTCCTACACCAGCACCCTCAACGTCTACGTCGCCCGGTGGACGGGCAGCGCCTACGAGAGGCTGGGCGGCTCGTTGGGCAGTGACACCCGGGCGGGCAACCCCACGCTCCTGATGGATCCGACGGGCGCCCCCGTGGTGACGTTCCTCGACTCCACGCCCTCGATCTCCGGCACGCACGTGCGGGTCCGACGCTGGAACGGAACGGCCTGGACCGAGGTGGGAGGTCCCGTGAGCGTAGAGGGCCGGTACGCCCTCGCGGTGGCCGCCGCCATGGATGGCCAGGGCCGACCCGTGCTCGCGGCCGTGATGTACGACCGGGCACAGAAGAACGAGCGCATCTCCGTCTTCCGCTTCGACGGCACGAGCTGGGTCTCGCTGGGCGACATCCCGGAGAGCACGTCGGACTGGAATGAGCATACCCGCCATCCCGTCATCGCCGTGGATCCGTCCAACCGCATCGTCGTGGCGTGGGACGAATGGTATGGCAGCCGGGACTTCACGATCTTCGAGAAGACCCATGTCTTCCGCCGGGAGGCGAACCAGTGGGTGCGCGTGGGAACGCCCGTCCCGAACGGCGAGTCCAGTATGTCGGAGCGACCCTCGCTGGCACTGTCGCCCGTGGACGGCACGCCGTGGGTGGCCTACCTGGAGTCTGGGCGGGTCAAGGTGGTGCGTGAGCAGAGCGGAGCCTGGGTGCCTGTCGCGCCCACGGGACTGGAGGGCTGGCCCGGCATGCCCCATGACGCGGGCCCGCCGCTGCTGCGCATGGATGCCATGGGGACGCCGACGGTGGCCCTCGTCGAAGGCGGGCTGTACTACGAGCCGAGGCGCTTCATCCGGAAGTTCAACGGCGCGGCATGGGTCGCAGTGGACGGCCGCGTCAGTCCCTTCGACACGACCTTTGCCCCGGTGAGCGGCGAGGATGTCCACGGGGACATGGCGCTCGCCCTGAGCACGTCGGGTCAGCCCGTGGTGGCCATGTTCGAGCAAGACCCTGCCGGCCCCTACCTCCCGCGCATCCTCCGCGTCCGGACCTTCACGCCGTGAACCGAAGGCATGAGGCCCCCTGTGGCTGAGGGGGCTTCGTGAAAGGCAGTAAGGTCCTTGCATCCGCCGGGGGTCAACCCTCGACGTGGAGTTCAATCGCGCCACCTTCGAGCTCGATCACATCTCCGCTCTGAACCTCGATCTCCAGACGCTTCCGCTCTCCCTGAAGTGCCAGGAGGCGAGCTTCGTTGATCGACACGCCAGGTCCCCAAGGCTGTTCTCGGGGACACCGGAGCAGCGTCGATCCCGTGACAACGATCTCGGCTCCGCGTGCAGCCTCCTCGCTCAGGCGCACGCGAACGTGAGCTTCGCCCGACGCCCAGTCCATGGTCAGGTCAAGCAGCGTTGCGTCGTGAAGACGGTCCCATCCGATGTTCGCGATATGCATGGGGGTCACCTACGGAAACGTGATGGGGAGATGGGCTGCCGGCGACTCCGGTGGGAACGGCCTCCCCGTTCGGGCCGAGGGTCCTCTTCCTGGGTCTCCGCGTCCAGCGCATCGAGGAGGTCCGCGCGGGCGCGCCGGCCTCGGCGTCGCCCTGTTGTCTCAGGAGCGCGTCCGGTCGACGGAGCGCTCCCCCTCCCAATTCCATCAACACGCCATCATTCCTCGCCAAAGAGAGGAATCATCAACTTGTCATACAATCTGGTCTATCTGGTTATCATGGTTATCCTTTCTCACATTTACCATTGCACCCATTCGCTGCATGGTGTCGCGCAGGCGTTGGTGACCACTTGCGCCTGAGTCGCTGGGGGTGCGGCATGGGATGGACCTGGGGCGCCCGCCTGGCGGTGCATCACCATTGGAAGGTGGCACGCGTGAAACCCAACAAGAGAACCGTGGCGGGGGCATCCCTGCTGATGGCCCTGTGGCTGGGCGGCTGCAATGGCGAGCAGGACGCGGCCCTGGCACCGACGACACCCGAATCCCCGGCCCAGCAATCCCAGGCCGTCACGCCGCTGTCGCCGCTGGTGCGCGGCTACATCGCGGCCCGGGTGGGGGATGATCAGCGGATGGCCCGCCACGACGTGTACCTGCCGGGCGTGAAGGTCTACCTCCGCGACCTCTCCACCGGCGCCACCACCCAGCCCCGTGAGACGGACCTGAGCGGGCGCTTCACCCTGGCCGCCAACGCGAAGAGCCGCTTCGAGGTGTGTTGGAGCGCGCCGGGCTTCGTCTCCGGCTGTGACACGAAGAACGCCTTCAACGTCACCGCCCGGATGAAGAACGTGGGCACGGTGCTCATCCCCATCGCCACCACGACGACCACGGCGAGCGTCTGGGGCAAGGTGTCGCTGGCGGACGGCTCCAGGCCGCGCAAGCTGTCGCCCCTCGACAGCGTCAACGCCGTGGCCCGCCTGGAATTGCTGAACAGCGCTGGCGGCATCGTGTACCAGACGCAGATCAACAACTTCGGTGAGTACCTCCTACCGCAGGTGGCGGAGGCGGCGTCCGTCACGCTGCGCGCCCGGTTCGAGCAGGCCGAGGTCACCCAGCCCATCCTCCCCGCCGCCAACCTGGCTGGCATTCCCTGGCATCAGGTGGACCTGCGCTTCGGCAACTTCCCGCCGAGGGTGAAGCCCCTGGTCGCCACCGATGCGGGCGGCCGCTGGACGAAGTCCGTGGCGCCGGGTGCCGTGGTGAAGCTCGCCGCGAGCGCGAGCGACCGGGACGGCCATCCCCTCCAGTACCTGTGGAGCCTGGACCCCGGCGCGGGCACGCTCAGCGCCACTTCGGGCACGCAGGTGCAGTGGACGCTGCCCGCCGTGCGCGGCCTCTACACCGCGCGCGTGCTGGTGTACGACGGCCACGGCGGCTACGACGAGCAATCGCTGTCGCTGCGCACCGACGGGGCCTTCGTCCTCTACTCCGGCTTCGTCACCGACCTGGCCGGCACCGCGCTGTCCGCCGTGCAGGTGGAGATCATCACCAGCGCTGGCACCAACACCACGACGACCAACGCCTCCGGCTTCTTCCGGGTCTTCGCGCGGGACGCGGACCGCTATGTCTTCAACCTGCGCAAGGCGGGCCATGGCCCGGTGTCGCAGATCTACGACCGCGGCATCACCGGCGGTCGGTGGAAGATGCAGCGCGCCACCGTGACGGTGGTCAACCCCACCCTGGCCATCGACCTCACGAACCAGCGGAGCAGCTCGGAGTGTCCGGGCCGGCCCAGCGAGCAGCTCGACTGGACGGGCAAGTACGCCGCTGCACGCACCCCACAATGGCAGGATGGCAAGGGCAACATCCTCCCCCCGCCGCTGGAACAGGTCTCCCTGCCGCTGCCGTCCGCGGAACGTCCCAAGCCCATCTGTGGCCCGGGCATCCGCGTGCAGATCCCCGCCAACGGCCTGGTGGATTCGCTGGGCCGCGCGCCCACGGGCAACGTCGAGATTGCCCTCACCACCATCGACCTGAAGTCCGCGCAGATGCCGGGTGACTTCACCACCCGCGCGCTCAGCGGGCAGACGCTGGTGGCGCAGAGCTACGGCGCCGGCACGGTGTCCATCACCAGCGGCAACACGAAGTACAACCTCAAGCCCGGTGTCACGGCCACGGTGACGGTGGCGGTGGACCCCACGCAACTGGCGACGGGCGCGGCGCTGCCGCCCACCATCCCCTTCCTCTACTTCGACGAGACGGCGGGCGTCTGGAACGAGGAGCTGACGGCCACGCTCAACGCCGCGGGCACCGCGTATGTGGCGCAGGCGCCGCACTTCTCCACCTTCAACATGGACCTGCTGAAGAACAACCAGGCGTGCGTGCGCATCGACAGCACCGCGCTGGCGGACGCGCAGTATTCGCTGGAGATCGCCATCCCGATGCCGGCCGGCGCGGCGCCCGTCTACCGCACCGTCGTCATCGACAACGCGGTGGCGAAGATCCACGCCCTCTACAACCTGCCTACCAACACCAACATCGTCCTGGTGCCCATCCGCCAGACGGGCAACGTCCCCATCGGCACGTTCGTGGTCAACACTGGCGGGGCGCAGAACCCCACCACGCCCAACGCGCCGGTCTTCCCCTACGCGGCGTGCTCCACGGAGGTGGTGTTCGAGGACCGCGTCATCCCGCCGCCCTCCATCGACTTCCTGCACGGCCTGGACTCGTTCGCGGCCATCGACCTGGACGAACTGGACGTGTCGGACCCGGCGGACCTGCTGCTCAAGAACAGTCTCGAGCAGGCGTCGCAGAACTACTACGACCAGGTGGACCCGCGCATCAAGCGGCTCACCCTGGCCGACTTCAAGACCCACAACGGCTTCCCCACCGGAGAGGTCCGCGCCGTCTACGCCAACCACGTGGACCTGGGCTTTGGGCGCGACATGCATTGCACCAAGCGCCTGGACTTCTTCGGCCAGGACGAGGTGGCCTGCTACGTCGCCAACTACGGCACCATCGACACGGCGGATTCCGCGGACGTCGAGGAGGCTCGCCTGGCGGGTACGCCGGTGGCCACGGTGGCCATGGAGTTCTCACCCGTCGAGTCGCAGCTCGGCAACCCCGACGAGTTCGACGACCCCCAGCGGGTGGTGAAATTCTACGTCTACGACGCGGCGGGCACGCGCGTGGGCAAGGCCAACCTGGACAACCTGGGCACGCGGCCCATCCCCCAGCTCTGCATGGTATGTCACAACGGCGTGTACCCGGATGGTGACGTCCCGGCGCCCGGCTTCCCGGCGTTCCCGGACCGCGAGTCGGTGAAGCTCGGTTCGAGGTTCCTCCCGTTCGACCTGCAGTCGTACGAGTTCTCCACGGTGGCGGGCTTCACCAAGGCGGACATGCAGGACGAGATGAAGTCGCTCAACCTCAACTACGTGGTGCCCACTGCCCCGGGCACGGCCACCACGGAGCTCATCAACGGCTGGTACACGGGCGGAGCGTTGATCCAGAACGAGGCCTACGTGGTGCCGCTCTGGAGCAACGTACCGGCGGAGCCCTTGAGGGCGCAGACGTACAAGGACCTGGTGGGGCGCAGTTGCCGCACGTGCCACATCTCGCAGTTGGATCCGGATCTGGCGTTCAACGCGTCCACGCAGTTCATCAACCGGATGGGCAGCATCGAGGCGCGGGTGTGCGTGCAGCACGTCATGCCCCACTCGAAGAAGACGCATGACCTGTTCTGGGACAGCGTGGGGCCGCACCAGCCCGGGCTGCTCCAGATCTTCGGGGACACCTATGGCGCCGGCTCCGGGTGGAACGGGCAACTGTGCGGGACGTACGTGAGCGGTGGCACCACGCCCGTGACGACGTACACGTCCATCATCCAGCCCATCTGGAATGCGAGTTGCACCGCCTGTCACACGGGCGGCGCGCCTCCGGCGGGTCTCAGCCTGGCCGCTGGCGTGTCCTACGTGCAGCTCTTCAACGGGAATGCCACGCAGAGCACGTTGGATCGCATTGAGCCGTTCAGCGTGAACAACAGCTACGTGTGGCACAAGCTCAACAACACGCACCTGACGGCGCCGGCGAACGGGTCGGGCAGTCAGATGCCGCTGGGCGGTGGGACGCTGCCAGGGGCGAACCTGACCAGCATCTCGAGCTGGATCAACGGTGGCGCGTTGCCGTGATGTCTTGAAGCACGGGAGGCGGGCTCCGGAGTGCCAGGGGCCCGCAGTCCGCCACGTCTGGTGCCAGCAGCGACAGAGACCTGCACGAACCCCCTGCGCGCGAAGTAGGATGCGCGCATGCTCAAGGTCTACGGCTTCTCCCGAGTGAACAAGATGGCCCGCGGCAAGACCCGCGACCTGCGCGTCCTGTGGGCGCTGGAGGAGATGGGTCTGCCGTACGAGGTCGTGGGGATGGATCATCCGCAGCACGACCTCGATACGCCCGCGTATCGCGCGCTCAATCCATTCGGTCAGATTCCGGTGATCGACGACGACGGCGTGGTCGTCACCGAGTCGGGTGCGATCCTGCTCTACCTTGCCCGCAAGAGCGGCAAACTGATGCCGCGCGACCTCGCCGGCGAAGCGCAGGTGCTGCGCTGGTGCGTCGCGGCGCTGAACACGATCGAGGTCCCGGTCCTGACCGCGTGGTTCGTCGACCTGAACGGCGGCAAGGGCACCAAGGGGAGCGATGCGCTTCACCAGTGGGGGGAGATGCGCCTGAAGCAGCTCGACGGCTGGCTCGCGGGCAGAGAGTTCGTCGCGACCGACGCGTTCACCGTCGCGGACATCTTGATGACGCATGTGCTGGGCGCCGGCATCGACGAGAGTCTCGTCAAGGACCATCCAAACGTGCTCGCCTTCCAGAGGCGCTGCATCGCGCGCCCGGCCTGGAAGAAGACGTTCGCCGCCTACTGCGACCGCGTCGAAGCGGCCTGAAGACGGGGCGCCGCAGCCTCGGCGTGCTACCCATCGCGCGCTGAGCATGGGCGGTGAAGAAGGCGGCGAAGGCGAAGCAGTTGAGGAACGCCCAGGCTGTCCGGTGAGCGTCAAGGTGGCTGTCGCGTGAAAGGGTTGAGCCGATGCGATTCAGCTCCCGCGCTTCCGGTGAGGGGTTGAGACGAACAGGCATGCGCGTCACCGTCTACCGGTTCCCCTGAGGGCTCTCAGCCGCAGTCGGCTTTCTGCGTGTTCTTGCGTACCGGGGCGCTGGCGGCTCCGGGAATTCGCGGTTAGCTTGTCCCGCGACGTCTCACCCGGCTGCGCCGTCGAGGAGTTCATGGCCTACAACAGTGTTCAGTTCCTCGGGTTCTCCATCAACACGATGCCCGCGGGGGATGCGGATCCCACCAATCCCTTCCAGTTGAAGTACCTGGGTAATACGAACAGCAAGATCGACGTGTCCAAGCGCTGTCAGGTCATGATGGATGCGGTGCGGGCAGCCGCGAAGAGCGTGACCATCGCAGGCAGCAACACGCTGAAGATCTTCATGGCACCGGAGTTCTTCTTCCGTGGCGATCGCGGCGCCTATCCCATCGAAGAGGTGTCGACGATCCTGCCCAGGCTTCGGCAGTGGACCCACTCCCCGGCCTACAAGGACTGGCTCTTCGTCTTCGGATCGGCGCTGGGCTACCTGACCGACGGACAGGCCAAGGAGATTTTCAATGTCGCGCTGATCCAGCGAGGTGGGACTGAAGCGGACGACAAGGACAACGCCAGGCTGGTCTTCAAGGAATACATCTCACGCGTCGACTTCATCCGCCCCAAGGCGTACACCGCTAAAGTATGTCCCAACTGCAACACCATGGTTTACGCGAACGAATTCACGAACTGGGATGTCAATCGGCCCGATCACCGCCTGGGGCTGGCGAACACGCCGGATCAACGCATGAGCGTGCTCAGGCCCACCCAGGGCTCGAGGGATCATCTCTCCAAGAGCACGAACGCTCCCGGGCGCGGAAAGGAAAACAGTGCGTCCGGCCTGGGCGGTGGAGGCCACTTCACCATGGCGGGGATCCGCTTCGGCCTGGAAGTCTGCCTCGATCACTACAACGGGAGGCTCAAGGCTTCGCCGCCCGCGGCCGGTGAGGTCTACCCTCAGATCCACTTGATTCCCTCCGCGGGGGTCAACATCACCCAGGCGTCAGTGGCCTGCGCGAACCAGGGCATCATCTTCAACGTGGACGGAGGCGGGCACATCCAATTGGCACAGAACGCGGGGACCTACGATGTCCCCCACGTCAGCCCCTGGGCCTGGCTCTTTCCACCGAACGTCGGAGGCTGGGTCGACGTGAAGCTGGTCCAGCCCAGGAAGGACGGCGCTGATTACTTCGTCGGAGGCGGCGGCATGGTCTACATCTCCTATGTGGCCAACCTTCCGCCAACGGTCCCCGCGCCGCCCTGAGCACCCGGTCTCCCACGGCAGGAGGGCATCGGGCGGCTCAAGGCGATGCGCGCTCCGTTACGGCTGACGACGCGATGCGGTGGAGGCCGCGGAATGAACAATTGCAACGCACCTTCACCGCATCGTTCTGACGCTCCGCGTTCGTGATGGAGGGATTGCCTCCGTCATGCGGCTGCGGCGACGCTGCGCCGCCATGGGACACAAGCGGCTGATGCGGATTGGCGTGGTGGGCGGGGGAGCCATGGGGTGCGGAATCGCGCTCGAGCTCGCCATCGCTGGCAGGCAGGTGGTGCTCTTCAACACGCGTCCGGACAGCAGTGAGCGCGCGCGGGTGAAGTTGGAACGGGACGCGGCGCTGCTGGTGGAGACGGGGCTGCTGTCGCCGGCAGGGCGTGAGGCCGCGCTCGGGCGGATCCGGCGCACCACGGTGCTCGCCGAGGCCGCCGTGGGCCAGGACCTGGTCCTCGAGTCCGTGCCCGAGGACCTCGTGCTCAAGCAGGAGGTCTTCCGTCAACTGGACGGGCTGGCGGCGCCGGACACCGTGCTCGCCTCCAACACCACCGCGCTGAGCGTGACGGCGCTGGCGCGGGACTGCACCCGGCCCGAGCGCGTCCTCGCGGCGCACTACTACCTGCCGGCGCACCTGATTCCCCTCGTGGATGTCATTCCCGGGGAGAAGACGGCCACCGACGTCGTGGAGACCGTGCGGCGCTTCCTGGAGGAGGTGGGCAAGACGCCGGTGGTGTTCGCGAAGGACGTGCCGGGCTCGGTGGGCCCGCGCTTGTTGCAGGCGCTCATCGGCGAGGGCATCCGGCTGGTGCAGGAAGGTGTCGCCACGCCGGAGATGGTGGACCGCGTGCTCACGCAGGGAATCGGGCGGCGGTTCGGCGTGTCCGGCATCTTCGATCGGTTGGATCTCGCGGGGCTGGACCTCGTCACCGGCGTCATGCGCAATGCCGGACGCCCGGTGCCCCCGGTGCTCGCGCAGAAGGTGGAGCGCGGCGAGCTGGGCCTGAAGTCGGGCCAGGGCTTCTACACCTGGACGCCGGACGCCACCGCCGCCTTCGAGGAGCGCGTCGCCCGCGGCCTCATCACCCAACTTCGCGAGGACCGTGCCGAGGGCCGCCTCCCCAGCCCCACGTTGGAGACGCCGGAATGAGTCCGGAGCTCGTGCTGCTGGACCCGGACGTGCTGTCGGACTTCCTCGCGGACGCCACCCGCGAATACCTGGCGTGTACCCCGGAGCTGCCACCCCGGAGCTGGGCCGTCCTGCTGGGGCGCTTCGTGGACGACGCGATGCGGGTGGAGCGCGTCCGCTTCGCCGCCAACATCCGCGAGACGGACGACACCGTGCTCCAGGAGTTCGGCGCCACCATCATCCCGCGCTTCGGTGCCTGCTATGCCAATGGCCGGCGCGGCTACTGGTGCGAGCCCCGGGAATTGCTGCGCATCACCGAGGAGGCGGAGGCGGAGGGGCTGGAGGTGCTCGGCTCCATCCACCTGCACCCGGACTGGCACCGCATCGGCCCGCCCCATGAGCGCGGCCTGCGGGTGAGCCAGGAGCCCACGCCCATGGACCGGCATCTGTTCCAGGGCGCTGGCTGGCCGCTCAACATGATCCTCTACCTGGAGCGGCGCGAGGGCCGGCTCTACCACGCGCTCGGGGCGTGGACCGCCCCGTCCGGGTCCGACACTCCCTGCCGCCCGCTGGCCCTCCGCTTCGGCACTCCGGAGTTCGAAGGCAGTGCGGCCAGGGGAGCGGCGCCCTGTTCAGGCAGACCTTGACGGGGCGCCTGATGGGCCTCTTCCGCACTCCTGAGCTGTCCGATTTGACGGGGGCAATTCCAAACTACTTCTGGGGCTGGGCGAAGAAGCGTCGAAGATGTTGCTCCGTCACCGGAGAAGGCGAGCCTTCAAGCATCATTTTCAGGCGAGCCCTGACGACAGGGTCCTGCAGTCCCGTCGTCGTGAGATAGTCGATGTAGCCATTGCGCAGTTCGCTGGAGTCAAGACGCGGCAGGAGGAGATCGCGCAGACGCGCATCCCCTACTGCCGCGAAGGCTCTTACGATGAACCCCTCCGCGTCCAGCAGCCGGTTCATGCGAACGACCTGGGCCCGATAACCCGGCTGCTCGTCCGGAGACATCGAAGCGATGTTGCGGCCTCGGGCCAGTGTGGCGACTTGTGCGGAAACCACATCCTGTTCCCGCTGGACCTCGCGCAGTAACTCCACGACCTGTTGACGTTCCGCGTCTTGTCCCAGGACCAGCAGGTAGCTGATGGCCTTCAATGAGGCCTGGAACGCCAGGGGGTCCTGCGCGGCGTCGAGCTGGCTCAGGGTGGCACGGGAGCGCAGGTATGGCAGATGGGGTTGGGGATTCCGTCGGACCGCCTCCCAGGATTGGCGCATCTCCTCGCCCGAAAGCTCAGAAATACCGTGGTTCGCATGGAGCATTCGCTCGACAGTCTGTTCTGGTGTCAGCGAGGCCCACTCCGAGGTTCCTGCATCGGTACGGGCAACACGCTCTCCGGGAGACGAGGTCTCCGCGGGTCGTCTGGAGGATGGAGGGGACCCGGGCGGCGGAGCCGAAGGTCGTATGGCCGCGTCAGGCCCCCGGTCCCCCGACGTGGGGAGGCCCGACACGCCGGCGGGACTCAGGAAGAGGATCAGTCCCGCCACGGCGGCGAGTACGACCAGGGCGATGATGATGCGCAGTCGCATGACAGAAATCCCTCTCAGTACGTTTTAAGGACCCGGTTCCCATGGCCGAGCATATCTCCAGCGGCTCGCGTCATCCGGCTTTCGGTTTCCACCCACAAGGGCATGCGCCGACCTGAGTTGATCTGGGTGAAGGAATGGCCTTCGACGGTCGGATAGAAGAACGCTGGGGACCCCGGCGAGTCTGCGGTGTTCGTCAGGATGTGGGCGAGCTCATGGGCGAGCACCGGCCAGGTCGGCAGGTCACTCTGGATCAGCACGAACAGCTTCTCCCCGTGGGGAACCCGGGCCGTCTGGTACAGCGGGGGGAAGGCGTGGCCCCCAGCGGGGACCACGGTTCCATCCGCGCGGTGGACCTCGATTCGCGTCCCGTAGAAGACGTCGACGATGTCCTCCGTCATGGTGTCACCAAACTTCTCGTAGATGGCGCCAAACTCGGCGTTGGTGATGACACCGTCCGCGAGGATGTTGGTGAAGTTGTACGTCGGCGCGTCCACGAACTGGACCTGACCCGGGACGGTGGCTTCGAGACACGCTGGTGACCAGAGGGTGTTGGTTTGACGGACATCCTGGAAGACGTTGGTGGTGCTGGTGATGGGCCCTCGCCCACTGAGGGTGGCGCTGTGGGTTCCGGTGCGGGCCGTCGTGGCCCCTTCACTCAGGTCGACGTAGGGCTCGCTCGGCTCTCCCAGGTCATGACTCCCGTTCTGGTTGACGTCCACATAGTCGAACGTCGCGTTCAGTCTTCCAAACTGGTCGTTCGTCGCGGGGTTTCCATCCGGATCGACACCGATGTCCTGGAAGGGCTCGAGGAAGACGAGGATGCGCATCTCCATCTTCCTGCGTGAAGGCCCACAGACAGGCATTCGCCACTTCTGGTTGAAGCCGGCGAGCAGGGGCTGGAAGCTGACGTTTCCATGGATGCTGGAGCGGAAGGTCCGGTCTCCAGGCGCATTGTCAGCGACCACCTGGCTGACGCCATCATGCGTGGCGAAGCCGTCATCCGTATCCGCCCTGGGAATCCCCTCGATGTCGAACCCAGTCATCATCAGGCTGCGTGAGACCAGGACCGAAGTGCCGCTCCCTGTTTCCACGAGTGGAACCTGGACTCCCTCGTACTGCGTGGAGCCACGGGCGGAGTTGAAGAGGAATCCGAGCGTTTCCGCAGTGCTGGCGTTCGTGGCGAAGCGCGGCCCTCGTGCCCGGAGATAGAACCGTGAAGGGTCCCTTGCGACAAAGTGGTTCGGGTCCGCGCCATTGAGCACGTTGAGCGTGCCGTCATAGGCGTTGTCCCAACGGCCGGCGCGGAGGAATGAGAGGGTCGCGTCATCTTCCTCGACGACTTGATCGTCATCCGAGTCCTGAACAATCTCCATCTTGTGCGTCTCCACCTTGAGGGTACTGGTGGGCAGGGTGATCCCCTCGGTGGTGGTGAACTGAAGTCGGAGCTCGCCACTCCCCACCCGCAGGGCTTCCATGAAAAGCGACGGAGGGGCGCTTTCGGCGGGCAGGGCCAGGGTGCTGGGGATGGCGAACGCCTGGGTCTTGGAGAGGGTCGTCCAGAATCGGATCGCGTCGGGCTCCAAGGTGTGCTCGAGGCTCAACGTTCCAGGCACGGGTGGATTCATCACGAGCTTGATCTCCGCGAGTTCATCATCGCCCGCGGGCTGGGCCTCCTCTGAATCCATCACCCCATTGAAGTTGTCATCATCGTTGTTGACGACGACGAACTGGGGCGTCTGGCTGCCCAACTGGAGCTGGTACTGATAGACGGTCAGCTTCTGGGTCGACAGGGTGTAGCTGATGCCTCCCCGGACGGCCGCGATTTCAAGCGTATAGTGGCCAGCCGGCGAGAGCCCGGAAACCGCCACCGAGGTGGCGGAAGAGATCAGGTAGATTGTCTTCACAGCCCGACCCGCCGAGTCACGAATCGTCGCCCGGAAAGAATCCACGGCCCCTTGAGCTCCCGAAAGCGTGAAGGATACGGAGCCCGAAGCATGTTGTGCCAGGTAGCGGGTCGGTGGCTCGTTGAAGACAATCTTCATGGGTTCGGAGCGGATGGCGCCGTATTCAAGTTGTGATTCCAGGCCGTTCCCGGCGGCGTCAAGGAGTGTCAGCCTGAAGCTGAACACCTGCCCTTCCGGCACCGGTGCTCCCACCTGGGTGGTCCCGGGCCAGTAGGCCAACAACATCCGTCCACGCCCGCTCTGGTTCAGGTTGCCGCTCGTCGAAGTGTAGAGCGGCAGCGCATCCCCAATCTTGATGACCTCAAGTCGGATGGAGACGCCCAGGCCGAAGATCAGTTCGTCGTAGAGGGCCGCGTCGACATGATAACCGATGAGGATCCCCTGTCCTCCGGATGAGAGCACCGCGGGCATGGCGGAGCGGGGAGTGTCGATGCAGACCTTCGAAGAGCAGTTCTTGAGGGTGAAGACATACTCGGCGGTCGAGCTGAGCGGCAGCGTGTCATCGTCGGTCGCCGTGAAGCGGATCCGCCATCGACCCAGGCACGCCGGGGCGAGGACGGTGCCCGCAGGGTAGAGCGTCAGGGTCGTTCCCGTACCCAGGGCAGGGACGGGACAGTCCGGGGAGGGAGGGATGGCGGACCACCGGTGGCTCACGATGCCGGTCCATGGCGCGAGTTGCTCCGTGGGGCTGGTGTGACCCTGGTAATAGGAGAACCCGTTGTCCCAGTCGGTGGCGTGCCCTGTGAAGCTGAGTTCCCGGGGCAGCACTCCCTCCAGGGAAGTCGTCACCACCTGCCCCACATAGCTCAGGTCCGAAAGGATCGATGTTTCTGGGGGCACGGGGGCTTGCTGTACCAGGACTTGCGTGGATGCGCAGGTCTGGTTGCCTTCTCCATCCGTGGCACAGAAGTCGAAGGTCCAGCTCCCCTCGGGGAGGTACTCGAACATCATGTTGAGCGTGGGGGCATCGTCCGTGACCCCGTTGAAGGTGTCACTCACGGGGCCCCAATAATAGGTGACTCCCGGAGGGCCGTAGGAGTTCGCCTCCAGCGGGAGATCTGTAATGTACCATTTGTAGCTGACAATGCCTGGCGAGAGGGAGACAGTCCGGCCATCCGTTCGATGGCAGCGATGGGCGAGACCCAGACAGGTGGAGTCAGGATCCTCGGCCAGGCCGTAAAGGATGGGAAAGGTTCCACCCACGTGGGTGACGAGCTGCACACCTTCGTACTCCTCGCCATTGAAGCCCGTGACGGAGACGTAGGGCTCTGCGTCCACCAGCACCTTGAACTCTGACTGGACGGAGTTTTCTTCATCGTCCATGGCGGTCAGCCGGACGATCCACGTGCCCGGGACCCAGAGCGCACCCGTGCTCACCATCGACGTCGTTGAGAGGACGGAGGGAAGTGCTGGGCCGGATGCACCGGGTTGTTGTACGGCTTCCCACCTGAAGCTCAGATTGCCGCCGTCGTCGTCGGTGAGGACCGTGGTCTCGACCAGGAGGCTCTGCCCGACAGTGACCCTGGAAGCCCCACTGAAGGCGATGCGCGGAAGGCTGTCGACGACCAGGACCGTGACGGTCATGGCGACGACGGCGTCCTCGTTGTCCTTGGCGGAGAGTCGGAAGATCCATTCACCGACATCGGCCTGGGTCGTGGGGATGTTGATGCTGGGCGTGGTGGCGTAGCCGTTCCGTGGGCGCACGGGCGAGCGCAAGGGGCTCTTCAGGATGTCCCAGGTGAAGGTGAGGTCCCCACCATCATCATCGGTGAGCTTGCTGCTGCCGAGCTGGATGGGATGCTTTACGGGAACCTGTTGGGCGCCGCTGATGGTGAAGTTGGGTTCGGCATTGGGGACCGTGAACTGGATCGCGTTGTTGTTGACGACGATCTGTCCCTCGTTGTCGTCCATCTCGAGCTTGAAAACCCAAAGCCCGAGATTCCGCTCATCATTGAAGGCAATGGTTGCGTTGGCGCGATCCCCATTGACCAGGGACGCGACGGCGTTCGGTGGGCGCGAAACAACCGCCCAACGGTACTTGTTGGTGTCTTGTGAGTAGGGGTTGTCTTGATCCTTTCCGTTCGCGGACAAGGTCACGGTGGAGTTCCAGGCCAACGCCGCGGGCGAGTAGGCGGGTGCGGCAATCGGGGGAATGTTGATGACCTTGATGTTCCATTCCACCGCGTCGGCCTCTATCGTCTGATAGGGGTTGCATTGGATGTTGCAGGGAGGGTTGTTCGCTGAGATGCAGGTGGTGATATGTGAGGCATATCCGTCGCAGCGGATGACGTGGGTTCCGAGATCCTTCAGGGAGCGGGCCTGGAAGTGAAAGTACGCGGTCCATAGGCCATTGGATGCCTGCTTGATGCTGCAGTCATTGGTGTTCCAGTAGAGGATGGACGAGGTGGAGGTAGGGGCCCGAGGATCATTGCTGTGGCTTGAGATGGGAACTTCAGGGCTGAGGGGCGTAAAGGAAGTGCGCCGACAATTGAGATTGCTTGGAATGATATAGGCGCTCGTTGCCTGCCAGCCGTTGGTGTACTCCTCCTTGACCACGTTCGTGTAGTTGAAATAACTGGTGGTCACGGCCTGTGCGTTCAACGCGAAAAGCACGGCAATCAGCAGGACCGGGAGATGTCTTGCGTCTTGGGGCTTGAGGTGCACCTAGAGGTCCCTCGTCTTGGTTCCCGACAAGGTGGATTCTTGTCGCTGTGAGGGAGAGGGTTGGGCCTCGCCAACAAGGGTACTGGACTTCTTCCATTCCCCACGCAGGGCGGATTCGTTTTCTGACCGCGCTCCCAGGCTGTCCAACAGGGGGCTGCTGATATGTGCTCGGGCACGCAGCATTTGCATCAACGCTGCCTGTTGACGGCGCCTCATGAACGACAGGCATTCCGCACGTACTGCTGCTTCGACCTCAAGGTACGATGGCAGAGGCTGGGACGGGTCAGTGGGAGCGAACCTCTCCGGTTGGCTCTCGAAGAACGCCTTGACGGTTTCGTCGGAGACAGGGCCTGCCTCGATTTCCGCTACACGTTCCTGCAACAAGCGGCTGTGCATCCGCCGCCGGAGCTCGGAGAGGCCCAAGGGTGCTTCGTCCACGAAGCGATTGAAGTCTGCTTCGGTGTCGAAGCTTCTCTTGAACGCCTCAAGGCCTCGGTCCACATCCTCTTCCTGGACCATGAGGCCCAGGTCCGATGCGGCTTCTTCCAGCAGATGCTCGTCGATCAACTGCTCAGCCGTGTCAATTCTCAGGGCGCGATCGATGGGTTCTGGAATGAGCCCGTTGCTCAAACGGGCTTTTGTCCGCCGTGCGGCGATCAATCGCTCGAACCTCTGGCCTGACACCTCCCGCCCGTTCACCACCGCGACGGCTTCCATCCTTCCGGTGCCCGGTGTCGTGACGGGGGGCGCGGATGCGGCCGGCGCGCTTGCGAGGAGGACGCAGACCCCCATCAGGCCTGTTCCGAACACGCCTCCACCGAGGATGAGCCATTGCTTCTTGAGAAAAGGCGACATGTGTTGGCCTCTTGGGGGGCAGGTTCCGCAAGGAGAGGGAAGATGGGATGGGTCTTGAATCACACCTCCACCGATGGAGAGCGCCAGAACGCTTGGGCAGCCGCCACGTGGAGCGGTGATGTTGATGATGTGGGAGACGGCGGTTTCCCTTGCGGACGTGGCACGTAACCCAGAGCTGACGGGGCGGGTTTCTCGCGGTGGAATGGAGCAAAGAATGAAGCCTTGCAACTGCGGGTTCATCCACGTCTGTAATTCAAGTTACCGCGTCGGCGCATGGGTCGCCAGGGCCTGACGTGAAGCCACGCGCCTTGGGGTTTGGGGACGCATGGGCGTCGGCGTCAGCAGCCGCTCCATGGGAGCTTTGACTCCTGCGGCAACGTCAACGAACTGAGGTGCCTTCTCTTGGACGGCCGCAAGTGAGTCGCGGTGGGAAGGAACTCTGGCTTGCCCTCCCTCGGCCGCGTTGGCGCCATGCCCACCTGTTACCCGAAGGCACAGGCGCTCCCAGTGCCGTGCTGAAGGGCCGCACTGAGGGCACATGAGGTAACGCGGGCAAAGAAAAGCCCAGCAACCCGTTAAGATTGCTGGGCTTCTGAATGTGGAGGCGGAGGGAATCGGACCCGCGTCCTATTCGAAGACGCCGATGCCCGGGTCGGAGCCGTTGTTGGCGGGCTTCGTGGGCTTCGTCGGCCGGGGCGCCGCGACGCGCACCGGCTCCAGGCGCACCTCCACGGGCCGCACCGTCGAGTCCGCGCTCCGGCTGTAGTTGAGCGTCCGCTCCACGTCCTGATGGCCGGCGAGCTTGAAGCGCAGCACCGTGTCCTTCGAACGGGGCAGCATCAGCTTCGTGGGCGTGGTGCCAATCTGGGCTTCCCCATCGTAGATGGCCGCGCCGGAAGGCGTGGAGATGAACTCCACCGTCACGTCCTCGGGCAGGGCCGTCGGGTTGGGGG
>NZ_RAVZ01000140.1 GCF_003611635.1 Corallococcus terminator | reverse complement strand
GGGCTATCCCGACCGGCTCGCCTCCCGCCTCCGACAGGGTGGCCTGCCGGTGGGCCACACCAACCTGGGGCAGAGCGGCGCGCGCGTGCGCGACGTCGTCACCCACGCCCTCAAGCGCGTCGTCGCGTTGCAGCCCACGCTCATCACCCTGGGCGTGGGCACCAACGACCTCTGGCGCGGCACCGAGGTGGCGGAGTACCAGGACGACCTGGACCGCATCGCCCGGCGCCTGAAGCAGACCGGCGCGTCCATGGTGGTGGTGAACCTGGCCGACATGGCGCTCGCGCCCATCGCGAAGCTGGTGCCGAGCGCGCTGTACGAAGGGCGCATCGAACTGTTCAACGAAGCCATCGCCACGGTGGCCCGCGCGCACGGGCTGCACCTGGTGGACCTGTACACGGCCAGCCGCGAGATGATCCCCCGGCGCTCGGACTTCTTCTCCCCGGACGGCTTCCACCCGTCCGCGGTGGGCTACGAAGAGTGGGCGGACCTGATGCTGCCCGTGGTGCGCACGCTCGTGCAGCGCTGAGCCTCGCGCACCGGCTTGCGCTTCACGCCTTGGCGATGCCCGAGGGGGCAGGGGGCGTCGTCGGAGCGTCGGAGGGCGGGGCGTTGATGCTGCGCTCGCGGCCGGGGTGCATCTCCATGCCCGCTTCGAAACATGTCACGCGGTTGCGGCCCGTGCGCTTGCTGCAATAGAGCGCCGAGTCCGCGCAATCCACCAGCGTCTCCTGCGAGTTCGCGTCCGTGGGGAAGTGCGCGACGCCAATGGACACCGTGACGTGGTTGCCCGGCAGGCCCGGCCGGCCCAGCCCGCCGGACTCCGCCACCGCGCGGCGCAGCGTCTCCGCGACCTCGAACGCCGTCGCCTTGGAGACCTGCGGCAGGAGCAGCACGAACTCCTCGCCGCCATAGCGCCCCAGCGTGTCCACCTTGCGCGCGCGGGTGCGCAGCACGTCGGAGACCCGGCGCAGCGTCTCATCTCCGGCCCGGTGTCCGGCCAGGTCGTTGAGCCGCTTGAAGTGGTCCACGTCCACCATCAGGAGCGCCAGCGGCACGCCGAAGCGTTGGGCGCGCGCCAGCTCCAGGTCCAACCGCTGGAAGAGGTGGCGCCGGTTGGGCACGCCCGTGAGCGCGTCCGTCAGCGTGAGCTTCACCGTCTCCGCGTGCAGGCGCGCGTTCGTCACCGCCGTGGCCGCCTGATCCGCCACCGCCGTGAAGAGCTCAATCTCCTCCGCGGAGAAGCACGCCGTCTCCGGCCGCTGGAAGTTGATGACGCCCAGGAGCGTCTCCGCGTGCACCATGGGCACCGCGAGCAGCGAGCCCTGCTCCGAACCGCCGCGCAGGCCGCGCCGGGCGAAGATGCTGGTGCTGTCGGTGAGGTCCGGCAGGTACACCGCCTTGCGCGTCTGGGCGGCCCGGCCACACGCGCCCTCGCCCACGGCGAAGGTGTGGCCCTCCAGGCCCCGGCCCTTCGGCCACGCGTGCTTCACCTCCAGCATGCCGTCCTCGTTGAGGAGCATGATGGAGAAGTCGGGGATGTGCAGGCGCTCCACCACCATGCGGGTGATGCGCGACAGCAGCTCGTCCAGCTCCAGCGTGGTGTTGAGCGAGCGCGCCACGTCGAAGAGCAGCGACAGCTCCAGCAGGCGCTCCTCCAACTCGTCCTTGAGCGCCAGCTTCTCCTTCACCAGCTCCAGGTCGCGGTGCGTGTCGATCTCCTCCACCTTCATGGAGGTGAGCCGCGCGAGCATCTGGTTGAAGGCCGCGCCCAGCCGCGCGATCTCATCCGTGCCCCGGGCGTCCGCGCGCACCAGCAGGTCTCCGGACTCCGCGCGCCCCATGACCTCGCTCAGCCGCTTGAGCGGACGCGTGAGCACGAAGCGCAGGCTCAGCCACGTGACGAGCGCCAGGATGCCCACGAAGAGCACCATGGCCCCCAGCGCGTCGCCGAACATCGTCTGCAACTGGCGGTGCAGCGCGGGCTCGCCCAGGCGCACCTGCAACACGCCCATGCGCTGCGCGGCCTCGCCGGTGTGGCAGCCAGAGCACTCGGGGCCGCCCAGGGGCCGCACCACCTCCGTGCCGTGGTCGATGGTGCGCGCCGCCTCCTGCCCCGTCGCCGACAGCCGCGCGGCCTCCGGATGCGGGTGGCCCTGTTCGGCCGGACGCCGGCTCCACCGGATGCGCCCGTCCGGCGTCAGCACCCGCAGGTCCTCCACGGAGCGGAACAGCCGCGTGTCCGACGTCAGCACCTCCGCCACCGCGCCGTGCGGAGCAGCGCCCGGCGCCTGCGGCAGGGTGAACGTGGACGACACGAACTCCGCCAGCGCCAGGGCTTCCAGGTGCGTGCCTTCGCGCACGGCCTGCCGCGTCTCGCGCGAGAAGTGCCACACGCCCAGCAACGCCACCACCAACCCTGGCAGGCCAATGCTCCAGAGGAGCTTCCTGCCAATCGTCTCGGAACCCAGGGCCATGTGCGGAACGCAGTGTCTCCGAAGCCCGCGCGTTCTGTGCAGCGGGAAGGAGTGTCCAGAAATTGTCAGGGGGGTGACACGCCCTGTCAAACGTACTCACGTGGAAATATTGAACCTGGACTGCTGTTAGCAGCGAGTTCCTGTTTTCAGGGGCTGCGCCCATCATGGGGCGGAAGGCCCGAGGAAAGCCCCATGTCATCCATGTCCGCGCCTGCATTCCTCACGTCCGCGTTGTTGCCGGTGCCGCACGGCTTCGCCACGCGCGAGGGAGGGGTGTCGGAAGGGCCCTACGCGTCGTTGAACCTGGGGTTCTCCGTGGGCGACGAGCGCTCGCGCGTGGAGGAGAACCACCTGCGGCTGGCCCGGGCAGTGGGCGCGAAGCTGGGCGCGCTGGGCCGGGTGTCGCAGGTGCACGGCGACCGGGTGCTGGAGGTGCAGGGCGAAGCCGACGACGTGCTGCGCCCGACGCTGGGTGACGCGGACGCGCTGTGGACCGAAGGGGAGGGGAGCTGGGTGGCGGTGGGCACCGCGGACTGCGTGCCGGTGCTGCTGGTGGATCCGCGGGGGCGCCGGGTGGCGGCGGTGCACTCGGGCTGGAAGGGCACGGACCTGGAGATCAGCGCGCGCACGGTGGAGGCGCTGGTGGCGAAGGGTTCGCGGCCGGAGCACCTGCTGGCGGCGGTGGGCCCCTGCATCCAGGCGTGCTGCTACGAGGTGTCGGCGGAACTGGGGGAGCGCTTCCGGGCGCGCTTCGGTCCGGAGGTGGTGCGCGAAGGCGTGAAGCCCCACCTGGATCTTCCCCGGGCGGTGAGGGCCTCGCTGCTCAAGGCGGGCCTGAAGCCGGAACACGTGGACGTGCTACAGGCCTGTACGGCGTGTGAGCGCGAGCGGTTCTTCTCCCACCGGCGGGACGCGGGGCTCACGGGCCGGCACCTCAATTTCGTGCTACACCAGTTCGAGCGTCCCGTTCCAGACCGGCCGTTTTCTTGACGGTCTCCGACCGGCCTTCCTATCCTCGACGCGGAATCTCCTCCGTCCAGGCTCGTGCCGGTGCGCCCCTTCTTCTTCCGCCTGTTTGCTGTCGTGGCGCTGTGCGCGCCGACTGGTTGCGCCACCACCGCCGCTTCCCAGGCGGAAGTGGGGCGGCTGGAGGCGGAGCTGCGCACGCTGCGCGTCACCCAGGCGAAGCTGGTGGAGCGCCTGGAGCGGCTGGAGAACCGTGATGCCGTCGCCCGCGCCCGCGCCGTGACCGCCCCCGCCGCGTCCACGCCAGCGACGCCGGCTTCGGCGGCCGCGAAGAAGGCTGACGCGGCCTCCGCCGACGAAGGCCTGGGGCTGCCCCCGTCGGAGCTGGCGGTGGTGCGGCTCAAGCCGAAGAAGGAACCGGCCCCGCGCATCGCCACGGCGGTCGCGGTGTCGGAGCCGGATCCGGATCAGATGGAGATGTTCATCAGCCCGGCGGATGGTTCGTCGGGGACCGCATCCGCGTCTCCGGGCCGCGTGGAGGTGCCGGACAAGGATCCGGCCATCCTCGAAGCCGAGTACGAGCACGCCGTGGCGCTCCTGCGCACCGGCAACGTGGACGGGGGCGTGGAGCAGCTCACGCGCTTCGCGGAGGAGAACCCCCGCCACCCCCGCGCGGACAACGCGCTGTACTTCACCGGCCTGGGGCAGATGGGCCTCCAGGACACGGCCAGCGCCGCGAAGACGTTCGAACGCCTCATCAAGACCTACCCCGCTGGGGATGCCATCCTGGACGGCATGCTCCGGCTCGCGGAGTGCCGGGTGCGGCTGAATCAGGCCGTGGATGCCAGGGCCCTCTATACTCGCGTCGTCACCCAGTTCCCGGGGACGGCCGCCGCCACGCAGGCGGAGCAGCGGCTCGCCGCGCTCTCGCCGTAAGCCCCTTTCGTGAAAGGACGTCGTCCGATGCGCTCCCGGATCCTCGCCTCCCTGCTCGTGCCCCTCGCCATCTCGCCGGCGTGGACGGCCCATGCCCAGCAGCAGGACGCGCAAGAGGAGGAACCGCAGCCGGCCAGCAGCGAGACGGAAGGCCAGGACATCTCCGACGAAGCCCCGGAGCGTCCCACCTCCGTCACGCTGCCCCCCGGTGCCCCCCAGGGCCGCGAAAGCGCCCCCGGTCAGGTGCACACGGTGGAGGGCGGCGACACGCTGTGGGATTTGTCCCAGCGCTACCTGGGCAGCCCCTGGTACTGGCCCAAGGTCTGGTCCTACAACCCGCAGATCGCCAACCCGCACTGGATCTACCCGGGCAACAACGTGAAGTTCTTCCCCGGCGGCGAGGAAGTGCCGTCGCGCGTGGAGGCGGGCGACCTTCCTTCCGACGACGTGGCGGCGCCCCAGGACGTGAGCGGCGGCAGCCTGGTGTCGGTGGTGGGCAAGATTGGCTACGACGCGTCCTCGGCCCGGCCGGTGACGACCAAGGGCTTCGTGACGTCGCGTGAGCTGGACGAGGCGGGCCGCATCGAAGGCTCCCCCTCCGAGGCGCTGATGCTGTCGGCCCCGGAGCGGGTCTACCTGCGCTTCAAGAAGAAGGGCGCCGCCAAGGTGGGGGACCGCTACGTCATCTTCCACACCGTGGAGCCGGTGAAGCACCCGGTGACGGGCGCCAAGGCGGGCTTCCTCACGGAGCTGCTGGGCACGGTCCAGGTGACCGCCATCAACGACGACATGGTGACCGCCCGCATCATGGAGACCTGGGACCCCATCGAGCGCGGCAACTACGTGGGCCCCTCCAGCGAGCGGCTGTCGGAGCGCGTGGCGCCCAAGCCGAACTCCAAGGAGATCCCCGGCTACGTGCTGACGCCGATGACGCCGGGCCAGACCGTGCTGGGCGAGCACCACTTCATCGTCGTGGACCGCGGCACCGCGGACGGCGTGCAGGTGGGCAACATCTTCACCATCGAGCGCAAGGGCGACCCCAGCCTCGACGTGCTCGGCCGCGGCGACTCGAAGCCGGGCGAGGTCAAGAAGGGCCAGCGCGTCTACCCGTGGGAGGGCGTGGCCCAGTGCATGGTCACCGAAGTGCGTGAGCGCACCTCCAACTGCATCCTGACCCGCTCGCTGGTGGAGATTTCCGCGGGCGACCGCGCCACCATGCGCAAGTCCGGGACCCCCACCGCCAGCCGCTAGGCGCGGGCTTCCGAACGGCAGGAAAGCTGCATTCCGGCCCGCCCTGGAGGGGCGGGCCGCTTGACCACCGATGTTCCGGTGTTATGTGTCACGCCCCTCCCGGGCCCACCTCCTCTATATAGGTGGGAAACAGGCGGGGGACGGGCATGACAGAGACCGACACGGGCACACCCACCGGAGAACACCGCGCCTGTCTGGCGCTCTGGGCCATCCCTGGCCTGGGGCCCCGGACGTTGGACGCGGTGCGTGCGTTCGCAGGGGGGCAGTTGTCCCGCCTCGCGTCCGCCCCGGTCCGGGACTGGGTGTCCGACGTTCCGGTGCCCGCACCCGTCCGGCAGCGCCTGGCCACCGTCGCTTCGCTGGACGACCTGGCCTCGCGGGTGGAGTCCGCCTGCGACGCCGCGGGCATCCGGGTGGCCTTCGCCGGCACGCCAGCCCATCCCGGCCGGCTGGTGGGGCTGGAGGACGCGCCGCCGCTCCTGTTCTACCGGGGCGAGCCTGGACCTCCCCGGCGGCGGCTGGCGATGGTGGGCAGCCGCCACCCCGACCAGGGCTTCCTGCCGTTCGCGCGCACCTTCGCCCGGCAGGTGGCGGAGGCCGGCGTGGGGGTGGTGTCGGGCGCGGCGGAGGGCGTGGACCGGGCCTGTCACTGGGGCGCCCTGGACGCGGCCGGTGAGACGTGGGCCTTCCTGGGGTCGGCGTTGGACCAGTTGGATCCCGCCCAGGCCCGCCTGCTGCCGCACTTCCTTGCTCGGGGTGGGGTGTTCTTCAGCGAACTGCCGCCCGGTGTCCGGGCAAGCACGACGACCTTCCCCCGGCGCAACCGACTCATCGCTGGGGCGTCGGATGCGGTGCTGGTGATGCGAGCCGGGCTGGAATCCGGGAGCCTGTACACGGCGGACGCGGCACGGACGCAGGGCCGTCCGGTGTTCGCCCTGCCCGGGGATGTCTGGCAGCCGGCGGCGGCGGGTTGCAACGCCCTGCTGGCGGACGGGCGGGCACGGGCATGCACGTCGGCTGAAGCGATCTGCGCGGTGGTGGGGGTTCATTCCGGCCGGGCGGTGCCGCCGGGGCGTGAAGGAGGTTGGTGGGAGGCGCTGTCCGTGGAAGCGCGCGGGGCTTATGGGCTGTTGGACAGGGTTCCCCGGTCTTTTGACGAGGTGCTCGCCCAGAGCCCGCTGTCCCCCGCCGCGCTCACGAGCGCCCTGGTGGAGTTGGAATTGTCGGGGCTGGTGGTCCAGCACCCGGGTAAACGGTACGAGAAGGTTTGAAGGCAGTCCGAGGTAGGAGAGCCATGGCCACGCGGAAGAAGACACAGGCGGCGCAGACGGAAGCGGCGGCGGAGGAGACGGCCAAGAAGGCGCCCGCGAAGAAGAAGACGGCGGCCAAGAAGGCCCCCGCCAAGAAGGCGCCCGCGAAGAAGAAGACGGCGGCCAAGAAGGTGTCGGCCAAGAAGACGGCGGCCCGTCGCCGTGGCGCGGACGGCGAGGACCTCCCCACCGTGGACGCGGATGCCGACGCGGAAGAGGAAGTCCCTGAACGCCGTGGCAAGGGCCCGCACTACCTGGTGGTGGTGGAGTCTCCCGCCAAGGCCAAGACGATCAAGAAGTACCTGGGCTCTGGCTACACGGTGAAGGCGTCCGTGGGGCACGTGAAGGACCTGCCCAAGAGCAAGATTGGCGTCGACGTGGATGACGACTTCAAGCCCGAGTACACGGTCATCAAGGGCAAGGAGAAGGTCCTCAACGAGCTGAAGAAGACGGCCAGGACGGTGGACCGCGTGTTCCTCGCGACGGACCCCGACCGCGAGGGCGAGGCCATCGCCTGGCACATCAAGGAAGAACTGGCCCACCCCGACTCCCTCCGGGTGACCTTCAACGAGATCACCAAGAAGGCGGTGCAGGAAGCCATCGCCAATCCGCGCGAGCTCAACCAGGACAACTACGACTCGCAGCAGACCCGGCGCATCCTGGACCGGCTCGTCGGCTACCAAATCTCGCCGTTGCTCTGGAAGAAGATCCGCCGGGGTCTGTCCGCCGGCCGCGTGCAGTCCGTCGCCGTGCGCCTCATCGTGGAGCGCGAGACGGAGATCAAGGCCTTCACGCCCGAGGAGTACTGGACGCTGGACGCGCTGGTGCAGGGCCCCCAGGGTCCTCCGCCCTTCAAGGCCAAGCTGTCCCGCGTGGATGGCAAGAAGGTGGAGCTGAAGGACCGCGCCACCACGGACGGGCTGGTCGCGGAGCTGAAGGACGCGCCCTTCACCGTCACCAAGGTGGACCGCAAGGAGCGCCGCCGCAACGCGCCCGCGCCGTTCATCACCTCCAAGCTCCAGCAGGAGGCCGCCAACCGTCTGCACTTCACTGCCAAGAAGACGATGACGCTGGCGCAGAAGCTGTACGAAGGCGTGCCGCTGGGTGAGGAGGGCCAGACGGCGCTCATCACGTACATGCGTACGGACTCCACGCGTCTGTCGGACGACGCCGTCACTCAGGTGCGGGAGTTCATCGGCCAGAAGTACGGCGCGGACTACCTGCCGCCGGAGCCCATGGTCTACAAGAGCCGCAAGAGCGCCCAGGACGCGCACGAGGCCATCCGGCCCACGTCCCTGGAGTACCCGCCCGAGCGCGTGCGTCCCTTCTTCGACGCGATGGACGAGTCGGACATGTTCCGCCTCTACGAGCTCATCTGGAACCGCTTCGTCGCGTGCCAGATGAAGCCCGCCGTGTACGACCAGACGGCCGCGGACATCACCGCGGGCCGCGCCACCTTCCGCGCGTCCGGCAGCACGCTGAAGTTCCCGGGCTACCTGGGCGTGTACGGCGCCGGCCTCACGCCGGAAGAGGAGTCCGAGCGCGACAAGGCCAAGGCCGCCGGTGAAGACGGCGCCGAGGACGTGGTGGGCGAACTGCCGCCCCTCAACGAGGGCGAAGTCCTGGCCCTGCACAAGCTGCTCAACGAGCAGCACTTCACCCAGCCGCCCCCGCGCTTCAGCGAGGCCACGCTGGTGAAGGAGTTGGAAGAGCGCGGCATCGGGCGTCCGTCCACGTACGCGGCCATCCTCTCCAACATCCAGGACAAGAAGTACGTGGAGAAGCTGGAGAGCCGCTTCCGGCCCACGGACCTGGGGCAGATGACGAACGAGCTGTTGGTGAAGCACTTCCCCCATGAGCTGGACGTGTCGTTCACGGCCAGCATGGAGGAGAAGCTCGATCAGATCTCCGACGGCGGCGCGAGCTGGAAGACCGTCCTCCACGACTTCTACGGGCCCTTCAAGGAGACCCTGGAGAAGGCCGAAGCGGAGATGCGCGACGTCAAGCGCGAGGAGATCAAGACCGACATCGCCTGCGAGAAGTGTGGCAACCCGTTCGTCATCAAGTTCGGGAAGATGGGCCACTTCCTCGCCTGCTCGAACTACCCCGACTGCAAGAACACCAAGGACTTCAAGCGGGACGCCGAGGGGAAGATCGTCATCGTGGAGGAGGAGACCACGGACGAGAAGTGCGAGAAGTGCGCCAAGCCCATGGTGATCAAGCGCGGCCGGTTCGGACGCTTCATGGCGTGCTCGGGCTACCCGGACTGCAAGACGTCCAAGCCCATCTCCATCGGGGTGAACTGCCCGGAGTGCAAGGTGGGCTACCTCACCGAACGCCGCAGTGGCCGGGGGAAGATCTTCTTCGGCTGCAACCGGTATCCGGAGTGCAAGTTCGCCGCGTGGGACCGGCCGCTCGCGGAGGCGTGCCCTCAGTGTGCGTCGCCGTACCTGCTGCAGAAGTACTCCAAGCGGGACGGGGCCTACATCTCCTGCCCGAACAAGGAATGCGACTACCGCCGCGAGGTGGTGGAGCAGGGCGGCCTGGGCGCTCCGGGAGAGGTCGCCGTGGGGACTGCCGCCGAGGCACCGGTCGCTCCCCCGCCTTCTTCGGCGGCCTGAGCGGAAAGCTGAGTCATTCCAGGGGGCTGGCTTGGGCCCCCTGGCTTGACACCCTCTCGGGCGAAGTCCTACAAGTCCGGATTGCTCCCGGCCCGTGATCGCAAGCCTCCTGCCCGTTCGCGGCAGGGGTGCGCGCGGGGGGCAGCGAAAGGACGCACTCCGCGATGAATCCCTCCGTGAACGCGTTGTTGAGCATGGTCTTGGCCGAGGCGGCTCCCGCGGCTGGCCACGCTTCCTCTGGAGGCCTGGTGGACTTCGTGTTCACCGCGTTCGACGCCGGCGGCCACTTCATGCTGGTGAACCTGTTCTGGCTGCTCGCCTCGCTGGCGGTCATCGGGGAGCGCGCGGTGACGCTGCTGTACCGCTACCGGCTCAACGCGAGCGCGTTCATCGAACAGGTCCACAAGATGGTGCGCAGCGGCAACCTGGACCGCGCGGTGAAGTTCTGCGGCATGGCGCCGCGCTCGCCGCTGGCCCGCGTCATCCGCGCGGGGCTCATCAACGCGAACCGCGGTGAGCTGGAAGTGGCCAAGGCCGTGGAGGAGGCGCTGGCGGAGTACACGCCGCACGTGACGCGCCGGGTGCAGTGGCTGTGGTCGCTCGCGAACATCGCGACGCTGGTGGGACTCGTCGGCACCATCGTGGGCCTCATCGGCACCTTCCGCGCGCTCGGCAACGTGCCGGCGGAGCAGAAGCAGGCGCTGCTCTCCAACGGCATCTCGGAGGCCATGTACAACACGGGCTTCGGGCTCTCCATCGCCGTCATCTGCATCGTGGCGCACCTGTTCTTCCACACGTACGCGAAGAACATGGTGGAGACGGTGGAGTTGAATGCGCTGAAGCTGGAGAACCTGCTGTCGCGGCGCGGCTCGCTGGAAGTCGTCCCGTCGGATTCCGACGTCCGGGCGGCGTCGTAGTCCCCGCTGGCTTCCGGAGCCACGCATGGCGTTCTACTACTCCCGCCGCAAGCTGAAGCCGAGGGAAGAGGAAGAGGGGGGCGAGCTGAACATCGTCCCGTACCTCGACATCCTCATGAACCTCATCATCTTCATGCTGCTGTCCATCACAGGCCTCACGGCCTTTGGTGCGCTCAACGTGTCCGCGCCCACGTATGGCGGCGCCTCCGCCAGCGGGGGCCAGGCGGATCCGGACGCGCCCAAGCTGATGCTCCAGGTGCTCATCTCCGAGAAGGGCCTCTACGTCCGGGGCAACGGCAAGGAGGCCGCGGCGCCGGAGGGGGATGCGCCCACGCTGCCGGTGCTCGCGGGCGGCACCTATGACTACGCGGCGCTCAACGCGCGGCTGGTGAAGATCAAGGCGGAGTTCCCCCAGGAGACGAAGGTCATCGTGGCGGCGGATCCGAACGTCCCCTACGAGGCCCTCATCCACACGATGGACGCCCTGCGCGAGACGGCGGGCCCCACCGAGCACAAGCTGCTCTTCCCCGACGTCACCTTGAGCACCCTGTAGCCATGTCCGAAACCGCGCCGCCGACCGCCGCCGAAGCCGAACAGCTCGCGCGCATGCGCTACCGACGGGCCCTCGCGCGCAAGAAGCGCAAGGAGCGTGAGGCCGCGTCGGAAGTGAAGGAGCTCAACATCACCGCGATGATGGACATGATGACCATCATCCTGGTGTTCCTCCTGAGGTCCTTCGCGTCGTCCTCCGCGGCCGTCACCGCGTCCGAGGACGTCCGTCCGCCGGTGTCCTCCACGCGCGCGACCCCCAAGGACACGGTGGCCATCACCATCACCCCCAAGAACATCCTGGTGGGGGACCGTGAGGTGGTGCGGCTGGTGGAAGGACGCATCCCGGCGACGCAGTTCCCCGAGGGCAACAATCGGCTGGTGCTGGGGCTGGATGAGCAGTTGAAGAAGGAAGTGAAGAAGCTCAAGTTCATCGCCGAGCGCAACCCGGCGGCGCCGTTCAGCCACGAGCTGTCCGTCATCGCGGACAAGGCCGTGCCGTACGACCTGCTCGTCACCGTGCTCTACACGGCGGGCCAGAACGAGCTGGAGAACTACCGCTTCATCGTGCTCCAGCGCGACGCCAACTAGGCGCCCTGTCGCCGGACACACGACTCCCCCGCGCGGGATGGACGCACGGGGGAGCGCCTGACGGCTTCGCTAGAGGGACAGGCTGCCCGTGTGGCGCGCGGCGTCGCGCGTCTCCTGCTCGTGCAGGGCGGCGTCTTCCTCGCAGCGGATGGCGAAGGGCATGGCCTCCAGTCGGTCCATGGAGATTTCGTTCCCGCAGTCCACGCACTCGCCGAACACGTCCGTGTCCATGCGGCGCAGCGCGGCGTCAATGAGCATGATCTCCCGGCGCTGGGCTTCGATGAGGGTGGAGAGCGTGTAGTCCGCCAGCTCCGCCTGCGCCTGCTCCTCGTACTCGGGATCGCGCTCCTGATCCTTCAGCGCCATCAACTCCCGGCGAGCGCCCGCCTGGGCCTCCTCGGTCGTCTTGCGGCGTTTCTGCAGCAGCTCGCGGATCCCCAACAAGTCCTTGGCTCGGCTCATGGCGGCGTCACTCCCATCCCGGTTCACGGTTGAACGGCGCTCGCGGTCGGCGGTGTCATCCCGGCGCGAAGACCGCGAGAAACCTAGGGTTGGATCCCAGGTGGGGAAACCTCGCCTTCCTTCCGGCACGCCCGGTGGGAAGCAGGGCAGGCGGGCAGCCGTGGGCAGGCCGGAAAGCGGAAAGAGAACGCGGGGTTGCCGCGCCGCTTTCACGGCTGGGAAAGCGCGCGACCTTCCTGCTAACAGGGACGCCCGGGGTGCCCTGGAGTGCCAGACGCCCCCGGTGCGCAGGAGGTTGCATGTCGGACGTGAAGCAGCGGGTGACGGTGATTGGCGGGGGCCTGGCGGGCACCGAGTGCGCGTACCAGCTCGCGCGGCGCGGCGTGCCGGTGGTGCTGCGCGAGATGAAGCCGCACAAGCGGTCCCCCGCGCACAAGTCGGACACGCTCGCGGAGCTGGTGTGCAGCAACTCCCTGCGTTCGGACAACCCGGAGAGCGCCATTGGCCTGCTGCACGCGGAATTGCGCGCGCTGGGCTCGCTGGTGCTGGGAAGCGCGGACCTGCACCGCGTGCCCGCCGGTGACGCGCTGGCGGTGGAGCGCGAAGGCTTCTCCCGCGAAATCACCACCCGGCTCCAGTCCGGCGTGGGCGTGGAGATTGTGGGCGGCGAGGTGGAGCGCATCCCGGACGAGGGCGTGGTGGTGGTGGCGACGGGGCCTCTGACGTCGGACGCGCTCACGGCGGAGCTGGAGCGCCACGTGGGCACGAAGCTCTACTTCTACGACTCCATCGCGCCCATCCTGTCCGGGGACTCCATCGACATGGAGGTGGCGTTCCGCCAGAGCCGCTATGGCAAGGGCGGCGGGGATGACTACCTCAACCTGCCGATGACGCGCGACGAGTACTACCGCTTCGTCAACGAGGTGAAGGCGGGCCAGAAGCTGGTGCCGCACAGCTTCGAGGAACCGAAATACTTCGAAGGGTGTCTGCCCATCGAGGTGATGGCGGAGCGCGGAGACGACACGCTGTCCTTCGGGCCGCTCAAGCCGGTGGGGTTGAAGGACCCGCGCACGGGGAAGGACCCCTACGCGGTGGTGCAGTTGCGCATGGAGGACAAGGCGGGCACGGCGTGGAACATGGTGGGCTTCCAGACGCGCCTGACGTGGGGCGAGCAGAAGCGCATCTTCATGTCCTGCATCCCGGGCCTGCAGAACGCGGAGTTCCTGCGGATGGGGCAGATCCACCGCAACACGTTCATCGACTCGCCGCGCCTCCTGGCGGAGGACCTGTCGCTGAAGACAGAGCGGCGGGTGTTCTTCGCGGGGCAGGTGA
This sequence comes from Corallococcus terminator, assembly GCF_003611635.1. GTDB lineage: Bacteria > Myxococcota > Myxococcia > Myxococcales > Myxococcaceae > Corallococcus > Corallococcus terminator. The sequence goes on along the minus strand of NZ_RAVZ01000140.1, from coordinate 10,108 downwards.
CGGGGGTGGAGGGCTACGTGGAGAGCGCGGCGTGCGGCTACCTGGTGGCGCTGGCGGTGCATGCGCGCCTCACCGGCACGGCGTTCGTGCCGCCGCCGGCGACGACGGCGCTGGGGTCGCTGTACCGGCACGTCACGGGGGAAGCGCACCCGCCGGATCATCCGCACCAGCCCACCAACGTCATCTACGGCCTGTTCCCGCCCCTGTCCGGGCGGATGAAGAAGGCGGACAAGCGCGCGGCCTACTCGGCGCGGGCGAAGCAGGACCTGGCGGCCTGGCTGCCCCACGCGGGCGTCGTGGAAGCGGGCGCGGCCCAGGCAACGGACCCGACGCAAGAACAGAGGAGCGCATGAAGCGACCTGGGATGTGGGGCCTCGTGGCCCTGCTGACGGTGGTGGGGTGCAGCAAGAAGAGCGACGACGGCGCCGCTCCGTCTCAGCGCAGCGCCGCCAAGGACGACACGGTTCGCAGCGCGGCGAAGGGCGCGGCGTTGGTGGGCGGGCAGGGGCAGCAACTGGCCGCGGGCCGCGCGGCGGATCTGCGCCTGTCCCCGGACGGGCAGTTCGCCACGTACCTGCTCAACGGACAGAAGCCCCGGCTGGACGGCATCCCGCCGCAGATGCTGGTGGGCACGCTGTACGTGGTGCCGGTGGCGGGCGGCAAGCCGCGCGAGCTGGGCAACGGCGTGACGAACGTCCCCGGCAGCCTGCTGTTCTCCGCGGACTCCCGGCACCTCTTGTACGTGACGGGCTACAACCCGGCCTCGCAGTCCGGTGAGCTGCACGCGCTGGCCGTGACGGACGCGGCGGCGCAGCCGGTGACGCTGGGCACGGCGGTGAGCTACCTGCTGCCCTCGCCCGACGGCGTCAGCGTGGCGTTCGTGGACGCGGGCGTGCTGAAGCTGGGCCCGCTGCCCGCGGGGCCTTTCGAGGACGTGGCGGCGGAGGTGAGCACCGCGCAGTTCACGTCGGACGGCAAGACGCTGCTCTTCAAGCGCCGGTTGTCGGCCGCGAGCGGTCTGGCCGCGGTGACGGTGGGCTCCAAGGAGCCGCCGCGCAAGCTGGCGGATCAGGTGGGCGACTACCAGGTGTCTCCGGACGGCAAGCGCGTGGCGTACCAGGTGCGCAGCGAGTCCGTGCGCAGCATGTATGACCTGTACCTCGCGGAGGTGCCGGCGCTGAAGGGCCAGCGGCTCGCGGTGGGCTCGAAGGTGTTCGGCTTCTCTCCGGACGGCCAGTGGCTGGCGCGCACGGAGAACGGCAAGCCGGAGCTGCTGGGCGACCTGTACGTGGGCCCCGCGTCCGGTGGGCCGGGGCGCAAGGTGGGCGAGGCGGTGGAGGAGATGGCGTTCGCGCCGGACTCCAAGGCGGTGGGCTTCCTGGAGAAGTACGACCAGCCGTCGCGCGCGGGAGCCATGAGCGTGGCGTCGCTGCCGGACGGCGCGCCCAAGCGCGTGGGGGACCGGGTGCCCAACTTCGTGTGGGGTTCGGACAGCCGCTACGTGGCGTTCCTGTCGCGCTTCGTGAGGCCGGTGTTCTCCGTGGACCTGATGCTGTACGCGCTGGGTCAGGAGAAGGCGGAGAAGGTGCAGCCGGGCGTGTTCGGCTACGGCTTCACGCCGAACAACGGCGCGGTGGTGTTCCGCACCAACTGCATCCGCAACGGCCGCGCGTGCGACTTCAAGGCGCTGGAGCTGGGCGAGAAGCAGGCCGAGGCGAAGACGTGGATGCAGGGCATCTTCAGCTACAAGATCTCCAACGACGGGGCCCGCATCCTCGCGACGTACGCGCGCATGGACTCGGACACCTACGACGTCGCCATCTATGACGTGAAGACGGGGGCCCGGAAGACGCTCGACCAGGGCGTGCAGGTGCCCACGTACTTCGGCGGCAAGGACGACGCTCGCGCCGTCTACATCATCGGGCAGGGGCAGAACCCTGGCGTGTACAGCGCCATCGCGTCACCGCAGTAACCGGCAGTAGCCGTGGACCCGGGGGTGGAGGGCGGCCTCGCCTTCCGCCCCTTCGGGTCCGGCTGATGCTGTTGAGGCGTGCACAGTCGGGGCGGGTGTGGTGTCTTGCCCGCCGAATGGCACAACTCGTCTATCGGCGCTACGGCGGCTCCCTCCAGGTCGACATCCCCGACTTCCACACGCTCACCGAGGCGGTGCGGATTCCCGCGACGCAGTGGATGGCGCTCGCGTGTCCGCTGGAGGGCATTGCGTGTGACCCGCGCTTCCTCACGCTGATGGACGCGGACGGCAACGGCCGCATCCGGGTGGAGGAACTGCGCGCCGCGGTGGACTGGACGGCGGCGCGGCTGAAGGACGCGAAGGGCGCGGACGCGGGCAGCGACGTGCTGGAGCTGTCGTCGCTCTCAGACACCGCGAACAACCTGCGCGGCGCGGCGGATCTGGTGCTGCGCACGCTGCACGCGCCGGACGCCACGCGCCTGTCCCTGGAGCAGCTTCGCACCAGCGACAAGGCGCTGCGCGATGCGGGCACCAATGGCGACGGCATCATCGCGCCCACGTCGCTGCCGGAGCGGCTGCGGCCCCTGGCGCAGGCCATCATCGCGGCCTTCCCGGCGGTGACGAACCGCGCGGGGCTGGTGGGCGTGGACGCGGCGCTGGTGAAGCGCTTCCGCGAGGAGCGGACGGCGCTGCTCGCGCACCTGTCCGGACGGGACGCGGTGTTCACCTGGGGCACGGCGAGCCTGGAGCAGGCGAAGCGCATCCACGACGTGGCGCCGCTCTTGGATGGCTACTTCGTGCAATGCCGGCTCGTCGCCGCGCAGCCGGAGGCCGCCGCCAGCCTGCGCCTGCGCGCGGAGCGGGTGGAAGGGGCGCTGGGGGACCTGGGCGCCATGGGAAAGGCCGCGGGCGAGCTGCCCATCGCGCCGCCGGATCCGACGGGCGTGCTCGTGTGGGCGCGGCTGTACCGGGGCCCCGGCTACGAACGGTTGGAGGCCTTCCACCAGGAGGTGGCGACGCCGCTCCTGGGCGACGGCCTGAAGCTGACGGACACCGCGTGGAAGGAGCTGTCCGCGAAGGCGGAAGGAATCCTCGCGTGGCAGTCGAAGCGGGACACGCACGCGCTGCACGCGGTGGCGGACACGCTCTCCACCGTGTCGGACGAGGAGCTGGACGCGCTGGAGGCGGCGAGCCGCGAGGACCTGTCGCTCAAGGGCACTTTGGACGTCATCGCGGAGCTGGAGCGGCTGGTGCTGTACCAGCGCTGGCTGCTGGTGTTCGCCAACAACTTCATCAGCATGCCCAGCCTGTACCTGCCCAAGCGGCGGGCGCTGATGGAGCGGGGCACGCTCATCCTGGCCGGGCGCAAGTACACGCTGTCGGTGCTGGTGAAGGACCGGGCGGCGCACTCGGCGCTGACGGGGCAGGGCACCACGTGCATCCTCTACGTGAAGGTGCTGCCCAAGGACGGCGCGGAGGGCTACGAGGTGGCGGTGCCCGTTACGGCCGGCCGCAGCACGGAGCTCGTCGTGGGCAAGCGCGGCGTGTTCTACGACGTGGATGGCGTGGAGAGTGACGCCATCGTCACGCAGGTGGTCCGCCAGCCGGTGTCGCTCTGGGAGTCCATGACGATGCCGTTCATGCGCATCGGCGCGTTCATCTCCGGCAAGGTGGAGAAGCTGGCGGCGTCGGGCGAGAAGGAGTTCGATTCGTCGCTGGAGCAGGGCTACACGCAGGCGGTGACGGCGCCCCCGGCCGGTGCGGCGCCCGCGGCGGCGGCCCCGGCGGCGCCCGCGGCGGGAGGGCTCGCTGGAGTGCTCGCGGCGGGCGGCATCGCGTTCGCGGCGCTGGGTTCGTCGCTGGCGTTCATCCTCACGCAGGTCAAGTCGCTGACGCTGGTGGACGTCATCACCGCGGCGACCATCCTGGCCATCGTGGTGATGGCGCCCGCGGGTCTGCTCGGGTGGATGAAGCTGCGGCGGCGCAACCTGGCGCTGCTCCTGGAGGGCTCCGGCTGGGCGCTCAACGACCGGCTGATGCTCACCCGGGATGTGGCGACGCTCATCACCCGCCGCCCGAAGCTGCCGAAGAACGCGCGCGTGGACCGCTCCGACCTGGTGCGCGGGGCGCTGCGCCACACGCAGGACGACGACGAGAGCGACGGTATGTCCCTGGGGGCCCGCATCGGCCTCACGCTGCTCGTGCTGTTCATCCTGCTGTGGCAGGTGCGCGCGTCCATCACGGAGTGGATGTGCACGCATCAGTGGCTGTCCGAAGACAGTTGCCGGGTCTTCCTGCCCAAGCTGGTGCCCTCTGAACTGCCGGGGGCGCCGGTGGTGGTCCCCGCCGCTCCGGCCCCGGTGCCCGCGAAGTAGGTGGTGCTCGCGCGCCGTCGTGAATCTTGCGAGGCTCGGGGAGGCCCCTAGGCTTCCCCGACCATGTCGACCCTGTCTCCGCTCCTCGAGAAGTTCCGCGCCCACCTGGAAGACGAGAAGGACGCGTCACCGCACACGGTGCGCAACTACCTCATCGACCTGGTGGACTATGAGCGCTACCTCGTGGAGCGGATGAAGTCGTCGCTCCTGGCCGGCACGCACGCGGCCATCCGGGGCTACCTGGGCACGCTCAGCGTGGACCACGCTCCCGCCAGCCGCGCGCGGCGGCTGGCGAGCATCAAGTCGTTCTACAAGTACCTGGTGCGCCAGAAGCTCCTGTCCGCCAGCCCTGCGAAGCTGGTGAAGAGCCCCAAGCTGCCCAAGACGCTGCCCAAGGTGCTGCCGGTGGAGGAGGTGTTCGCCATCCTCGACATCCCGGACGTGAACACGGTGCTGGGGCTTCGCGACAAGGCCATCCTGGAGATGCTGTATGGCGGCGGCCTGCGCATCAGCGAGCTGTGCGGCCTGTCGCTGCTGGGCGTGGACCGCGGCAGCCGCATCGTCCGGGTGATGGGCAAGGGCAGCAAGGAGCGCCTCATCCCGCTCAACGCGAAGTCCATCCGCGCGTTGGAAGCGTACCTCGCGCGGCGCGGCGAGCTGCTGGCCACGGTGCACGCGGGGCAGGATCCGGACGCGCTGTTCCTCAACTTCCGCGGCGGCCGGCTGACGCCCCGGAGCATCGCGAGGCACCTGGATGCGTACGTGCTCCAGCTCGCGCTGGCGCGCAAGGTGAGCCCGCATGCGATGCGCCACTCGTTCGCCACGCACCTGCTGGGCGGCGGCGCGGACATCCGCAGCATCCAGGAACTGCTGGGCCACGCGAGCCTGTCCACCACGCAGAAGTACACCCACGTGACCTTCGAACAGTTGCAGGAGGTCTACGACGCCTCGCACCCTCGCGCGTGACGAACCGCAGGGTGGAACTCCCGTGCAAGTCTGTCCGGTGGAGAAGTCATGAACTCGTTGAGCATGTCGATTCATGATGCCGAGGTCGTAGGTATTCGTTCCAATCGCGATGCTGAAACCCTGACCTTCGACCTCGTGCTCGAAAACAAGAGGGCGCTCCTGCTCGAGTTCAAGGGCGCTCTGCACTGGGACCTGGAGCGATACGTCACCCAGAACGTGCTGTACGGCATCGACGAGTGGCGGGGAGACCAGGAGAGTACGCTCCAGGTCTGCGCGGAGATCGGGTTGGATGCCTTCTGGGTCGAAAAGATCAAGGCCGGTGAGTTCACTGTTTTTGAGATCGATCCCGCCGTGGGAATGAGGGGCTACGTGATCGCGCGCACCATGGAGGTGCGCATCGCCCCGGTCCTCCCTGCGACCCGTTGAAAGGGCAGGCACATGTCGAACCGGAGTGATGAAGTCGAAGCGTTCATGGCGGAGCTCGAACATCCGTTGAAGGCGGAGATCGAAACCGTGCGCAGCGCCATCCTGGCCTCCGACAAGACGCTCACCGAGCGCATCAAGTGGAAGGCCCCCAGCTTCTGCTACGCGGGTGATGACCGGGTGACGTTCCGGCTGGCCCCCAAGGGCATCTTCCAGGTCATCCTCCACCGGGGCGCGAAGGTGAAGGACACGGCGGGCTTCGCCTTCGAGGACGACTCGGGCCTGGTGAAGTGGGCCGCGGTGGACCGGGGCATCGTCACGCTCCAGGACGCGAAGGACGTGAAGGCGAAGAAGGCGGCCCTGGTGAAGCTGGTGGGCCGGTGGATCCAGGCCACCGTGGCCTGAAAGGCCCTCACAGGGTGAGGGAGCGGACAGCCGGGCCGTGTTTGCTGGTGGGGGCGGGGCGGGCTTGTTAAACCTCCCGCCATGTTCCACGGCACCACCATCCTCTGCGTCCGCCGCGACCAGAAGGTCGTCATCGCGGGCGACGGCCAGGTCAGCCTCGACAAGACCATCATGAAGAACACGGCGCGCAAGGTGCGCCGCATTGGCGACGGGCAGGTGCTCGCCGGCTTCGCGGGCAGCACCGCGGACGCCTTCACGCTCTTCGAGCGCTTCGAGGCCAAGTTCAAGGAGCACCAGAAGAACCTGACCCGCGCCTGCGTGGAGCTGGGCAAGGACTGGCGCACCGACCGCTTCCTGCGCCGCCTGGAGGCGCTGCTCATCGTCGCGGACCGGGAGAAGACCTTCATCCTCTCCGGCGCGGGCGACGTCATCGAACCCGACCACGGCATCGCCGCCGTGGGCAGCGGCGGTTCCTACGCGCTGTCCGCCGCGCGCGCGCTCCAGGCGAACACGCAGATGTCGGCCCGTGACATCTGCACGCAGTCCATGGCCATCGCCGCGGACATCTGCGTCTACACGAACTCCAACGTCACCTACGAAGAGCTCTGAGAGGGCCGCCCCGTGGCCGAATCGCGCAAGTTGTCCGCCTTCACGCCTCGCGAGGTCGTCAGCGAGCTGGATCGCTACATCGTCGGCCAGAACGACGCCAAGCGCGCCGTGGCCATCGCGCTGCGCAACCGCTGGCGCCGCCAGCAGGTCTCCGATGACCTGCGGGATGAAATCCACCCGAAGAACATCATCATGATCGGCCCCACCGGCGTGGGGAAGACGGAGATCGCCCGTCGGCTGGCGAAGCTGTCCCAGGCGCCCTTCGTCAAGGTGGAGGCCTCCAAGTTCACGGAGGTCGGCTACGTGGGCCGCGACGTGGAGTCGATGATCCGCGACCTCGTGGAGGCGGCCATCGCGCTCGTGCGTGAGGAGGAGACGGAGAAGGTCAAGCCGCGCGCGGAGGAGCTGGCCGAGGACCGGCTGATGGAGCTCATCAAGAACGGCGGCGCGTCCCGCCCGGCCGCATCACCGCCTTTCGGCTTCTCGCCTCCGCCGCCCCCGGCGCCGTCAGCGCTGGGCGACAGCGAGCGGGAGAAGCTGCGCGCCCAGCTTCGCGCCGGCACGCTGGATGATCAACACGTGGAGGTGGAGACCAGCGAGAGCAGCCCCACGTTCATGCGCAACTTCAGCGGCCAGGGCATGGAGGAGATCGGCGTCAACCTCCAGGACCTGTTCAAGAACATGCCGGGCATGAAGAACACCCGGAAGCGCCGCGTGCGCGTGCCCGAAGCGCTCCAGATGCTGCGCGCGGAAGAGGCGCAGAAGCTGGTGGATCCGGACCGCGTCCAGCGCGAAGCGGTGCTGCGCGCGGAGTCCAGCGGCATCGTCTTCATCGACGAGATCGACAAGATCGCCAGCCGCGAGGGCGGCAAGGGCGGCGGGGGCCCGGACGTGTCGCGCGAAGGCGTGCAGCGCGACATCCTGCCCATCGTGGAGGGCTCCTCCGTCAACACGAAGTACGGGCAGGTGAAGACGGACCACATGCTCTTCATCGCGGCGGGAGCGTTCCACGTCTCCAAGCCGTCGGACCTCATCCCGGAGTTGCAGGGCCGCTTCCCCATCCGCGTGGAGCTGGAGGCGCTGTCCGGCGAGGACCTGGTGCGCATCCTGCGCGAGCCGAAGAACTCGCTGTTGCGCCAGTACACCGCGCTGCTCGCCACCGAGGGCGTGCGCCTGTCCTTCACGGACGACGCGGTGTCGGAGTTGGCGCGCATCGCCCAGCAGGCCAACGACCGGACGCAGAACATTGGCGCGCGGCGCCTGCACACCGTGCTGGAGCGGCTGCTGGACGACGTGTCCTTCACCGCCAGCGAACAGGGCCCGCGCGACTTCCAGGTGGACGGCGCCTATGTGCGCGAGCGCCTGTCCGCCATCGTCCAGGACGAGGATCTTTCGCGCTACATCCTCTAGGCGCGCTAGCGTCCTTTTCCGTTGTCCCCCGCGCAGCACGAATCGTGAGGAAGACCGCCTTGTCGCAACCGTCGCCATCCCCCGTCGCCGCCCCTGGCAACGACGCCCTCATGCAGAAGGCGAAGCAGCACCTGCTGCAGAACTACAAGCAGCAGCCCATCGCCCTGGTGCGAGGGCTGGGCACGCGGGTGTGGGACGCGGACGGCAAGGCGTACCTGGACTGCATCGGCGGCATCGCCGTGTGCGCCCTGGGCCACTGCCACCCGGAGGTCGTCGCGGCGGCGAAGGCGCAGTTGGACCTGCTGTGGCACGTCTCCAACGTCTTCTATTCGCAGCCGCAGATCGACCTGGCCGCGCAGTTGACGGACTGGGCGGGCCTGCCGCGCGCGTTCTTCTGCAACTCCGGCGCGGAGGCCAACGAGGCCCTCATCAAGCTGACCCGCAAGGTGATGAAGGACCGGGGCACGCCGGAGCGCTTCGAGCTCATCACCTTCGACAAGAGCTTCCACGGCCGCACCCTGGCCACCGTCACCGCCACCGGCCAGCCGAAGTACCACGCGGGCTTCGAACCGCTGCCCGCGGGCTTCAAGCACGTGCCGTACGGGGACCTGGAGGCGGTGCGCCGCGCCGTGGGCCCGTCCACTGCGGCCATCCTGGTGGAGCCCATCCAGGGCGAGGGTGGGGTGCGCATGTCGCCCCCGGGCTTCCTCCAGGGCCTGCGCGCGCTGTGCGACGAGCACGGCCTGCTCCTGCTCGTGGACGAGGTCCAGACGGGCATGGGCCGCACCGGCCTGCCCTTCGGCTTCATGCACGACGGCATCCAGCCGGACGCCATCAGCATCGCCAAGGCGCTGGGCAACGGCCTGCCCATGGGCGCCATGCTGTGCCGCGAGGAACTGGCGAAGAGCCTCACCCCCGGCACCCACGGCTCCACCTTCGGCGGCAACCTGGTGTCCGCCGCCGCGGCGAATGCCGTCCTGCGCCTCTTGCGCCAGCCCGGGCTGCTGCCGGACGTGCAGGCGAAGGGCGAGCACTTCCTCGCGGGGGCGCGGACGCTCCAGGCCGCGCTGCCGGACGGGCGCATCAAGGCCGTGCGGGGCAGGGGATTGTTGCTGGGCATCGAACTGGATCGGGAGGCCGCGCCCATCATCGCGAAGCTGCGCGATGCCGGACTGCTGGTGAACTCCGCGGGGGACATGACGCTGCGCTTCGCGCCTCCGCTCATCATCACCCGGCAGGAACTGGACGAAGCCCTGGGCATCCTCCAGCGTGTGCTGGCTTCCCTGTAGCCGCCTTCCCTCGAAGGGGCCCGTCACATCCGGGGCGTTTGACGCCTTGCGTCCCGGACACCTACACTTTGGGATTCGCCTGCCGCGGAACGTGTGACCTTGAGCGCGCCCAACCCCATCGTCGGCCTGGGGGGCCGGACCGACCACATCGCCACGGTGCCCCACCTGGACCCGTCCCGCCTCCAGCTCAGCTCGGAGGAGGGGTCGGTGCTGGCGCTGGTGGGCCGTGTCGAGCGCATCGACGCGGTGCTGTCCCGCTCCTCGCTGGGCGAGGCCCGCACCATCGCCGTGCTGCTGTCCCTGCGCGCCAAGGGCGCCATCGTCCCCGCGCGCGTGGTGCAACGCGCCACCCCCGCCGCCCCGGCCGTGGATGCCTCCATGGCGGAGGAAGTGGACCTGGAGCCCGAACAGAAGCGCGAAATCATCGACCTGGAGCGCGCGCTGGACGGGATGGACCACCACGCGGTGCTGGGCGTGCCCCGGGGCGCCACCGCCGCCGAGGTGAAGCAGGCCTATTACAACGCGTCCCGGCGCTTCCACCCGGACCGCTACTTCGGCAAGAACCTGGGCAGCTTCCGAGCCCGGCTGGAGCGCATCTTCAAGCGCCTCACCGACGCCCAGAACGCGCTCAGCCGCGCGGAGCCGCCCCCTCCCGTCGC
>NZ_RAVZ01000013.1 GCF_003611635.1 Corallococcus terminator | reverse complement strand
AGCGTGAACTCCGGCAACATGAACCTGACGCTGTTGCCGCGCGACGAACGCATGTCCCAGGCGGAGTTCGCGCAGGTGCTGCGCAAGGAGCTGAACAGCTACCCGGGCCTGCGCGCGGTGGTGCAGGACCTGTCGCAGGCGGGCTTCACCGCGCAGCGCGGCTTCCCGGTGGAGTTCAGCGTGCGCGGTTCGGACTGGGACAAGCTGGTGGAGGCGAGCCAGTCCCTGAGAGATCAGCTCACGGCGTCCGGCAAGGTGGTGGACCTGGACACGGACTACCAGTTGGGCCAGCCGGAGCTGCGAATCACTCCGGACCGTGCGCGCGCGGCGGACGTGGGGGTGCCCATCCAGGCGGTGGCCTCCACGGTGAACGCGCTGGTGGGCGGCGTGCGCGTGGGCAAGTACAGCAGCGGCGGGCGACGCATCGACGTGCGGATGCGGCTGCTGGCGGATCAGCGGTCGCGGCCGGAGGACCTGTCGCTGCTCAAGGTGCGCACGGCGAACAACACGCTGGTGCCGCTGTCGTCGTTGGTGACGCAGCAGGAGCTGCCCGCGTTGCAGGCGATTACGCGTCGCGACCGCGAGCGGGCCATCAGCCTGTTCGCCAACGTGGCGCCGGGCTCCAACCAGGAGGAGGCGCTGGCCACGGTGGAGCAATTGGGCAAGAACCTGCCCGGGGGCATCCGCGTGGTGGCGGGCGGCGCGAGCGTGGCGTTCCGCGACTCGATGAGCAGCCTCATCTTCGCGCTCTTCCTGGGCATCGCCGTCGCGTACATGGTGCTGGGCGCGCAGTTCAATTCGTTCCTGCACCCGGTGACGGTGCTGACCATCCTTCCGCTGTCGGTGGCGGGCGCGTCGTTCGCGCTGCTCGTCACGGGCAACACGCTGAACATCTTCAGCATGATTGGCCTGCTGCTGCTGATGGGCATCGTGAAGAAGAACTCCATCATCCTGGTGGACTACGCGCTCCAACAGCGCGAGCTGGGCCTGGACGCGATGCAGGCCATGTTGCGCGCGGGGCCAGTGCGCCTGCGGCCCATCCTGATGACGTCCACGGCGACGATGATGTCCGCGGTGCCCGCGGCGCTGGCCCTGGGCGCGGGCAGTGAGACGCGCGCGCCCATGTCCATCGCGGTGCTGGGCGGCCTGTCGGTGTCCACGGTGTTGAGCCTGCTCGTGGTGCCCGCCTTCTACGTGGTGGCGGACCGCTACAAGACGCGGCTGGGCAGGTGGCTGAGCCGGGGCAAGGGCGGGGATGAGACACCTCCGTCGCCAGAGGTGTCCCGGCCGGTGACGCACGGGTAGGGCGTTCAGCCCGCCCAGTCCTCGGGGGCGAGGAAGGTGAGCGTCGAGATGCCGGCGGACTCGATCGCTTCCTTCACCGCCGCATGCACGAGAATGGCGTTCACCGACTCAGCCAACCGGAACATCCGCGCGCCGAGCGCCCTGGCCGGGTCGATGGCCAGGGAGTCGATGTCGGCGGAGACCGTTCGCTCCTTCGTGCCCGGTGCGAACCGGGTGCTGCCCGCATCGGCCGCAGCGACCCTTCCGATGAGGTTGAAGGCGACGAAGTCCTGGTAGACCGTGCCGGCTTCCGGGTCGGTCAGCTCCACGGCATAGGTCTCGAGGTTGTCCACGCCGGCCCGTAGCAGGGCCTCGTGCAGGCGCCTGGACATCACCGTGATGGGCGTGAGCCACAAGTCCCCCAGCACCCAGCCTTCTTCGTCGGTGCCGCGCAGCTTGAGCGGGATGGGTTCAGGTGGTGGCCGGTCGAAACGCGCTCCCGTCATCCAACTGCGCAGGGGGTGGTCGCGCGTGTAGATGAGCCGGGCGCGGTCGCCGACGTCGGGGTCCTGCACGCCCAGCACGTAATAGGAATCAGGCATCGTGGATCCTGGGGCTCCCGTGAGGAGCGCCTCACCGGGACACTGCCACAGAACGGTCGGACTCAGCGGATCCCCTTGAGGATGAGCTCGGCGGTCGCCACGTTGGTGCAGAGCGGAACGTTGTGCACGTCGCAGTTGCGCATCAGCATGGCGATGTCGGGATCATGCGGGTGCGAGACCAGGGGATCGCGCAGGAAGATGACCGCGTCACAGCGACCGGCGATGACCTCCGAGGCGATCTGCGCGTCCCCGCCCAGCGGGCCCGACAGCTTCATCGTGATCTCCAGGCCCGCGGACTGGACCAGCAGGCCCGTGTTTCCGGTTCCGATGAGGTTGAAGCAGCGCAGACGGCTGCGGTGGTCGCGGACGAACGCGGCGAGCAGGGCCTTCTTTCCGTCGTGGGCCAGCAGCGCGATCGTCTTCCGCTTGTTCTGTTTCGTCTTCAATCTCTCTCCGCGCCAGGACGTTCATCCAAGAGTGGGGCCGATGGCGCGGAGAGTGACCCTCCCTGTGGTGGGTCAGTCCAGATGCTCGAGGTCGAGCCCCTGGGGCACGGCCCAGGGATGGCTCCGGACCTCGTAGATCGAGATCCGGGTTCACGTCCGGAGCTGAAACACCCCCGTGTAGCCGCCCGTCACGACACCGTCTTCCACCTGCGCCAGCCGGACGAGCAGGAACGGCGCTTCCTCTCCGAAGGGCACGGTGAGCTCGAAGTCCACACGCTGGAGTTCCCTCGGCCGCGACTCCAGGGGTTCGCCCAGGGACACGAACCCCACGGCCTCCCCGTGGGCCTCGGCCCGGTACTCCAGCGGGCCTTGCTCCAGCGCGCCGACGGTTTCGATGCGGCCCGGGCGGAAGCTCTCCTTCACGATGCCGGGTTCGAGCAGGGTGCCACGGACGCCCCGCCGGCCCGGTGCGTAGCGCAGCACCTGTTCGGCGTCGCTCGCCTCCACCCACGCGGCCTGCGCGGCGAATCGCACGGTCGAAGTGGCCGCCAGCACCGTCGCGAACTGGAGCGGGAACGTCAGGGTCGAACCCGGCGCCGCCGGGACGATGGTGACGTTGTGCTGGGCCACGTGCCGGTCGAACCCCGCACTCCACGGCACCGTCGGCCGGTCCATGAACACGCCGTCACACATCACCAGCAGGCACGCGTGCGTGCTGAAGGGCCCGGGAACCCAGGGCACGGGGCACTCCACGTCCATCACCCCGGGGCCCAGTTGGTTCGGCGGCACGTTCGTCCCCACCTGGGCGAGGACCCGGGGCGCGCTCCAGGCGATTCCCAGCGACGCATCCACGAACGCGAAGGTGACGCGCGTGGGAAACGACGTCAGCGTCCCGCGATTGCGGATCCGGACAAAGACTCGCACCGGCTGGCCGACGATGGCCTGGAGGATGGGCTTCCCGCTCGAATCCTCCATCCAGATGTAATGGGATTCCCAGAAGGTTTCACCGGCGAGGACCGGGCGCTCGCCCTCGTCGGTGTCCTTGTAGGGAATGACGAGCCAGCAGCCCTGGGGAACCGGCTCCAGTTGACACCGGTCATGCCGTCCGTGCTTGTGTTCGTCCATGGAAGGCATTGAGCCCACCTCTAGCTTTCCGGCTTCGCGGGCACGGGGTCGGCGTAGGGACTCGCCAGCTCCCACGTCAGCCAGCCGCGTCCCCGGTCATTGTCCAGGTTCCAGTCCGGCAGTCGCCCCGGATTCCGGATGAGCGTAACGCTCGCCTGCACCGCGGGACCGAACGACCCGTGGATGCCCCCGGGCCAGGCGGGAGGAGGGCGGGTGATGTCCTCCGTAGCGGCGTTCGCGCCCACGTCGTCGACGATGGCGGACGGCCACCGGCCCGCGAAGGGCCACACATCCGTCAGCGGTGTTTCGAGCGCGGTCGTGTCTGGATACGTGTTCCAGGTGCTGAGCGCGCCCGACCACGGCACGTGCAGTCCTTCCATTCCCCGGCTCTTGCAGACGCTCCCGGCGCTCAAATACGACAGGGGCAGGTTGTCCGCGAACTGGACCTTCTGCGTGGCGGTCGCGAACTCCGCGGGAGCTGGAGGTTGGAGGCCCGCGAAGACCGTCAGCTTGTGCAGCGCATCCAGGCCGTTGAACAGGTAGACCGCGATCCAGTGGAGCTGACACTCCAACTCGTCCCAGTTCAGCGTCTTGACCCCATCGACTATCAGCCCGATGCCGCCCGCGAGCGCCGCCGCGCCGAAGCCCGCGCCGCCCAGGAAGAACGAGGCGACGCCCGCCAATGCCAGAAGGATGCCGGAGATGATCTCTCCCACGTCCGGATCATGCTTGGCCTTCGGCGTGGGCGCCTTGAAGGGCGCATTCGTCTGGGGATCGATGAGCGTTGGGTCCACCCACGCTGGCGGGGTCTTGTCCGTGCACGCATCCGGAGGGTCGGCCGGGGGCGCCGGGTTGCAACCGATGACGTCGCCGGAGGACTGGAACCAGAGCTGGATCCACAGCAGCAGGTAGGCGACCTGGAGCCGGTCCTGCGTGAAGAGCGGCGCATCCTGTCCGGGGTAGGCGGCTGTCCAGGCGTCCACCCAGAAGGCCGTGAACGCCGGGGGGAGCACGTGGGGCAGGGCTTCTTCCGCGACGATGCTCCGCCCGACAATCTCCGCATCGAGCCCCCCGGTGAAGTCCACCAGGTCGTGCAGCCGCGCGTCACAGAGCCCCGGCCAGGCGGCATACGCAGGGGTGGGCACGTCGGTGGGGCCCATGGACGCCTTCGCGCCGTAGAAGCCCCAGACCCAGGCGTCCACGAAGTTCCCGATGAAGCGCGTGCGCCACCAGTGGTTGCGGTAGCTGGAGCCGACCAGCGAATTCATGAGGCCCGTGCCGCACACCAGCGCGGCGTAGGCGACCGTCCACCCCAGGGCATACGCGATGAAGCGACCGTCGCCACTGGCCAGGGCCCGGGCGCGCAGGGTGGAGGCGAAGTGTCCGGGCTGCTTCCAGTGCAACCAGTCACGGCCGTTCCACTGCTTCGGGGGAATCAGGTTGCTGGGATTGAGGAGGGGCGGCTTGCTGTTGCGCCCCATCTTCCGGCCGACCTCCGCCAGCTTCTCCTTGTCGGAGAACCGCTTCATGATCCGGCCCAGGTCTGCGGAGGCCAGTTGCACCTTGTCCAGTCCGCCGCTGTCCTTCAGTTCCTTGAGCCCATCGAAGTCGTGGTCCTTCACGAGCTTCGAGACCTGCTCCTGGAACTGCTTGAACGCGCGCAACGTCTGCACGACGCCGGGGGTGCTGTCCGTGGGGTCTCCGACCGCGAGCCGGAGGACCTCCACCCAGACGCTGTAGTAGGGCGAGCGGCCGCCGTTCTGTCCGGGCGTCTTCTCGAAGGGAACGAAGTCCCCGAGCGCCGGACCCAGCGCGCCCAGCCGGTACCACTTCAGGTTCGCCTCGATGACGTCGACCTCCGGCGCGCCCGACGCCTTCAGCGAATCCAATGCGCGCTGCGCGATCAACAGGCGCGTGGCGAGTCCAGGCATGGTGGCCTCCTAAGGCGGGGTGCAACCCTCGCAGTTGCACTGGCTCGCCGGAATGCCGTTGTTCGCGCAGTCGTCACGGCAGGCCTTGCAGCTTCCGCCTCCGCCGCCGCCACAGGAGTCCGCCGCCATCAGGCCCGTCACCGACAGGACCGCGATGAGGAGCGCGGGCCCGAAGCGCTTGAGGCGCCGCCCCACGAGGCTCGTGTGGGGTTGCAACGGTTCGCCGAGTCTCGACATGGTCGCTCCTTCGCGCACTGGAAGGGTTAACCTGTGGCGCTTGTCATCACCCTGCAATGCCTCCCTGTTGAGCCCTCCCTCGGGGGCATGTCTGGGGCGGGCATCCAGGCCCGGGAAGTTCCAGACGATGCCGACGTCCGCTCACGTGCGCAGCCTCTTCCCGGACCCTGGCCCCTTCGGGCCCACGAACCCTTGGAGATGCCCCATGGCCTCACCCCAGAATCCCTCGCAGGACACCCACGCCGTGCCCGTCAAGGAGCGCGACGAGTCGCTGGAGCTCCAGCCCTTCCTGGATGAAATCCAATCCGACGCGGTCATGCACAGCCAGGGCCTGGATGCCCGGGAGGCCGCGAGCGCGGTGCTGTGCACGCTCGCACGGCGCCTTTCGGACGGTGAGGACGTGAAGCTCTTCCGCGCGCTCACCGGCGGCATCGGGCAGATCCTGGGCGCCTGTTCGGTGCACCGAGGCCCCTCGCGCGCCCGGCGCATCGGCCGCGATGAGTTCATGTCCGACGTGGCGGACCATCTGAAGATCAAGGTCGACCAGGCGCCTCGCGTGGTCGCCGCCGTCTTCACGGCCGTGCGCGATCGCATCCCGGAGCAGGAGGTGGCGGCGGTGGCGTCGCAGCTTCCCGCGGACCTCGGGGACTACTTCCGCCGGCCCGTGTGAACTCTCGGACCGGCGTTCATTCCCGCCCGGAGCCAGCACACCGGCCCGGGCGGTGCCGCGCTCAGTTTCCGAGCGCCGTGCGGATGAGCGGC
Organism: Corallococcus terminator; assembly: GCF_003611635.1. Lineage (GTDB taxonomy): Bacteria > Myxococcota > Myxococcia > Myxococcales > Myxococcaceae > Corallococcus > Corallococcus terminator. The sequence continues at coordinate 48,202 of NZ_RAVZ01000013.1, read as the reverse complement.
TTGAGGTCCTGCTCCAGGTCCACGGAGAACGACACCACGCCGCCTGTCGCATCCCCGGCGCCCAACTGCATGCCCAGGATGGCGTAGTAGCCCGCGTCCCGGTCCAACCAGGGCGTCCAACCGAAAGCGCCGGGCGAGCTGATGCTGGGGCATCCCAGGACGGGCACGGGGCTGCACTCCAGCCACGCCGTGAGCCCATAGCGGTAGGGATAGCCCACGTCCTGCATCGGGGAGTTGCCCACCGTCACGGACGGGTAGGGCTCTCGCGTCTGGGCGGAGAAGAGGGCCAGGGTGCCCTTCTCCAGGCCCGCGTAGCGCCCCCGGTGGAAGACGAGCGCGAGCAGCTTCGCGTACTCGTTCATGGACGCGCGCAACCCTCCAGCGATGAGCGGGTTGGTGGTGCCCAGCATCTGCGTCGGCGCCGTGTAGTAGGTGACCCCCGAAGGCAGGCCGAGCGGCGTCGCCAGCGTCTGCGTGAAGAGCGTGTTCCAGCCCTTGTTGGTCACCACCTCCGCCATGCGCGCCGCCACCTGGAGGTGTACGCCGCCGTAGTCGAAGCGCGTGCCCGGCGGGGCCTTCACCGGCACGGTGGCGATCTGCGCGACGCACTCCTGGAGGGTGAGGGTGACCCGGGAAGTGCACGGGTGGTTCGGCTCCAGCCCCGAGGTGAACGAGAGCAGGTGGCGCAGGGTGATGCCCGCCTTGTCCCCGGTCCACCCGAGCACCTGGCCGGTGGTGGAGTCCAGCGACAGCAGGCCCTGCCGGATGACGTCGAAGAGGACGACGCCGGACACCATCTTCGAGGACGACGCCACCGCCACGCGCTCGTCGGGCGTGAAGTCACCCACCATCTGTTCAAACACCTTGCGGTCCTGGGCGTCGTAGATGGCGATGCCCATCCGCGTCACCCCCGCCGCCGCGGCCCGCGACGCCACCAGTGTGCCCACCGCGCTCCACGGTGAGCCCGCGTCGGGTGCCAGCGGACTCGCCTCCGCGAGTGCTCCGGCACTCACCCCCGAGTGAGTCTCTTCCGACGCCGGACTCCCCGCGCCTCCACATGCCAACAACATGAAGCACAAACCGACAGAACACATCCGCGCGACTGCTTTCATGAACACCTCCGGCGTCCTTCAACACGGGGTCCTCAAATTGGTTGCGGGGAAATATCGACATCCGTCGTTGACCAGTTCGTGCGAGGGTTTCCGTGACGCGTCAGGGGCGGCCCTGACGTGTCATGTGTCTCTGTTTTCAGGCCGTTCCGGGGCGGGCCCGCGCGCGGAGCTGTCGCAAACCCTGGCACGTGAATTGATGTAGCGCGGGGTGCCGCTGCTTCCTGGCGGAGCGCTTCCTTCTGCCTCAACCACCCCGGAGTTCGTGCCCATGAGACCTCTTGCCTTCTTCCTGCTCTTCAGCGCGGCGGCCGCCCACGCCGCCACACCGCTCGCGACGGACAAGGAGCGGGACAGCTACGCCCTGGGGCAGGACGTCGCGGAGTCGCTCAAGCGCAACGACGCGGACCTGGACATCAACGCGCTGCTCCAGGGCCTGCGGGACAACCTGGAGGCAAAGCCCTCCCTGCTGACCGGGGTGGAGCTCACCACCGCGCGGGAGCGGGGCCGCAACGCGATGCTCCAGAACCGCAAGGCGAAGCTCGCGGCGGACTCGGCGAAGTACGGCAAGGCGGGGCAGGACTTCCTGGCGAAGCACAAGGCCATGCCGGGCGTGGTCACCACCGCGAGCGGCCTCCAGTACCAGGTGCTGACGCCCACGCCCGCAGGCCCACGCCCCGGCCCGGCGAACCGGGTGGTCTTCGAGTTCAAGGGCATGATCGTCGGTGGCACGAACGCGGAGTTCGACAGCTCCGCGGCCCAGGGCAAGGTCTCCGTCATCGGCGTCAGCGACGGCATCAAGGGCTGGACGGAGGCCTTCCAGCTCATGACGCTGGGAAGCAAGTACCGCTTCGTCGTTCCCCCGCAGTTGGCCTACGGCGCCCAGGGACTTCCCGGCAAGGTGCCCCCCAACGCGACGCTGGTCTACGAGATCACGCTGCGCGAAGTGGCGAAGTGAAAGGGCGGGCTCTCCAATGACAACCTTTTCAAAAAGACAGGCCGTGCTGTTCACCGCGCTGCTGTTGCTGGGCTCGACGGCCGCCGCGCAGGGGACGCTCGATTGCCAGACATCCCAGGAGCGCGTGCCCGCCGTGGGATTGACGCCCAACCCGAGGGCCGTGGCGACGGTGCCGCTGGACAGGCAGCGCCTGGGCTACGTCCGGGTGGGCGGCGGGTGTGAGGTGTCTCGCTTCGGCCTGGAGTCCGTGCACGCCGCGGTGATGGTGCAGAACGCGCCCGACGGGGAGTTCGGCTGGCGCTGCAAGGGCGCGGACCCCGCGTTCGTCTCCAATCCGGCCTGGGCGAGGGCGTCCGTCACGTACTGCAAGGCCACCGATGCGGCCGGGGCGAACCTGCCCCTGCAATGCACGACGCTGACGAAGCGCACGGGGGGCCTGCTGCGCAACCCCGTCGTGGAGGTGTCGCTCACGCCGACGCTCGTCACCGATGGCTACACCGTCGTCTCCGGTGGCTGTGACACGTCCCACTTCGGCAACGGCTCCGTGCACGCGGAGAACGTGGTGGTGTCCCGCCCCACGCCGGGTGGCCAGGGCTGGTACTGCCAGGCGGCGGATCCGCCGAACCACGCGCAGGACGCCTCGGTGGAGGCGTCGCTCGTCGCCTGCCGCGTGGCGCCCACGGCGGTCACCCCCAAGCCGAGCCTCCAGTGCACGGTGACGCAGGGCACCCCGGGGACGGGGGCCTATCCGAAGTCCATCGCGAAGGGGCCGGGCAGGGCGCTGGGCGGCGGCTGTGAGCTGTCCTGGGCCGGCAATGGCTCCATCCACGCCGAGTTCATGGTGCAGCAGGGTCCGCAGCCCTCGGACGGCTCCTGGGCCTGCCTGGCCGCGGATCCGCCGTTGATCTCCAACCCCGGTACGGCGAAGGCCAGCGTGGTGAGCTGTGGCATCACGACCGCCGCCGTGCCGACGCCGGTCCCCGCGCCGACGAGCCGCAAGAACCCGGTCATCATCGTTGGGGGCACCATGGCGTCGGAGTTCCTCTACCTGCTGCTGGAGGCGCGGCTGCGGGCGGACGGCTACTACGTGGAGTTCTTCGAGCTGCCGGGCTTCGGGCTCATCGACATCCGCGAGGGCGCGCAGGTGCTCAAGAACCGGGTGTCGGAGGTGTTGCTCAAGACGGGGGCGGAGAAGGTCAACCTGATCGGCCACAGCCAGGGCGGCATCACGTCCCGCACCTTCATCCACGATTTCGGCCACAAGCAGGTGGAGAACATGATCAGCCTGGGCACGCCCCACAAGGGCACCCATGTGGACCCGCTGCTGGCCGCGCTGCTGGTCGGGTGTACCTCCCAGCCCACGGACAGCCCCATCTGCCACCAGCTCCGCGCGGGGCCGTTCCTGGAGGAAATCAATGTCCGGGCCGCGGACGACGCCATCGCCTACACCAACATCAACAACCTGAAGCAGTTCGACGTGTTCACCGACGCGGCCACCAACGGCCGCATGGACAACTGCGACCGCACGAACGCGAAGGGCCAGTCGCTGAAGTGCAACATCACCGTGCAGGAGCAGTGCCCGCTCATCTTCGTGGAGCACATCGGACTGGCGTCGAATGGCGCGGTCTACAGCGGCATCCGTCAGGCGCTGGCGCGTGAACCCATCGCTTTCAACTGCATGGAACTCTGAAAGAGAACATGAATCCAAGGCACTGGCTTACCCGGCTGCTCCTGCCGCTGATGGCGTGCTCCGGCGTCGCGTCCGCGGCCACCCCGACCTACCAGACCCAGAACATCGAAGGCTGGACGGTGAATGTCGACACCCGCCTGCCGGCGACCAACAAGGCCGCGACGGACAAGGCCGTCGTGCTCCTCGCGGCGCAGTTGAAGGAGATCGTCCGCGTCGTCCCGGCGGGACCCGTGACGCAACTGCGCAAGGTGTCGCTGTGGCTGTCCCCGCAATACGCCGGTCAGCCGGCGCGCGCCGAGTACCATCCCAATGCGGCCTGGTTGAGCAGCAACGGCCGCAACCCGGCGATGGCCCGGAACGTGGAAATCTCGAACGTCCTCGTCTTCGAGGCGGAATCGCAGCGGATGCCCCAGTTCGTGCTGCACGAGCTGGCGCACGCCTACGCGGATCAGGTCCTCGCGGGTTCGGCCGCGGAGCTCCAGGCGGCCTACACCCGCGCGGTCGCGAGCAAGGGTTATGACCTGGTGCAGCGCTTCAATGGTCCGGGCCAGCCCACGACGACCGAGCGCGCCTACGCCATGTCGAACGTGAGCGAGTACTTCGCGGAGACCACCGAGGCCTTCTTCGGCCGCAACGACTTCCAGCCGTTCAACCGCGACGAGCTGGCGAAGGTGGACCCCACCGTGACGGCGCTGCTCCAGAAGGTGTGGCAGGTGCCGACAGCGCCCCCGGGCCCGTCCTTCAATCCGCAGTGCTTCTACCGGCTGACGACGCTGTGGCAGGGCGATGGTCTGTCGCTGGACATCGTCAACGACGGCACCAACACCACGCCGCTGCTGATGAAGACGGCCACGGCGTCGGGGCAGCAGTGGAAGCTGACGCCCGAGGCGAATGGCGCCTGGCGGTTGACCACCCTGTGGCGTGGCGCGGACCTGTCACTGGCCAATACATCGACGAACCGACCCCTGCTCGTGAAGACGGCCGCCGTCGCGGAGCAGCAGTGGAAGGTGACGCCCGTGGGCAACGGCTTCTACTGGCTGACGAACCAGGGGCAGGGGGGAGCCCTGTCGTTGGACATCCTCAACGACGGTAGGAACACCGCGCCCGTGCTGGCCAGGACCGCATCGGCCTCCGGCCAGCACTGGAAGGTCGTGCCCGTGAGCGCCTGCCCCTGAGGGATGGACGTCCACCGGGAGGAGCGGGTCTCCCGGTGGCGTCTGGACTCACTTCGTCTTGAGGATGAACCGGTGATCCGACCACCAGTCGAAGTGACCGCGGCTGCGTGAGAAGTAGATGCCGCGGTTGGCATCGAGGACCTTCTCCCAGATCTTGCCGCCGTCCTTCTTCTTGAGTTCGCCGGTCGGCTTCCCCAGGAGCTTCGTCGCCGTGAAGTCGTTCACGCCCGAGGGCAGCTTGAACGCGAGCGGACCGTCGTAGTTCTTGCCGAGCAGCACCTCGCGGATCACTCCGTCGCGCCCGATACTGACGGTGATGCCGCGCTTCAGGTCCTTCAGTTTGCCCTGGGTCTTGGGCAGCTTCGTCGGCAGCTTCAGCTTCTTCAAGTCCGCGGCGAGCTTCGCGTCGCTTACGTGCCTGCCGAGCAGCGACACCAGCCCGCGAGGAAGGGGCGCGAGCTTCTTCACGCCCTCGCTCACCACGGGCGCGGGCATGGCGTCACGCTGGTACGTCTTCACGTTGAACTTCACGGGCTTCGGCGCCTGGACCTTCTCCTTCGAAAGCCACGCGACGAGTGCCTCGCGCTCGTCACCCTCGTCGAGATCGTCCAGGCGCGTCTTTCCCGCGCCGAGCGCGAGCAGGAACGCTTCGAGGCTGGGCGCGACGACCTTCAGCACGTCCGACTCCGAATCGAACAGCACCACGGGCGCCGGCTTCACCGTCGAGACGAGCGCGAGCAGCGAGCCCTCTGGCAGCGAGAGGAAGCACCACGCATCGCGCAGCCCGCCAGGCACCTTCGATGACATGAGTTCGAAGGTCCCGAACGCGCCGTACTCCTGCTTCGCGAGCCACTTCGCGAAGCGCGCGAGCAAGGGCGGAACGGTCTGGCCCTTGGGGGCCTTCAGTTTGACGAAATACCTGCTCATCGAGTGGCTCCTGGTGGGTTGCCTCTCTATGTCGTCCATGGGGTCGTTCGCACCCTCTCCTTGCGGGGGATGGTGTCGAGCAGTTGAAAGTCCAATCCTGATCCAGAGCCGACTCGGCATTCGACAGGCGCCGGCAAGGGAATGGAAATGGCATTGGTGAAGTGCAAGCAGTGCGGAAATGACGTCGCCAGCAATGCAACGGCTTGTCCGAAGTGTGGGGCGCCCGTGCCCCGTGGCACCTCCGTGCTCAAGGTGAGCCTCTTCGTGGTGGGAGGGCTCTTTTCGCTCTGCTTCCTCGGGACGTGCCTCGGTGCTATCGGCGCGGCGAAGAAGGGCTCGACATCAGGGGAGACGGCGTCAAGCCGAACCACTGCCGCTCAAGAAAAGCCCGCCCCCAAGCTGGTGGAGATTCGTACGCTCCTCGCGGAGTACGCGGACAACGAGGTTCGCGCTGACTCGAACTTCAAGGACCAGGTCATCCAGACCGCGGGCATTGTCGACGACATCAAGAAGGACATCATGAACTCCGTCTACGTCACGCTCGGCACCGGACGGCAGTTCGAGATCCCGCAGATCCAATGCTTCATCACCGACGAGCAGGTGAAGAAGGCTGCGAACCTTTCAAAGGGAACCAAGATCGGTATTCGTGGCCGCGTCCAAGGACTGATGATGAACGTCCTCGTGCGCGACTGTGAGTTCATCGATCTCTGAGGCCGTTGGGAGCACCCGGGAATGGGAATGGATTTCAATCCCGCAGGAATTGTGCACCACGGTCCCTGTGCGGCATGTTTCCATTCCCCTCGTGTTCTGAAGGGACTCCCGGGACCACCGTGACTCCGCGTTAAGGACACGTTGCGGAGAGTGCATGGTTGGCGCGAGCATGCGGCCCTCTGCTCGTCCCCCTGGCGGGCGGCCATCACCCTCAAGGAGTGTTCAGCACATGCGAATCCCCCGGACTTCCGGCTGTAGGACGCTGCTCGCAACGCTGCTGTGTACCCTTTCCCTCGCGGCCTGCGGCCCGGCCCCGGAGGCTGAGCCCACCGACAACACTCCCGTGGGTACGGAGAAGCAGCCCGTCGTCTACGGAACCGACAACCGCATGGACGTGTACGCGCACGCGGATGCCACGCTGCGCGACCGCGCTCAGCAGTCCACCGTCGCATTGATGAACCCGTCGGACTTCAACGCGACCAACCCCGACAACGTCACCTTCAACGCGTCCACGCTGCGCTCCGCGTACAACCTCTGCGCCTCCGAGCGCTTCCTGGACGACCTGACCCCGGCCTTCTGCTCCGGTACGCTCATCGACGACGACCTGGTGCTCACGGCGGGCCACTGCATCACCAGCGCGTCGGCCTGCAGCAGCACGCGCTTCGTCTTCAACTTCTACCGCACCGCCGCCGGCACCATGAAGACGGTGACGACCGCGGACATCTTCTCCTGCCAGGCGATTGTCGCGCGCCAGCAGGCCACGGTGGGCGGGCGCAACCTGGACTTCGCCGTCGTCCGGCTGGACCGGCCGGCCACCCCGCGTTTCACGCCTGCCCCCATTCGCGCGGGCAACGCCGCGCTGGCCGTGGGCACCAAGGTGACGGTCATCGGCTCGGGCAGCGGCATTCCCTTCAAGATCGACTCGGGCGGCTCGGTGCGTGACGCGCGCTCGGGCACGCTGGACTACTTCGTGGGCACCACGGACACGTTCGGCGGCAACTCGGGCTCGGGCGTGTACGAGAACGGCGGCTACACGGTGGCCGGCATCCTGGTGCGCGGCGAGACCGACTACAAGACCAGCGGGAGCTGCAGCGTCGTCAACACCTGCACGGAGACGGGCTGCCGCGGCGAGGACATCACCTACGTGCGGCCGGCCATCGACGACTACTGCGCGGTGTCGACCAGCACGCGCCTGTGCGCGGGCTACCCGCCGCCCCCGACGCCGGTGACGTTCACCTTCACCGCCACCAACACCAACAGCGCCAACCAGAACACCGTCAACCACAACGTCACCCTGGCCGCCGGGCAGACCCTCAAGTTCGGCACCTGCACGGTGCCGGGCTCCTCCGGCACGGGTGACACGTACCTGCGCCTGTACAACGGCACCACCCAGGCGGCCTCGAACGACGACGCCTGCGGCACGTTGTCCTACGCGAGCTTCAAGGCCACGACGGCGGGCACCTACCAGATCCGCGCCGGCTGCTACTCCAACGGGAGCTGCAGCGGCACGGTGTCCTACACCGTCCAGTAGTCCCAGAAGGACCGGCGCGGGCGGTGGCGTCCGTCACCGCCCGAGCCGGGTTCGAGTCCCTCGCCTGTTCACCCTACCGCCCCGGAGGGAATGACGGCTTCTGGAACGGGGGGACGGGCAGCGACACGTTGACGGGGAAGTCCCGCGTGTCCCCCGTCTTCAGGAACGCGATGACCCGCGGGAGGATGTCGGGGTGCTGTTCGAACACAGGGGCGCGCGTGTGGTGCACGCCCCGGTGGACCAGCAGGGCCCGGCCGTTGGGAAAGTACGGCAGCATGCCCAGTGTGTTGTCGATGGGCGTGGAGGTGTCCCAGTCCCCGTGGAAGAAGAGCACGGGAATGGGGCTCGGGACCGGGAGTCGGAGCGACTCCTCCACGGGAGGCGTCGGCCACGCGTCCGCGGAGGCGATGAGCGCGTCGAAGTCCGTCATGCCCAGGGCTTCCGTGCCCGGGTCGGTCCGCAGCAGGTGCGCACGTTGCGCGGACACGCCCAGGCTGCTGTCGATCAACGGGGCGAGGATTCGGACCGGTGAGGTCTCCGCCTGACGCTCCTGGAGGACCGCGCGCGCCCAGTCGTCGTAGTGCCGGTGGTAGAGGGAGAGCACGAACGCGGGCCAGGCCTCCGGGGGCATCAGCAGCGAGGCCCGGAAGTCCTCCAGGCCCAGCACCACGGTGCGCTGCTTGCCCGTCGCCGCGTCCTTGACCTTCACCCGGAGCGGCCCGCTGGCGAGCCGTGCGTGAACGGCGCGCAGGGCCTCCATGACGCCTCCCTTGGGCAGCCAGGGGGCCAGTTCAGGAGCCCGGTCCGCGTCCCAGGCAATCCGTTGCAGGACCGCGAAGACGTGCGATGGCATGTCGAAGCTGTTGTCGAGCGGCTCCACGCCGGAGAGCCAGGCGCGCGCCACGATTTCCGGATGGAGCTTCATCACGGCGAAGCTCCACTGGGAGCCGAAGCTCTGCCCGGACAAGGTGATCTGCTCGTAGCCCAGCGCCCGGCGCAGGTCGTTCACGTCCTCCGCGCACTGGACGACGGTGTACCCGGCGAGGTCCTTGTCGGGATGCGCCGCCATCGCGTCCTGGGCCAGCTTCACCATCTCCGCGGCATCCGCCGCCAGGGTTCGCGGCCGATCCAGGGGCTGGCGTGGACGCGCCACCAGCAATTCCTCTCCGCGCTTCGAATAGCCGCGCTGGTCCATGACAACGACATCACCGGCGGCGGTGAAGGGAAACACGCCCGCAAGCTGCTTCTTCGCGGCGGCATCCTCATCCGTGAAGGCATTGAGGTAGCTGCGCGCGGGCCCTCCCGGGAGGATGAAGATGGGAGGAGCCCCGGTGGGCCGCGCCGCCTTGATGCGAGCGAAGCCCACGCCAATGAGCCGGCTGTTCCCGACCGCCCGATTCTCCGGCACGAACAGGGTGCCCAGCTCGTAGGAGACCGTCTCGCCTTGAGCTGTCTTCGTCGTACCGGCTTCCGTGATGATTTCGCCCGCCCTGGGCGAACCCGCCCCGGCGGCGTGGGCTACCGGGGTGACGAGGACCAGGGCGAGGATTCGCAGCAGCGGCTGGATGGACCTGATGCGCAAGGGTGGACGCCTCCCGGTCCGGAAACCTATCCGGGCCGGGGATGTTCCCGACTGTCAATTAGTTGCCGGGCGTCAGGCCTGGCAGACGAACTCGACGTTGTGGCCATCGGGATCGCGAACGAAGGCGGCGTAGTAGGTCGGATGGATGTCCACCCTCAGCTTCGGGGCTCCGTTGTCCGTGCCCCCCGCCTGCATCGCGGCGCGGTACGACGCGTCGACCAGGGTGCGCGTGGCGCAGAAGAAGGCGAAGTGCGGGCGCGGAGAGGAGGGCTCCCCCGGGCGCAGCCAGAAGTCGAGCCGGGCCGGCTCCGCGCCAAACCCGTTCGCCTTGCCCTCGACGTGCAACGTGTAGCCCAGCGGTGCGAGCGCGCCGCGGTAGAACGCCGTCGCGGTGGCGAGGTCCTGGGTCGAAAGCTCCAGATGATCGATCATCGGTGAGGCTCCTTGGCAACCGCTCCCGCGGCTGGATTCATGCCCGCTAGGATAGGTTGCACGGGAAGGCGTCACGCCGCGTTGTTGCCCCCCTTCGCGCGCAGATGCCGCACCCGGACCGGACGCCATGCACAAGGACGACGCATCCCTCGACGACCTGGACCTGCGGATCCTCGAGCGCTACCAGCACGACACGCAGCTTCCAGCGCGCACCATCGGGGAGGAGGTGGGCCTCTCCACCGCGGCCGTCCAACGCCGACTCAAGCGGTTGCGCGAGGTCGGCGTCATCCGGCGTGAGGTCGCCGAACTCGCGCCGAAGGCCGTGGGCCTGCCCATCACCTGTGTCGTCGCGGTGGATCTGGACCAGGAGCGCACCGCCGACCTGGAGCGCTTCAAGCTCCGGATGCAGGGGCTCCCCGAAGTGCAGCAGTGCTACTACGTCACCGGGCAGGCGGACTTCATCCTCATCGTCCTCGTCGGGAGCATGGAGGAATACGACGCCTTCACCCAGAGCGCCCTGCTCAGCGACGCGAACGTCCGCAGCTTCACCACCAGCGTGACGTTGGAGCGCGTCAAGACGGGTGTGGCCGTCGCGCTTCCTGCGCGGCGGTGAATGGGAGCAGGACCCCAGGGCAGCGGTTGCCGCACCTTCCGCTTCCGGATTGGCAGGCCTCCGCGCCGTGTCCATGTGTTCCTCATGGCGGCCTCCGACACCCTGCCTTCCGACGGTCCTCCTCCCGCCATCCTCGGGCTCGTCGGCTTCCGCCGCCGCCGGGGCAGGTATGGCTCGGCGACCCAGTTGCTCTGGAACAGATTGGAGAACGCCGCTTCAATCCATGAGTTGTGTCAGGTCCGCGAGGATCTGACGGCCGAGGACCGGGTCATCCTGGAGCAGTGCGCCCAGCGGCTGGAGGTGGCCCGGCGCTGCCTCGACAGGCCGCTCTGGCGCTGGTCCTTCTCCTTCTGGCAGGTCATCCACGAGGTGGACGGCCTGCAACTGCTGATCATGCCCCTGCACATGCTGCTGCCCAACGCGCTGGAGGTTCAGCAGCAGTTCGAGCGGCGGGTGACGGACCCGGCCCAGAAGGTGCTCTGGCTGGGCGCGGAGCGGACCGACGGTCCACTGCCCCGGAGCGTCCGCGTGCTCCGGGGCGAGGCGCTTCCCGAAAGCGATCCTGAGGCCTCCCTGACCGAGCAGGAGCGCCTGACGCGATGCCGGCACGTGCTGCGGGGCGCGCTGGGCGTCATCAATGACCGGGGGGACAAGAGCTTCTGGCAGCTCTCCATCAACGTCTCCATCCAGATCCTCAGCACCGTCCTGCTCATCACGCTCTCCCTCATCGCGTTGCTGGGGTTCAACCAATCCCTGGTCACGACCTGGCCCGAACAGCTCGTTCCCCAGGGGATGCTGCTGCTCAGCCTCGTGGGCGCCGCGGGCGCCGTGGTGTCCAACATGCTGTCCAAGGAGCGCTTCGTCGTCGCGACGGGGGCGACGAGCCGCTTCTTCGCCTACCACCTGATGGTGAAGCCCGTCGTCGGTGCCTTCGCGGCCCTGACGCTCCTCTTCGTCGAGCAGTCCAACCTGATCCTCTCGGTGGTGCCTCGCGACCCCGTGAAGGCCGCCAACTACAACCCGGCCCTGCTGAACATCGTCGTGAGGGATTGGCGCGCTGTCTTCTTCACCCTCGCGGCCCTGTCCGTGGCCGCGGGCTACTCCGCGGACCGGTTCCTGAGCTCCATCATGAACAAGGTGCTCAGCAGGCTCCTCGGGCAGTCGGAGAAGCTGCTGCCTTCCAGCGGTGCCCCGGAGGCCGGTGGCGCCTCCCAGCGCGCGAAGCCGGAGCAGCGCGCGAAGCCGGAGTAGGCGGCCTGGCTCACCTTGAGGGCCGGGACCCAAGGTGTCCCAAGGGCCGCCGCGTGAAGGCCCCCAGCGCGTCCAGCAGGTCCTCCGTCATGCGCTCCGCGCTGGGATGCCAGGGCGTGGTGAAGCGCGCGTCCATGCTCGTCTGCCGGACGGTGGACAGCCACTCGTGCACCTCGCGTTCGGAGTAGCCCGCGCTCCGCGCCGCTTCGTGCAGCAGGGAGTACTCCCGGAGGAGGAAGGTGGAGAAGGTGATGGGGTCGTCCGCGCCCACCGCGATGGGCACCGGCGGCGGCGCCCCCGCTTCGGCTCGCGGCGGGAAGAGCCGCAGGATGGGGTGGTTGCGCAAGTCCAACAGGTTGCCGATGAGCAGGTTGCTGGAGGGATTCACCTCCACGACGGTCCCCCGCGCCCCCACGTACCGGCGCAGGCCGTCCTGCGCGGAGCGCAGCGCGGCCACCTCCGCGGCATCCAGCGGGATGTCCACCAGTTGCTGTCCGCGCCGGAACACGCGCTCGTCCTCCCGGTACGCTTCGATGAGCTCCTGGACGCGCCGGGAGTCGCGCACCCGGATCCAATCCAGCCGTCGGGAAGCCCGGCTGAACGCGTCCAGCCCCACGCCCACGCCTTCCTGCGCCAGGGGCGGACACCAGAGGTTGTGCAGCACGTGGTGGGCTTCCGCCAGGACGTGTGGCGCGATGCACTCGCCGAAGATGCCCTCGGACAGCTCGCGGATGAGGTTCTCCACCTGCAGCGGCCGTCCCGGCGGGGTGTCCACGCTCAGGCCCGGGGGCAGCCGGTAGCCGCCGTACAGGCGCCACTCGAAGACCAGGTCCCACAGCCGCTCCTCGGCCGGCATCATCACCGCGCCCACGGACTCCGCCCACGTCCCTGGCTCCACTCCCAGGGACGTGGCGTGTCCCAGCCGCCCGCCCCGGTGGTCCAGCAGGTAGTGCAGGCATTCGTAGATGCGGCGCAGCCCCTCCATCAGGTGCCGGTAGTCCTCGCCCACGTGGCCCGTGAGCTGGAGGGGTGGGGCGCCCCGGGCCGCCGGCCGGACCGCGGCGCGGGCGGCTTCCCACCGCACGTAGCGATACAGCGGCGCCAGCACCCACGTGGGCACGCTCAGCTCGTCCGACGCGACGTCCAGCCCCCGCACCAGCCAGAGCGACAGCGGCACCGCCCGCAGCAGGTCCACCAGCGCCTCCACCCGCGTCGACTGCGAGACGAAGTAGTCCGCGTAACGGCCTCCCAGGCGGATGAGGCCCTCCGGAACCGGCTCCGCGTACGTGCCCTGCGCATGCGCGGGCGGCAGGCCCTCCCTCCAGTGGCGCTTGGGGTCCCGCGCCTTGAGCAGGTGCAGCACCAGGCCGAACTCCGGCTGACGGCCGTCGCTGGTGGCCCGCCCCACGCGCTCCAGCACCCGCTGCCACGAGCGCGTCAGCCCCCACAGCTCCTCCGCCATTTGGATGGAGGTGTCCATGAGGCGGGTGCGCACCTCCAATGCGGCAATGGGCTGCTCGCCCCCCGCCACCGCGTAGGAGATCTCCGCGCGCACGGCGTGCAGGGGCCGCTTCATCGCGCCCAGGCGATCATAGAAGCGGATGAACCACTGGAGGCCCGCGGTCAGCGGCCGCTGCACATAGGTGCGGTAGCTCAGGCAGCGCACCCGCTGCACCTGCCAGAAGAGGCGCTCGAAGTGCGGATCCGGCGTGCCGGCCTCTTCCATCCGCCGCATCCACCGCAGCCCGTAGCGCACCAACCAGCGCTCCCCTGCGTTGGGCGTGTGCAGCCCCATCCGCAGGGCGATGGGATCGCACCGCCGCCACACGTCGTCGAGGGTCTCCGGAGCTTCGGTGCCGCCACGGGCCGCGAGCGGGTGGAGGTCCCCGTAGAGCTCGCGCAGTTCGTCCACCTCTGGCAGGACTTCCAGGCGGGCGCGCGAGAGCGCCTCCAGCGTCCGCTCCAGCACCCGGCGGCGCTGGGGCAGCCAGACGGACGACTCGCGCAGGCCCGCCACGAACTCCAGCAGCGGCCGCTTCCCACCTCGCAGGATGACCTCCGCCAGGACGCAGCGGGACACCGCGGCCGCCAGCAGCCAGCGGAGCATCGTCCCGCCGTCGCCGAAGACGAGCCCCGGTCCCGACAGCAGGCGTGCATCCAGGGACGGGTCCGCGATGGCGGACAGCAGCGAGGTCCACAGCAGCGGGAAGTCCATGCCCGCGTTGACGTGGTGGTGGACCTCCGTCACGCCCCGGTCCAGCAGGTGGCGCATCAGCAGCGGCGGTTCGATGTCCACCCGCGTGGGTGGCGGCTCCACCGGCACGGCCGACATCAACAGGTCCTCGGGCAGGGCGAACGTGAGCCAGCGGTAGTGCGTGACGGCGTCCACCGCGCCGGCCTCCGTGTCCTGCGCCACGACGGTGACTCCGGGCCGGCGCTCCAGGTGGGTGTCCGCCAGGTGCACCAGATAGCTGGCCATGGACACCCGCCGCGGCGGATCCCGCTGGCCGCGGATGTGCCGACGCGAATCGAACCAGAACACGTCCCTGACGGCGATGAGGCGATCCAGCGACCAGCCGCTGGCGTGCTCCGACAGGGTCTTCTCGCAATCGCGCCAGAGCGCCCGCGTGGGGCCCGCGTCGCGTCCCTCCAGCGATGGCACCAGCTCCGTCAGCGCGTCCCTGAAGGCCTGGAGGCTGGTCAGCGGGAAGCAGGCCACCTCCGCGCGCACGTAGGCCTCCGGAACGCGGCGGGGGGCTAGGTTCCCCTGGGACTGGCGCGGTCCCTCAGTGCCCATGGCCTGGGTCCGCCTGGAGGTCCTGCACGGGAGACACCCTGCGCAGCGCCTCCAGCTCCAGGTGGTCGCCCTCCTGGTCCATGACCCGGAACCACGTCCGCACCACGGCGTCGAGCCAGTCGTAGTACAGGCCCGTGAGCTGGCCTCCGTCCGTGCCCAGGTGGCGGCGGAGCGCCTCGGACGCGCCGGAGCGCCCCACCGCGGCGCGCACCATCTGCTCGCGCAGCCGCGTCAGGCGGGGCCCATGGTGCTCCCAGTAGGCCACCAGTTCGTCCCAGTCCTCGTTCTCGCCCGCCTCCCCGGACTGCCAGCGCAGCAGCTCGCTGAGGGCGGGGGCCGGCGCGAACTCCGGCAGCACCAGCAGGGGCAGCGCGTTCTGCAGCCACACCCGGGCCGTCCACAGCCGATCAGAGCCCACGCTGTTCGTCCGGATGTCCTCCACGAGCTTCGCCACCGTGCCGCGCACCCGCTGCTCGTAGGGCTCCAGCGCGCTGGCGCGCTCCTGCTCCAGGATCACCGCCTCCACCCCCCGGTCGCGTGCGTCGCCCCAATCCCATCCACCCAGCTTGCGCCCCGACACCGAGCAGATGTTCTCCACCCAGGCCGCCTGGATGAAGCGGTGGTGGGAGCCGACCTTCATGCGCGAGTCCTTCATGTTGTCGACCTTGAAGAACCCGTCCGCCGTCCGCTTCAGGAACGCCTTCCACTGCGCGGTGAAGATGGCGAACTCGACGAAGGTCTTCCAGGTGGGAAGGCTCCACCAGCACTCCACCTGGACGAGCGGTTCGTGGGGCGCGGCCTCCACCCACAGCTCGTGCATCGTCACGACCAGCTCCGGGCTCATCTCGAAGGGCGTCACGTCCAGGTTCAGCACCCGGGGCGGTTCGAACAGCATCAGCGCGTCGTGCAGCAGCATGAACCAGCCGGTCACGTTGCCGGGCAGGGGCACGCTGTGGCCCGGCCGGTCCAGGTCGCTCAACATCAGCACCACGTCGTGGAAGTGCCGCAGGTGCAGCTCGCTGAGGAGCAGCCGCTGCTCCGTCTTCGCGGCGCCATTGCCCGGTCGCCCCGCGTGCGGCCACTCCAGGACGTCCGACAGGGTGGTCCGCTTGGAGCGGCGCACCGGCTTGCCCGTCAGGTCCAGGAAGATGAGCCCCTTTTCGTCATACCGGAGGATGCGGTTGTTCAACTGCTGGCTGGCCCAGGCCGGCAGGTCGCTTTCGTCAATGGCGTTGCGCAGCATCTCCGTGACCACCCGGACGGTGCGCTCTCCATCCGCGACGGAGGGCTCTTCCGAGGAGGCGCGGGTGCTCCAGAGTTCGCGCCGGGCGGCGTGCCAGAGGTCCTGCAGGGTGCGCGCGGGCAGGTGGAGGGCGAGCTTGCCCGCGGGGGTGAGGATGACCTTGCGCAGGGGCGCGTCCCGCCCATCCCGCGTGGCCAGGCGGTAGGTCGTCTTCACCGTGTCGGAGAGCCGGGGCGCCAGGTTGATGAGGTCCGCGAAGGAGGTCAGCACCTGCGTCTTCTCCCGCGTCGGGGCGCAGGGCAGCCGGAGCTGCTCCAGCAGGCCGCCCAGCGTCTGCGCTCCGTCCTCCGCCTCCACCCCCAGCGGGCGGAAGTCCCATGCCTTGTAGGGATCCACGGGGCCCAGGTTGATGCGGTAGCTGGGGGGCAGCGCGCGGCGCAGGGTGGTGGCGGACTGGCGCCGGGCGATGGAGAGCGTCTCGTCCTGGCCCACGGCCCCGATCCCCGCCTGCCCGGAGAGGATGAGCTCCTTCTGGAAGGAGCGCTCCATGAAGAGCTGGAACTCCTGGTGGCCCGCGGCCAGCACGAACCAGAGCCGGGGGCTGGCCACCATGCGGGTGAGCTTCACGATGTTGTGGAGGTGTTCGATGCTGCGGTCCACGTTGTCGATGGGCAGCACGAGGATGACCTGTTCCCCCCTGGCGGTGCCGAAGCGGGGCAGGGACAGCGTCTTCGCCACGTTCTCCATGGCCCCCGCGAAGCGCTGCTGGAAGTTGGCGTAGATCTCCGCGGCCTTGATCTGCTGCTCCGCGCGCGCGCGTGTGTCGGTGGTCGACGCGCTGTCCTCCCACATGAACGAGGCATCCCGGATGAGGTGATCCAGCTTTCCCCAGGCCTCCTCCGCGCTCTCCTCGAGGATGGAGGAGGACCACCTGCCATGCCCGCCTCGCGCGGACGCGCCCTCCTGGGGCGCATCCAGGGCCGCGCGCACGCGCACCAGCAGGGTGGCCAGGAGGTTGGCGCCCGGGGGCACCGGCTCCAGGTCGAGCGGCTCCAGCCAGACGACGCGCCCCTCGATGCGCTCGAGCGTCGTGCACAGGTCCCTGCGCATCGCCTCCGGCCCCGAAGCCACCGCCTCGTGCGTCTCCGCCCCCAGGCGCCCGCCTGGCTTCAGCCCGAGGAACGCCCTCCAGTCGCGCAGGGCCTGGACGGCGCTGAGCAGGACGGTGGTTTTCCCCGCGCCCCGGGGGCCGGAGATGAGCAGGCTGGTGGAGAGGTGCTCGTCCCGGACCTTCCCCTCACCCAGGCTGCATCCGCAGGCGGCCTCCAGCCAGGACAGCAACTCGTACAGCCCCCGCTGCGTGGGCTCCAGCAGCTCATCCCAGGGGAAGGCCCTGGACTCGGGGAAGGGCGTGGGCACGTAGTGGTGCGTCTTGCCCGGGAGGCTCGTTTTCGGGTCCATGGAGAAGGATAGGGAGACCGCGTCGCGACGCGCATCACCGGGGAATCAGCTCGCACGTCCGCGCGCGGTGGCGGGCAGGTGTCCCCGTGCGCTCGTCCCCCTGTCTGTCATTGGATGCGGGGACGCTGGCATGGCATAATTTTCAAGATATCCAGTAAAGTCTGTTTAATTTGATATTTCGTGACCCGCGCGCTAAGTCCTCCACGACTTCACCCTGGGAGGAGTCCTCCCCAGCAAAGGAAACGTGCGAATGCGGACCCGATTGATTCCTCTCGTGTTTGGACTGGCGCTGCTGTCCGCGGCCTGCGGTGACACGACGCTCCTGGAGCGCGACACGGGGCCGGCCAGCGTGGAGGCGGTGACGGAGTCGTCGCTGACGACGTACCGCTACTGTGGCAGCGAACTGGACTGCGCCGACGCCTGTATGTGCTCCGCGAACCAATGCGTGCCTGACGGATTCGGCCCTCCGAATCCGGACTGCGGCGCGCCGCCCCGGCGGGAGTGCGACACGGGCGCGGATTGCCGTGGCAGTTGCATCTGCTCGGCTGGATTCTGTGCTCCCGACGGCTTCAGCCCGCCCTCTCCGTACTGCCACCTGCCCCCTCCGGACGCCTATGAGGACAACGACACGGCGGCCCAGTTCACCGCCTACCCGGGCTCTCCCCTGACGGGCCTCAACTTCCACGAGCTGGGGGACGTGGATTGGATCGCCGTCTACTTTGGCGGCGCGATGACGGCGAAGTTCGAGACCTACAACCTCAACGGTGCCGACACCTTCCTGGAGGTGTATGCCTACGCCAACGGCGCCCCCGGGGCGCTCGTGGCCTCCAACAATGACATCTGCTCCGTCTGGTACGATTGGTCCTGCAAGGCCTCCCGGGTGACGCTCAGCGTCCCCGCGAACTCCGCGTACTACGTGCGGATCAGCAACCTGAACAGCTCGGGCCATAACGTCTACAATCAGGACCCGCCGGGATACGACTTCCGCATCTACTGAGGCCGATCCTCCGCGCCGCAAGTCGCCGCGGGCCCCCGGGGAATCCCTCCCGGCGGGCCCGCCCCTGCGGGTCGCCCATCGCGGCCACCGCGCCGCGAGTGCCTGCGGCCCTGGTGCTCGGATGGAGATGAAACCGGAGAGCGGCCCTGGTCGAACCCCATGGGGCAGGGCTTTTCGATGATCCCGGCGCGGATGTCCCCCGGCGCTCGTGGCGGGGACATGGATATTCGCTCTGCGGCATGAACCCCGGCGGTCAGCGCGACCCGGGCGGAAGGACGCCCTTCGCCAGACGTCCTTCCTGTCGCGCCAGATGGTCCTCCAGCTCCCGGTCGATGCTCGGCGAGCAGCAGCCTCGCAGCGCAGCGTCGAGCAACGCGGAGAGGTTCTCGGCCGTTCCCTGCCGGGAGAGGGCCCGAGCTGCTTCGTCCGCGCCAGAGGCGTGATTCGGGTGTGAAGACGTTGCCACCTCGGAGAGCACCTGCTTCAGCATGGGCCGGCTGGCCTCCGCGTCCACCTGGCCAAGCCAGCGCACCGCCTCCGCGCGCAGCCCCTGCTCCGGTGCTTCGAGCGCCGCCTGTCTCAACATCGGCAGCCATTCACGCTGGCCCTCTCGAACAAGGCATGCCGCCGCGCGGAGGCGCACGGGCTCGTCGCTCGAATGCACAAGCGAGGTGAGCCGGTCGCACCAGCCAGCGCCCGACTCGCCCAGGGCGAACAATCCCTCCAGCGCGAAGCCCTGGCCTTCCGCGTCCTCGCCCTGCAGCGCGGCCAGGAACAAGGGCCGGTCTCCGGGAGCGGGCTGCCGGGCCGCGCCCTGGAGCACGAAACGGACGAGGGCCGCGTTGTCGGGATACCGCATCGCGGCGAGCGCCCATCGGACCGCCATGGCGGGGTCGTGATCAACGAGGTGATGGAGCAGCAAGCGCCGCACTCCGTCCGGGATGTCGAAGTCACAGAGAAACGAACGCAGGAGGGGGCGAGCCTCGCGCCACTCCACGAGCAGCTCCAGGGCCCGGGCGCTCCCCGGCGGGCTCTGCTGGAGGCCGTAGGGCACCGTCTGGGCCACACTCTCGGCGCGCACGATGCGATGGAGGAGGCGCAGCAGCGCCTCCGGGCCGACGGCTGCAAGCAGGTCCGGCAAGGGCAGCAGCAACAGCACGTTGATGGACTGTTGGAGCTGGGACTTCAGCACCTCGGCGGCTGCGTCGCGTGCCCACGCATCGAGGAGCCTCCTGGCCTCCGGGCGCTCACGGTGCGCCACCGCCACCCGGAGATTGGCCCGTCGGTCCCAGGCATCTCCCTCCGCGAGCGGATGGCGGTCGTACAGGAACCAGCGCGAATAGAGCCACTCGACGAGCCGTGGGGAAAAGCGCGTGCGTTCCGTGGATGCGAGCACGTGCGCGCGCAGTTGGGGCGAGCACTTGAGCAGTACGGCCTCCGCGGCGTCCCAGGCGTCCTCCGTTCGGGCCAACGTGAGAAGCGCTTCCGTGGACGGGCAACAGCAGGGGCAGATGAGCGGGGGGACTTCGCTGATCCGGGTGAGGTCCGGGCCGGAGAGCGGTGCGCCTTGCTTCACCAGCACTTCGAGCGCCTTGTTTCGAGTGGAGAGCCCCTCCCGTTCATCGAAGAACCGTTCGAGCAGGAGGGGTGTCAGCTCCGGCCCTCCGAAAACTCCGAGCAGGCGGACGACCCGAACTCGAAGGTCGACGCTCTCCAGCGGAACCGTTTCGAGGAGGGACAGCAGTTGCGCGCGGATGTTCTCGCGCGACGACCACACCAGACTGGGGACCGAAGACAAATCAGACGCCGAGTTGGGACCGGCTGGCGAGACCGGCTGCGTGGATGCAGGGACTTCCCCGAAGGTAGCTGCCCCGTGCTCCTGCCGCAAGCCGGCCACCGGATGAGGTCCGGCGGCCCATGAGCCCCATCCCCCCGCCACCGCCAGGGTGCGCGGTGGCGGGCGGGACCTTCATGGAACTACGGCGTGGTGAAGACGGCGCTGAACGTGTCCGAGCTGACGGCGGGCAGCTTCTCCGCGGTGATGAACGGGGCGCGCCAGGGCTCGTAGTGGGGCGAGCCGTCCGCCGCCACGCGCGCGTAGTACGTGGCGCCCGGCAGCAGCACGTTGGGCGGCAGGCGGACCTGCGTCCGGTCCCCGGGCACGTAGAAGCGCAGCGTCGGAGCGGCGTCGAAGGTGCCGATCAACTGGATGATGGACAGCACATAGGCCTTCGGCGTTCCCAGGACGGGCGGCTGCCAGGTGAACACCGGCTGGGTGGTGCCCACCACGCGCGACGTGTAGGCATCCACGCCGTCGATGCGCAGTTGCCGGGGCGGAGAGATGGGCGGCTGGATGGGGCTGGCGATGAGCGGATCCAGCCGGTCGGTGACGTAGACGTTGCCGCTGGGGTAGTGGGTGCGGGATCCGATGACGACCGGCGTCGCGGACCGGAACGCATAGCTGACGGTGGCCACCACGCCCCAGCTCGAAGGATAGGGATTGCCGTAGGCGAGCCGGCTCGCGATGACGCCGTCCTCCCCGCGCGGCAGGCTCAGGGTGAACAGCTCACCCTGGTAGCCCACCCAGCCGTCCTGGTCGCCAAACGGCATGGGCGACAGGGACATCGCGGAGTAGCTCAGCGTGCCCGTGGGGTTCGAGTCCGTCCGCCAGCGGGTGAACTCGGACAGGCGCCACTCCATGGAGAAGGGCTGCTGCGCGACGGGCTGCAGGGCGCCTGACAGCGGCAGCGGCGTGGTGCCGTCCGGCGTGAACGCGAAGGACGGCGGCTGGAGGCTGTTCACCACCGTCTGGTAGGACATGGGCGCGCCGCTCGGCATCGTCCCGGCCGCCACCGAATTGAGCTGGTTCAGGTAGAGGTGGTCGCCCTTCGCGGGGTCCAGGACGGGCAGCCCCCGGCCGGTGCTGTTGTAGATCCAGGCGGACGGGTCGTTGAGGGTCGTGGCCCCGACCGACACGTATTCGTTGAGACTGAGCGGGGCGTACACGTCCACGTCCCCGCTGATGAGCTGGAGGCTGCTGCCCGGGTCGTTGAGGGTCGTCCACTCCTGCCAGGGCGCCAGTTGGGTGAGGGACAGGGCCGCGGTCCCTTCGGAGAAGGGCGAGTAGACAGCGTCCGGGCGGCCCATCCGGTTGCGGCCCAGGTCGAAATGGCGCTCGCGGGACAGGTAGTAGAACCGGTTCAAGCGCAGGAAGTACTCGCCGTCCGGCACGTTGTCGAAGCGCATGCCCCCCGCCACCGGGGTGCCCGTGCGCCGCGCATAGCCGGTGCCCTGGGGGATGAGGATCTCCAGGTCATTGCCGCTCAGGTCCTCCGGGACCACCGTCACCCCTGTGCTGGAGTGGAAGCGGCTGTCGGCCGTCACCAGCACGGAGGTGTCGGGCGTGCCCGCGTCCGCCTCACCGGAGCCCGCGTCGGGCTCACCACAGCCCGGCAGGAACTCCTCGCCAGAGATGACCGCCGTGCCCTCGCGAGGGTCCTCCACGGTCACATCCAGGGGGTCCACCTGCCCGGTGGGAGGCACGGCTTCTCCGCAGCCGAGCCAGGCCGCGCAGGTGGGAACGAGCCACAACGACAGACGACGCAAGGACATGTTGAACCCAGGGACAATGAATGACTGTCGGATTCCGGCCCAAACCCGACAGCCGCCCTATACGAGAATGGGTTGTTTCCCTGGTAAAGATAGTTGCCGGACGGCGGGTTGAGCATGATTCAAGACGTATGCCCACATCCACTCGCAAGGCCGCGGTGGAAGCCCTGCTGTGTCAGTCGTTCCGACTCCGTTCCTCACGACGGCTCAAGGACAGTTCAATGTATCGACGAGTGGGAGGTTGTTCGGGCTCTGGGGGAGTGGCTGGGGATCCGCGGGAATCGCCCAGGAGAAGTCCGTGCTCGTGAAGCCCGCGAGCCACGGGTACGTGGCGAAATCAATGGGTGTCTTGTAGTCACAGGGATACGAGGGCGTCTGGGGCGCCCACGCGGCGGGCGGACTGCTGGCGGTGTTCACGAAGGCGCTGCCCACGGCCGCGGTGCCATGACACGTCATGCAGTTGCTCTGGACGCCCAGGGGGATGTTCGGCGAGGTCTCCAGGTACGGATTGAAGCAGACGACCATCTTGTTGCTCCCCGCGCCCTGGGTCTGGCGATAGGCGGTGCACATCGCATAGTTGCGCCCCGCCCCCGTGACCTTGTCCGTCATCCCCTTCTTGCTTCCGGGAAAGTCGTCGGGCGCGTCAAGGCCTGGCTGCCACCAGAAGGTCTGCCAGGTCCAGTTGACGAGCTCCTTGGTGTTGACGTGCATGGCCGTAAGGACGGCGAAATCGCCTGCTTCCGCCTGGAGCCCTTCGATGTTGGTGCTGTTGAAGGCCTGGGCTTCGTCGGCGCTCATCCGGAAGGAGTAGAGGGCGGAGAGCGGCGCATGCAGGTAGCGCTGGCAACTGAAGATCGGAGCCCCGGGATTGGCGTTGTTCGCCTGGGCGATGAGGGGCGCGACGCGCTGGATCTGCTCGGCGCTGGCCTCCGCGATGGGCGCATTCGCCGGCGCCGTGGGATCCACGATGGCGCACGTCAGCCAGAGCGAGGGCGTCGGATGGCACTGGTCCTGCTCTTGTTGCTCGGGCGTGCAGGTGGCGGAATGGAGACTGCCCTCGAATCCCCTCCACACGGGCACCGGGGTGGGCTGGCTCTTCTTGACCAGGTACAGCACGGGCTTGAGCTCCATGGCCGCCGAGCCCCGCTTCCCCGCGGAGGGCGCGGTGTATGGCGCCTGCTGCACCGCCCGCCGCGCGATGGGCGTGTTGGCTGGCCACTGGCTGTTGAGCGCGGCCAAGCTGGTGAACTGGTTGTAGTAATAGGGCGGTCCCCCCGCGGTGAGCGGATGGGCCTGCGTCAGGTACGCGGCCATCTCCGGATTGAACTTGTTGAAGGAGACGAGCTGCTCGGTCGGGGTGACGGCCGGGCCCGAGCCCGCCGGATGATGGAACTGCCGGGGCCCGTGGAAGGCATGGGTTGCCTTGCGCTGCGACGGGTCTGGCGTCGGCTGATTCGGGGCCGGGAAGATCTCCTCCCCGTTCCAGGTGTCCCAGACGGGCATGGGCAGCCCGGTTCCCGGGTAGACCTCCCCGGAATCGGCATGCAGACCCGCCCAGAGGTTCCAGGCCTTGGTGGTGATCCGCGCGGTGTTCCACGCATCCGCCCACCCCTGGATCTCATTCCGGTCACCCGGGAAGCCGTATCCAGGGGGGATGGGGCGGGGCGTGATGTCGCTGGGCTTGCAAGCCGACAGGACACAAAGGCAGGTCATCAGGAGCGTGCGAACAGGTTGGCGCATTCGAAGGCCCTTCCTCTCAGGGTGCCCTGTAGACGCCTGCGCAGCAGGAATATTGGTGATGCTCGACTGTCAGGGTTCGTGGTCCAGGGACAGCATCCGGCGGGAGCGCCTCTTCTTTCTCTCCTCTCCACGGGCCCTCCCTTGCCCCAGGCCAGGGTCATCCGAAACGTGGGAGAAGGGCCGCATGGCGCGACCGCTCTTCAAGTGAGGTTCCGTGATGCGTGAAAGCCTTCGCCCCAGGGGAGCCGCCCTGCGCGGCGCAGCCCACAGGATCGCGGTGCGGAGGGCCGAGGCGCCGGATACTCCCCTGATCCCGGGCACGCGCCCCCGTGCTGCCGGGGGTGCGCACTTCGACAGGCAGGGGACTCCCCCCGCATCCGGTGTTCCAATTTTTTTCCCATCCCCGGAAGCCGGGGACCGCAGTCCGCTGGTTCATGCTCACGCGTGTCCAGCCCGCCCAGCGAGGGCACTTCGCGGGACACGCGCCAACACCCGCGCTGGACCCGGGCCCTGTATCCGCCGACTGCGTCTGGCTCTATCAGTCCGCCTTGAGCAGCAGGCCGGGACTCTTCTCACCTGCCGCTCTATCCGCAGCGCCAGGAGGCAGCTCAATGAGCAAGGAACAGTTCCCCATGCAGGGACAGCAGATGTTTGGTGAAGCCATCAAGGCCCGCATCGCCGACGCGGTGCACGAGCGCGTCGTCTCCGGGCTGGAGGAGCGGATCGGCATGGAGATTCGTGAGCGCGTCGGCGAAGCGGTCCGCGGCGTGTTGAGCGAGCGCGCGATGAACATGCAGCAGGGGGAGGGTGGCGGGCAGCCGTTCGACGCGGAGCAGATCGCCGACGCCGTCCACAACCGCCTCACCGACAACATCCGCGAGCGCATCACCAGCGGCGTGCACGAGCGCGTGCGCGAGGTGCTCCGGGAGCGACTGGGCGAAGCGCTGCGCGGCGCCCTGGCCGAGAACATGATGAACCTCCAGCAGGGGGGCCAGATCGACACGCCCCGCATCGCCGAGCGCGTGCGCAACAGCCTCGAGGACGCCCTGCGCGACAGGCTCGGCTACGTCGTGCGCGAGCGCGTCCGCGACGCCCTGCGCGAGCGTCTGGGGGATGCGCTGCGCACCGCGATGATGGAGCGGCGGATGGGCATGGAGGGCTTCGGGCCGATGGACTCCGAGCGCATCGCCGACGCCATCCGCACCCGGCTCGCCGACACCATGTCCGAGCGGATTCACGCCGCCGTGCGCGAGCGCGTCCGCGAGGCGCTGAAGGAGCGCCTGGTGGAGACGCTGCGCTCCGCGCTGTCCGAGCGCCGGATGCAGGGCTACGGCCAGATCGATCCGGAGCGCATCGCCGACATCGTCCGCGAGCGCATCGCGGACGGCATCCGCGAGCGCGTCCAGAGCGGCCTGCGCGAGCGCATGCGCGACACGCTGCGCGAGCGGCTGGGCGATGAGCTGCGCACCCGGATGAGCGAGCGCACCATGGGCTTCGCGGGCGTCCAGCGGCAGGGCGTCGGCCAGATCGACCCGGAGCGCCTGGCCGAGGTGCTCCGCGGGCGCCTGGTCGACACCCTCCACGAGCGGCTGTCCATGAACCTCCGCGAGCACCTGCACGAGGCGCTGAAGGAGCGGATGGCTGACGCCATCCGCGAGTCGATGGCCTCGATGGGCCCGACGATGCGCGGCGGGTACGGTGAGCAGGCCATGGGCGGCTTCCAGTCGCAGGGGCCCGGCCAGGTCGACACCGAGAGCATCGTGGCCGCCGTCCGCGATCGCGTGGGCGAGGAGCTCCGTGAGCGCATGGCGGACGTCGTCCGCGACCGCGTCAGCGAGGCGGTGCGCAAGGAGCTGAAGAACGGCCCCGCGTCCCAGCCCCTGGCCTGACGAGCACCGCGGCCCGGGCCGGACAACGGCCCCATGGACGCAGGGCCCGGACTTCCACGCCAGCGGGAGTTCGGGCCCCTCGTCCTTTGCGTCACGCCCCGACGCGAAAGCCCAGGCTCAATAGCGGATGCCGAAGTTGACCGGGATGTACTGGCCGTCGGCCTTGCGCGAGTCGCCGCCCGGCACGTCGAAGCTCTGGCCGAAGATGTAGTGGTAGCGCCCCTCCACGTAGAAGCGGAGCTCCCCGTTGATCTTCAGGGTGAGGCCGACGCCGCCGCCGAGTCCGAAGTCCGTGCTGCTGCGCGAGCCGATGATCTCCGAGACCGCCACCACGTCCGTGGCGCAGTAGTACAGCCACGGGTCGCAGTACGGGACGGCCGCGACGCCCGACAACTGGAGCAGCTCCACCTGGCGGTAGTACAGGCCCGGCCCGGCGATGAAGTAGAAGCCGAAAGTGCTGCGGGGAATCACATTCCAGACGGCGTTGAGGCTGCCGTACTGCATGTAGTGGTTGCCGTCGACGCCAGTCCCGGTGAGCACGTCGGACCGGATGTCATAGCCGCTGTAGAAGTACTCCGCCATGACGCCGAAGCTCCGATGGAACTGGTAGCCGGCGCCCAATTGGAAGCCGCCGCCCGTCTCGAAGCGGTCCCCCGCGTCGGAGATGGGGAAGGAGAGGCCACCGCCCACGTTGAACATGAAGTGCCGCTCGGGGACCTCGATCCCCTGTGTCGTGAAGCCTGTCGTGTCCGCGTCCGTGCCAGACACCGTCTGGGCACGCGCGCTCCCGGGGACGTTGAACGCCAGCAGGGCAAGGGGAAGCAAAGTGTTCCATCGCATGACGACCGCCTTTGGGCACCAGACCGCGTGGTGCGGGGAGCGTGGGGATGGGCCGCCTGTCCGCACACCGCTCCTTCAGGGGGGGCCGGGCAGGGGGGCACACGCTCTCACTGCGGCCCGGGTGCGAGACCAGTCGTGCTCAGCACGCGCCGGGTGTGCAGGGCGATCATCGCCTCTTCATCCGTGGGAATCACCCAGGCGGAGACGCGGCTGCCGGACCGGGTGATGCAGGGGCCTC
This sequence comes from Corallococcus terminator, assembly GCF_003611635.1. Taxonomy (GTDB): domain Bacteria; phylum Myxococcota; class Myxococcia; order Myxococcales; family Myxococcaceae; genus Corallococcus; species Corallococcus terminator. The sequence continues at coordinate 21,409 of NZ_RAVZ01000013.1, read as the reverse complement.
CGCGAGCGTTGGCCTCCTCATCAAGCTCCAACCCGAGCCAGCTCGCGTCGCGACAGACCCGCTCGCGAATGGGCGCGGAGTGCTCGCCAATGCCGCCCGTGAACACCACGGCGTCCAGGCCGTGCAGCGCCGCCGCGAGCGAGCCCAGCTCACGATGGATGCGATAGACGAACAACTCCAGCGCTTCAGCGGCGGCGGCGCTGGAGGCGCTGAGCAGCTCGCGCATGTCGCTGGATTCGCCGGAGACGCCCAGCAGACCGGATTGCTGGTAGAGGAGCCGCTCCAGCGCGCGCGCGTCCATGCCGTACCGGTCCATCAGGTAGAGCAGGACTCCGGGATCCAGGGCGCCGCAGCGGGTGCCCATCATGAGCCCATCCAGGGCGGTGAGGCCCATGGTCGTCGCCACACTTCGTCCCCGGAGCAGGGCGCACATGCTCGCGCCGTTCCCCAGGTGCGCCACCACCGTGCGTCCTTCGGCGGCCCCGGGCGCCGTGCGCGGCAGCGTGGAGGCGATGTATTCGTAGGAGAGGCCATGGAAGCCGTAGCGGCGGACGCCCTCGTCGGCATAGCGGCGGGGCAGGGCGAAGGCCTGGGCCACGGGGGGCTGGGTGCGGTGGAACGCGGTGTCGAAGCATGCGACCTGCGGCACCGCTGGCGCCGTCCGTGTGACGGCGCGAATCGCCTCCACGCAGTGGGGCTGGTGCAACGGCGCCAGCGGAATGAGCGCTTCCAGCTCCGCCAGGGTCGCCGCGTCGACGAGGGCGGGCCCGGAGAAGCGCATGCCGCCATGGACCACCCGGTGGCCGGTGGCCGCGATCCGGTGCCCGCCGAGGACGCCCTCCCGACCCCAGGCGAACAGGAAGTCGGTGGCGCCCGTGTACCCGAGCTGCGTTCCGGGGGCCCAATCCTTCTGGCTGATGACGGCACCGTCCGCGTGCGCGACGAACCGCGGACGGGTCGACAGCTCCTCGAACTCCCCCCGCAGGAGGAGGCGGAGGGGCTCCTCATCGAGGAAGACGGAGAACTTCAGGCTCGAAGAGCCGGCGTTGAGCACGAGCAGCGCGTCCGGCACGCCACCCGTCTTGAACGTCCGCCGCGCCATGCGTGAACCCCTCTCAGTCCGGCCAGGTCCAGTCGGCGATTTCAGGACGATCCTTGCCGTGCTCGTGCGCGTAGGCCAGGTTGTCGAGGATGGCGTTGCGCATCTCCTCCTTCAGGTGTCCTGCCTTTGCTTGCATCCCCGTCACGCGATCGATGACGTCGATGACCAGGTGGAAGCGGGACGTCTCGTTCAGGATCGCCAGCTCGAAGGGCGTGTTGATGTTGCCCTTCTCCCGGTAGCCATGCACGTGCAGGTCTTCGTGGTTGATGAAGCGATAGGCGAGCTTGTGGATGAGCGAGGCGTAGCCGTGGAAGCTGAAGATGATCGGCTTGCCCGGCGGGAACAGGCTTTGGATCTCCCGTTGGGTGGACCCGTGCGGATGGTCCGCCGACGACTGGAGCTTGAACAGGTCGACGATGTTGACGAAGCGCAGCTTCAGGTTCGGCGCGCGCGCGCGCAGGATGGAGGCGGCGGCCAGGGCCTCCTGCGTCGCGACGTCGCCGCAACTGGCCATGATGACATCCGGCTCCGCGTCCTGGTCCGTGCTGGCCCGCTTCCAGATGCCGAACCCCTTGGCGCAGTGGGAGACGGCCTCGTCGATGCTGGTGAACTGCAGGTGCTTCTGCTTGTCCGCGACGATGACGTTGACGCAGTCGGTACTGCGCAGGCACTGGTCCGCCACCACCAGCAGCGTGTTGGCGTCCGGAGGCAGGTAGATGCGCGTGACCGAGCCGGACTTGTTGGTCACCAGGTCGATGAACCCCGGGTCCTGATGTGAGAACCCGTTGTGGTCCTGACGCCACACCGTCGAGGAGAGCAGGATGTTCTCCGAGGCGACGGGCGCCCGCCAGCTCACGTGGTTCTTGCTGATGTCCAACCACTTGGCGTGCTGGTTGAACATGGAGTCGATGACGTGGGCGAACGCCTCATACGTGTGGAAGAGGCCGTGGCGCCCGGTGAGCAGATACCCTTCGAGCCAGCCGAGCAGCGTGTGCTCCGACAGCATCTCCATGACGCGGCCGTCCCGCGCGAGCTCGCCCCCGTCGAGGTCCTCTGGCAACAGGTTCGCCATCCAGGCCTTCTTGCTCACCTGGTAGATGGCCTGGAGCCGGTTCGAGGCGGTCTCGTCCGGGCCGAAGACGCGGAAGTTCGTCGGGTTGTCGCGCATGATGTCGCGCAGGAACTCGCCCAGGGGCTTCGTGTTCTCATGCAGCGTGGTGCCGCGCGTGCCGACCTTGACCGCATAGTCGCGGAAGTCGGGCAGCCTGAGCGTCTTGCGAAGCAGGCCGCCGTTGGCGTGTGGGTTCGCGCTCATCCGCCGCGACCCCTTGGGTGCAAGCGACCTGACCTCCGGATTCAGTCTGCCCTGCGCGTCGAACAGCTCCTCGGGCCGGTAGCTGCGCATCCAGTCCTCGAGCGCCTTCAGGTGCGACGGGTTCTCCCGCACGTTGGCGAAGGGGACCTGGTGTGAGCGCCAGGAGCCCTCCAGCTTGTGCCCATCCAGCTCCTTCGGACCGGTCCAGCCCTTGGGTGAGCGCAGGACGATCATGGGCCAGCGCGGACGCGTCGGGGTGTCCGTCTGCCGTGCCGTCTTCTGCAGGGCGCGGATCTCCTCGACGGCGCGCTCCAGGGTCTCCGCCATCTTCTGGTGCATCTGGGCCGGGTCGCTGCCCTCGACGAAGTAGGGCTTGTAGCCGTAGCCGACGAACAGGGACTCGAGCTCCTCCGGGCTGATGCGGGCGAGGATGGTCGGGTTGGCGATCTTGTACCCGTTGAGGTTCAGGATGGGCAGCACGGCGCCGTCCCGCGCGGGGTTGAGGAACTTGTTCGAATGCCAGGCCGTCGCGAGCGGCCCGGTCTCGGCTTCGCCGTCACCCACGACGCAGGCGACGATGAGGTCGGGATTGTCGAAGGCCATGCCGTACGCGTGGGAGAGGCTGTAGCCAAGCTCGCCGCCTTCATGGATGGAGCCCGGCGTCTCCGGGGTGACGTGGCTGCCGATGTGACCGGGGAAGGAGAACTGCTTGAAGAACTTCCGCATCCCCTCCTCATCCGGGCTCTTGTCCGGATAGACCTCTGAATAGGTGCCCTCGAGATACGCCGGTCCGAGCACGCCCGGGGCGCCGTGGCCCGGCCCGGCCACGAAGACGACGTCGAGCCCCTGTTCGACGATGAGGCGGTTCAGATGGACCCAGACGAACGAGAGCGCCGGGCTCGCGCCCCAGTGGCCGAGCAGCCGATGCTTCACGTCCGTGGGCACCAGGGGCCTGTGCAGCAGCGGGTTGTCCTGGAGGTAGATCATCCCCACCGCGAGGTAGTTGCACGCGCGCCAGTACGCGTTCATCAACTCCACTTCCCTGGTGGTGAGCGGTCCACCTCCCTGGGTCCGCTCCCTGGCCGGCGTGGAGGGCCCCTCGCCTTGCTCCCTGGCGGACCATGACGACCCAGACTCCTCGGATGATCCGGTCCCTGTCGGATGTGCCATGACATGTCTCCCATCAGTGTTGGGTGTGGAGTGTTGAGTCGGGTTCGTCGTGGATGGAGGGAGGCTCCGTCGCCCCGGCGAAGCCCGCTTCGCCCTCCATGTCGCCGCTGTAGCTGCCCAGGGCCGCCGCGCTGTCGCACCCGGCGCGGTGGTGGAACATCCGCTGGGCGGCGGGCACGTGCTCACGCCGGCCCTGCCAGACCTCCATCGCCTCGTCCTGCAGCGCGCGTCCGTAGGAGAAGCTCAGCTTCCAGGGCTTCGGGCCGCCCAGCGCATTGATGGCGTTGAGGTGCTCGGTGGCCAGGACAGCGTCTTGTCCACCGGAAAGGAAGACGACCCCGGGGACCGCGGGCGGCACATGGCGCGTCAGGGCGCGCAACGTCGCCTCCGCCACCTCGTCCACCGACGCCTGCCTCGCACAACGGAGGCCCGCGGTGACCATGTTCGGCTTGAGCAACATCCCTTCCAGGGACACCCGCGCGTCGAAGAGTTCGTTGAAGACCGCTTGCAGCACGCGCCCCGTCACGTCCTCACACTGCTCGAGCGCGTGCGCTCCCTCCATCAGGACCTCAGGCTCCACGATGGGCACCAGGCCCTGCTCCTGGCAGAGGGCGGCGTAGCGCGCGAGCGCGTGCGCATTCGCGTGGATGCACTTCGCGGTCGGCAGCCCGTCGCGGATGATGAAGACCGCGCGCCACTTGGCGAAGCGCGCACCCAGCTCGTGGTACTCCTCGAGCCGCGCGCGGAGCCCGTCGAGCCCTTCGGCGACGAACTCTCCCGGCGCGCCGGCCAGGGGGTGGACGCCGGTGTCGACCTTGATGCCGGGGATGATGCCGCGACCCACCAGCAACTCCAGCAGCGGGATGCCTGTCGAGCTGTCCTGCCGGATCGTCTCGTCCTGCAGGATGACACCGCCGATGAACGCGGCGATGTCGGGCGCACTGAAGAGCATCTCGCGGTAGGCGCGGCGGCTGTCCGAGGTCGACTCGATCGCGCGCGCGGTCAGGCGCTTCGTGATCGTGGAGACTGTCTCGTCCGCCGCCAGGATGCCCTTTCCATCAGCAACGATGGCTCGCGCGGTCTGGTCGAGCCCTGGCATCGTCGGCATGTGTTCCTCCCATCCATCGCAAGAACCTGAGGGCGCCCCGTTGCGCCGACAACTGGCGGGGCGGCGCTCGGCCATGGGATTGCCTTGAAGCGCCGGGCAGGATGGTGCCGCCCTGTTGCGATGCCATCTTGAACCCTGGACCCAGCCGTCACCGACAACGCCCGGCGTGCGGCTGCCGCAGCAAGCGGGCGGGTGCTGGAGGCAGCCATGACCATCAAGTTGCTCATCGCGGACATCGACGGGACGCTGGTGACGCGGGACAAGGCCGTCACCGCGCGAACCCGCGAAGCCGTCGCCCGGCTGCGCGCCAGCGGCATCCAGTTCACCGTCACGAGCGGGCGACCGCCGCGCGGGATGGCAGGGCTGGTGGCCGCGCTGGATCTCACCGACCCCGTGGCTGCCTTCAACGGCGGCGTGTATGTCAAATCCGATCTCACGACGGTGCTGGAGCAGCGGACCATTCCTCCCGCCATCGCCAGGCAGGCCGTCGATTTCATGCTCCAGGCGGGCCTGGATGTCTGGGTATACCAGGGGGCGGATTGGTTCCTCCGCGACCCCGAGGCCTTCCGCGTGGCCAGAGAGAGGAGCAACGTCGGGTTCGACCCGGTCGTCATCGCGGACCTGCACGGCGTGCTCAACGCCCCCATCAAGCTCGTCGGGGTGAGCGAGGACACCGAGCGGGTCGCGCGCTGCGAGGCCGAGCTCTCCCTGCGACTGGGCACCGAGGCGTCGGCGGCACGTTCGACGCCCTACTATGTCGACGTCACGCATCCTGAAGCGAACAAGGGAATGGTCGTGCGTGAGGCCGCGCGCCTCCTTGCGATTCCCATCGAGCAGATCGCGGCCATCGGGGACATGGCCAACGATCTGCCCATGCTGACCACCGCCGGCCTTGGCCTCGCCATGGGCAACGCCAGCGCGGAGGTCCAACGCTTCGCACGCCACGTCACGCGCACCAACGATGAGGACGGGTTCGCCTACGCGGTCGACGCCTTCATCCTGGGCCAGCCGCCCTTCGCCCGGACGAAGCTGGGCCTTCCGCCCCGCACACGCGCCTGCCTCTTCGGTCTCGATGGCGTCCTCGCCCAGACCTCCAGCCTCCACGCCCGGGCCTGGAAGCAGGTGTGCGACTACTATCTGCGGCGGCGCGCGCGAGCCTCGGGGCAGCCCTTCATCCCCTTCGATCTGGTGCGCGACACCTGCCACTACTTCGACGGCAAGCCACCCCTGGAAGGACTCCATGCGTTTCTAGATGCCCGCGGCATCGCGCTGCCGGAGAGCACGGTTCACGCGCTGAACGACCGCAAGGCGGAGTTCCTGGTCGAACTGCTCCGGCAGGAGCAGGTGGAGACGTATGAGGGAACGGTCGGCTACGTCCAGGCGGTGCGCGCCGCGGGACTTCGGACCGCGGTCGTCTCCGCGAGCAGGCACTGCGCCGAACTGCTCCAGTCCGCTGGCATCCTGGACCTCTTCGACGCGCGGCTCGGCGCCACGCAGCCCCCCGAAGTCTATCTCGCGGCCGCCCGTGCCCTCGGTGTCGGGTCCGAGGAAGCGGTCGTCTTCGAGGACACGCCTGCCGGCGTCGCGGCCGCACGTGCGGCCCACTTCGCCTATGTCATCGGCGTCGACCGGCTGGGTCGGCCCGCCGAGCTGCGCCGCCATGGCGCGGACCTCGTGGTGACGGATCCCGCCGATCTCCTCGAGCAGGACGGCACCCTGCATTGACGGGCGTGCGGCCCTACGACGCGTGCGATGCGTGCCTTTGAGGGCGCGTCAGACATTCGAAGCGCCAACCCTGTGCGGCGGGCGACATCCGCCTCGCCCTCGGGTCGGTGTCAGGGCTGGGGGAGCGGACATCGCAGTCAGCCCCGAGGGGTATTCGGACCGCTCGTACTTCCGTGCGCTGCGCGAAGTGCGGATCCTCCCCATCAATCGAGGTGTCTTGAATGCTGGGGATGGACAGCACCAGGCAGGGGATGAACCCGGGGCGTGCACCCTTCGTCGGCGCGTGGCCGCTGCTCGGCGTCCTGACGGCGCTCTCCGGATGCACGGTAGGTCCCAACTTCACGAAGCCCGAGGTCGAGGTGGTCAAGGAGTGGCGCACCCAGGGCGACCCACGACTTTCGACGCAGGCAGCGGTCGACACCCAATGGTGGAAGTCGTTTGGCGATCCAGCGCTCGACCGCCTCGTCGAGGTCGCCTACCGGCAGAACCTGCCGCTGCAGGTCGCGGGTCTGAGGATCGTGGAGGCGCGCGCGCAGTTGGGCGTCCTCACTGGCCAGCAGTTTCCGCAGATCCAGGTGGCCACCGGCAGCGCCGCAGCGGTGGGACGCAGTGAGAACTCAGCTGCGGCCAACCTGGTGGATCTGACCAATCTCGGCTCCCTCGACCGCCACTACCTGGAATACCAGTTGGGCTTCGACGCGCTGTGGGAGGTGGATTTCTGGGGCAAGTACCGGCGGGGCGTGGAGTCGGGGGCCGCCGCCCTGCTCGCGTCGGTGGCGGACTACCAATCCTCGCTCGTCGCGCTCAACGCGGAGGTGGCGCGAACCTACGTCCTGGTCCGGACGTACGAGGTGCTCATCGAGCAGGCCCGGGAGAACGTCAGGATTCAGGAGGAGGGCTTCCGGATCGCGGACTCGCGCTTCACCAACGGTGCCACCTCGGAGCTCGATGTGGCGCAGGCCGCGACCCTGCTGGAGAGCACCCGGGCCACCATCCCCCAACTGGAGGGCGGGCTGGAGCAGGCCCGAAACGCCCTGAGCACGCTCCTGGGCCAGCCCACGGGCGCCGTGGAGGCCCTGCTGGCGGGCCCCAAGCAGATTCCGCTGGCGCCCGCGACGGTGGCCGTCGGCATGCCGGCGGAGATCCTGCGGCGGCGGCCGGATGTCCGCAGCGCCGAGCTGTTCGCCGCCGCGCAGTGTGCCCGGATCGGCATCGCCGAGGCGGACCTCTATCCAAGCTTCTCCCTCTTCGGGACGATAGGGCTGGAGGCGAGCACCAGCGGCACGTCCTCCGGCAATCTCTTCTCCCTTGGCAGCCTGGTGTATTCCATTGGCCCCAGGATTGTCTTTCCCTTCCTGAACTACGGCCGCCTGAAGAATGGCGTGCGGATCGAAGACGCGCGCTTCCAGCAATTGCTCGTCAACTACCGCAACACGGTGCTCAAGGCGGCCCAGGAGGTGGCGGATGCCCTGACGGGCTACGTCAATGCCCAGAAGGCCATGGCGTTCCAGCAAGCCGCTGTGAAAGCCGCGCAGCGGTCGGTGGAGCTCGCCGTGGTGCAGTACCGGGAAGGCGCCGTGGACTACCAGCGCGTGCTGGACGCGCAACGCTCGCTCTTGCAGCAGCAGAACAACCTGGTCCAGACGAACTCCTCCATCGCCACGAACCTGGTCGCCCTCTACAAGGCGCTGGGCGGGGGCTGGGAGGTCCGCCGGGATCAACCCGTCGTGCCTGAACCCATGCAAAGCGAGATGGAGAAGCGGACCGACTGGGGCGACATGTTGTCGAAGCCGCGGACGCAGGAAGTCAAGCACAGCTCGCAGCCGGAAAAGCAATAGAGAGTCCGCCATGCCCAAGTACCCGAAGGGGAAGATCAAGTGGGCCATTGGACTGATCGCCATCGCGATCGCCGTGTTCATTGGCTTCAAGTATTGGAAGGGAAAGAAATCCGCGCTGCCGGAGGGAATCGTCTCAGGCAATGGCCGCATCGAGGCCAAGCTGGCCGATGTCGCCGCCAAGGAGCCCCTGCGGGTGAAGCAAATCCTTGTCAACGAGGGCGACCTCGTCAGGCCGGGTCAGGTGCTGGTGCGGTTGGACACCACCACGCTGGAGTCCAGCCTGGCGGAAGCCAACGCGAACCTCGCGGCCACGGAGGAGAAGCTGGCGGTGGCCCAGGCGGGGATCGTCAAGCAGAAGAGTGAGATACAGCTTGCCACCATCGAAGCCGAGCGCGCCCGAAGGCTGGTGGCGCAGGGGGCCGGTTCGCAGCGGGATCTGGACGTTCGAACAAGCCAGGTGGAGACCACCCGGGCCGCCCTGGCGGAAGCGGAAGCCACGCTGAAGACCTCCAGGGAGGAGATCGAGGTCGCGCGAGCCAATGCGGCGACGGTCCAGACGCGCATCGCCGACGCGACGCTCAAGTCGCCCGTGACGGGACGCGTCCTCTATCGCCTCGCCGAGCCGGGCGAGGTGCTCGCGCCCGGCGGACCGGCGCTGACGCTGGTGAACCTGGAAGACGTCTACATGGAGATCTTCCTCCCGGCGAGCGAGGCCGCCCGCGTGAAGCTTGGCTCCGAAGCGCGCCTCACGGCCGACTTCGAGCCCGACCGTTCCATCCCCGGGTATGTCTCCTTCGTGTCCCCGGAAGCGCAGTTCACGCCCAAGCAGGTGGAGACCAAGAGCGAGCGGGAGAAGCTGGTGTTCCGACTGAAGCTCCAGGTCCCACGGGAGCTGGCCAGCCGCTACGTCGAGCGCATCAAGACAGGCATTCGCGGCGTCGGCTACGTGAAGGTGGACCCTTCCGCCACCTGGCCTACCAAATTGCAGAACGTCATCACGGCTGAATCCGAATCCCATTAGCCCGGTGACCCGGGAGGGCTCAGCCATGGTCTCATCCGCGTCTCCAGAATCGCCGGGCGGCTCCTCCAGGCTCGTGGTCTCCATCCAGGACGTGACCCACCGCTACGGCAAGGTGGTCGCGCTCGACGGCATCTCGCTCGACGTTCCCACCGGCATCATGGTGGGCATCGTGGGGCCGGACGGCGTTGGCAAGTCGACGCTGATGGCCCTGGTCGCCGGCTCCAAGAAGATGCAGCAGGGGAGGGTGACGGTCCTGGACGGGGACATCGCCGATGCCCGGCACCGGCGCGCGGTGGGGCCGCGGATCGCGTACATGCCTCAGGGGCTGGGCAAGAACCTCTATCTGGAGCTCAGCGTCTACGACAACGTCGACTTCATGGCCCGGCTCTTCGGGCTGTCGCCCGAGGAGCGCAAGGTGCGCGTCCCGGAGCTGCTCGAAGCCACGGGACTGGGGAAGTTCGCGGAGCGCCCCGCCGGCAAGCTCTCCGGCGGAATGAAGCAGAAGGTGGGGCTGTGCGGCGCGCTGGTGCACGACCCGGACCTGCTCATCCTCGACGAGCCCACCACCGGCGTGGACCCGCTCTCCCGGCGGCAGTTCTGGAGCCTCATCGACGAGATTCGCACCGGGCGCCCCGGCATGAGCGTCATCATCTCCACGGCCTACATGGACGAAGCGCAGCAGTGGGACTGGATCGTCGCCATGGACGCGGGGCGCGTGCTGGCGACAGGGACGCCCGCGGAGCTGATGGAGCGCACGGGGACCCGGGACCTGGAGCATTGCTTCATCGCGCTGCTGCCCGAGGAGAAGCGCAGGGGGCACAAGGAGGTCACCATCCCGCCCCGTCCGCCGGGCAAGGCGGAACTGGCCATCGAGGCCGACGGGCTGACGTGCCGCTTCGGCACCTTCACCGCCGTGGACCACGTCACCTTGTCGATTGAGCGGGGTGAGATCTTCGGCTTCCTGGGCTCCAACGGCTGCGGCAAGTCCACGACCATGAAGATGCTGACGGGCCTGCTTCCCCCCACGGAGGGGACGGCGAAGCTCTTCGGCAGCTCCGTGGATGCCGGGAGCATGGAGGTGCGCAAGAACCTGGGCTACATGACGCAGGCGTTCTCGCTCTACGGCGAGCTGAGCGTCCGGCAGAACCTGGTCCTGCATGCGCGGCTCTACCATCTGCCGCCAGACAAGGCGAAGGCGCGCATCGAGGAGCTGGTCGAGCGGTTCGGACTGCGCGCGCACCTGGACGCGTTGGCCGGGGACCTGCCCATGGGCCTGCGCCAGCGTCTCTCGCTGGCCGTCGCCGTGCTGCACGGGCCGCAGATCCTCATCCTGGACGAGCCCACGTCGGGGGTCGATCCGGTCGCCCGGGACAGCTTCTGGGAGCTGCTGATCGATCTGTCGCGCAAGCAGGGCGTCACCATCTTCGTGACGACGCACTTCATGAACGAGGGGATGCGCTGCGACCGCATCTCCCTCATGAACGCGGGAAGGGTGCTGGCGGCGGACTCCCCCCAGAAGCTCATCGAGGCACGGAACGCAGACAGCCTGGAGACCGCCTTCATCGGCTACATGGAAGATGCCATCGCCGAAAAGGCACGCGCCGAAAGCAAGGACACGCCGCCCAGGGACGCGACTCCCGCTCGCGCGCCCGAAGCCCCGCCACCCCCGCGGCCCCCGGCCGTGCGACGAGCGGACCGGGCCGGCCTCCGGCTGCGTCTTGGCCGGATGCTCGCATACGCCCACAATGAGACCATCCAGATCCTCCGCGACAGGGTCCGGCTGGCGTTTGCCTTTGTCGGCTCGGCGCTGCTGATGCTCGTCTTCGGCTTTGGAATCACGACCGACGTCGAAAACATCCGCTATGCCGCGCTGGACATGGACCAGTCACCCGAGAGTCGCGCGTACATTGAACAGTTCGGCGCGGCGAAACCCTATTTCGCGCCGACGCCGCCAGCCCAATCCGCGGACGAGGCGCTGCGCCGGCTCCAGTCGGACGATGTCTCGATGGTGCTGGAGATTCCGCCGCGTTTCGGTCTGGATTTCCGCCGGGGCTCCGGACCGGAGGTGCTGGCGCAGGTGGACGGCGCCATGACCTTCCGTGGCGACACCGTTCAACAATACGTCCAGGGGGTCCACAACCGGATGCTGCGGGATCCCGCGAGCGGCTTCCAGTGGGCCGGCGCGCAGAAATACACGGCCAACATCGAAGAGCGCTTCTTGTACAACCCGACGTTCGAGAGCGTCTATTCCATCGTGCCGAGCGTCCCGGCGCTGCTGCTGCTCCTGATCCCGGCGATTCTCATGACGGTCAGCATCGTGCGTGAGAAGGAGCTGGGGTCGATCATCAACTTCTATGTCACGCCCACGGGCAGGCTGGAGTACCTGCTGGGAAAGCAGTTGCCCTACGTCGTCATCGGCATGGCCAACTTCTTCATCCTGACGGCCCTGGCGCTGGTCGTCTTCGGTGTTCCCATCAAGGGCAGCTTCCTGACGTTGATGCTCTGCACGCTGTTCTACGTCGCGGCGACGACCGGCATCGGGATGGTGACGTCGACCTTCACGGGCAGCCAGGTCGCGGCCGTCTTCGTCACGGCCATCCTGACCATCGTGCCGACCATCCAGTTCTCCGGCCTGTTGCAGCCCGTCTCCACGCTGCAGGGCGGGGCCGGCCTCGTCGGTTCCATCTGGCCGGCCTCCTATTACATGCACGCCAGCCTGGGCGCCTTCACCAAGGGACTGGGGCCGGGCCTCCTCATGCGGGATGTCGCCTTCCTGGCCGCGTGCGTCCCCGTCCTCCTGGCCATCAGTGTCATTGGATTGAGAAAGCAGGAGAAATAGCGGTGAACTCGCTGCTGAACATTCTGTGGCTCGGGCTCAAGGAGCTTCGCAGCCTGCTGAGCGACGCGGTGCTGGTCGTGTTCGTCGTCTATGCGTTCACCCTGGCCATCTATGTCCAGGCCACGGGGACTTCGAGCGAGGTGAACAACGCATCGATTGCCTTCGCCGACGAGGACGGGTCCGCGTTGTCCAAGGAGTTGCTCAACGCCTTCTATCCGCCCCGCTTCAAGCTGCCGGAGCTCATCTCCCCCGACGAGGTGCAGGCGAACATGGACAGGGGCCGGTTCATGTTCGTCGTCGTGATTCCGCCCCGCTTCGAGCATGACCTTCGCGCGGGGCGCAACCCGGACATCCAGGTGAACATCGACGCGACGGCCATGCAGCAGGCGGGCATCGGCTCTGGCTATATCAAGAACATCATCAACGACCGGGTCTCCTCCTTTCTCAGGCGCACGGAGGAGACAGGCCCGAAGCCCGTCAACCTGGTCGTTCGCAAGCTCTTCAACCCCAACGGGGTCTCGTCCTGGTTCAAGAGCGTGGTGGCCATCATCAACCAGATAACCCTGCTGACCGTCGTGCTGACGGGCGCCGCGGTCATCCGCGAGCGCGAGCACGGAACGCTGGAGCACCTGCTGGTGATGCCGCTGACCTCGTTCGAGATCGCGATGGCGAAGGTCTGGGCCAACGGCCTGGTGATCCTCGTCGCGACCGGGGCTTCGCTCCTCCTGGTCGTGCACATGGTGTTGAAGGTGCCGTTCGCCGGCTCGGTGGTGCTGTGGTTCGTCGGCGTCGTGCTCTACCTGTTCTTCGCCACGGCGCTCGGCATCTTCCTGGGGACGATTTCACGGTCGATGGCGCAGTTCGCGCTGCTCATCATCCTCGTGGTCCTCGTGCTGATGCTGCTTTCGGGCGGGAGTACGCCCGTCGAAAGCCAGCCGAAGTGGTTGCAGTATGTCACGTACCTGCTGCCTGCCCGGCACTTCGTCAGCTTCTCGCAGGTCATCATCTACCGCGGCGGTGGGCTGGAGGCGGTCTGGCGCCAGTTCCTGATGGTGAGCGCGGTGGGCGTGGGGTTCTTCGTCTACAGCCTGGCGCTCTTCCGGAAGTCCATCGCGGTGAGCAAGTAGGAAGGCCCAGGCCTGCGCCGGAGCGGGCTGGAGCCGAACGCCCCAGCCCGCCCCGGTCGCGCTCAGCGCTCAGCAGTCAATCGTATACGTCCGGGTGTCATCGCTCGGCGTGGAGACGTTGATGGTGTTGGAGCCGTCGAACGAGGTGGAGAACGTCCCTTCGGTCGTCACCGCCGTCACCGTCCCGGCCGAGGGGCACTGGTTGTCGCAGCGCTGATAGCCCGAGACGGTCGTGGTCGCGCTGAAGTTGTTCCGCGTGGACCTTGACTGACCGTTCAAGGTGAAGCACCCGCTGCCCTCCACCCACGTGACCGTGCTCTCCGACGAGCGCGTGTCGAAGCGTTCCGGAGAGAAGCTGGTGGAGGTGATGGTCACCTTGCGCTGACCCGCTTCGGGAGGGGAGCCGACGATCTGCATGGAGAGGTTGTACGGCGCTCCGTTGATGGAGAGGTCGGTGGAGGTGGCCGCGATGGCGAGCTGCCCCTGGTTGTCCGACAGCACCAACTGGACGTTGCCGGAGAGCTGATCGAGCCCGATGGGGGCCCTGCAGTTGTTGAGGGCGTAGTTCACCGTCGCGCCCGACGAGGTGGCGGTGGCGCACCCGGTGGGCGTGAAGGTGGATGAGGCGTTCGCCGCGAGCTGGGCGGCCGCCGTGTTCACGTCGACAGGGTTCTGGAGCTGCCCTCTGTCGATGCTTCGAGACTGCACCGGGAGGCTGTAATACCAATAGCCGTAGACCGGATCGACCCAGGCGTAGCTCCACGCCGCGTCGTACGCCCCGTAGTACGGATCGTAGTAGGCGGTGTCGTAGTAGTACGGATCGTAATAGGTGTCCGCGCAGCCAGCGCTTGCGAGCAGTGTCAGGAACCCCAGCGCGCGTTTCGTCTTTTTCATCTCGCCCCCCATCATGTTTGTCTTCTGGACGCGTGCTCACCACAGGGTGGCTGTGCACGGGCGACCGCTGCACCGAGTCCACTCGGGAAGTCGGAAGCGAGAGAAGGTGGAACCCGGGGGGCAGCGGAAGAACTGAACGGAGGAACGGCCCGAGTGCGGGCTGGCGGTCATCCGGGCCCGGACGCCTGCTGGGGCGGAGGTCCGGGCCCGCGGCCCGATCAGCGCGTCTGGCGGATGACCGACAGCTCGACGTCGCCAATCACCTTCTGCTCCCGCCCCAGTTGGAGCAGGATGTCCTCGATCCCCGCCACGTCGCGGGACACCGTGGCCTGGGAGGACGAGGTGCGCAGCAGGTCGCCTCGGAGGACGAGGGGCGCGCTGTTCCGGGCCGTGGCACCCAGCCGTTCAATCTGGATGCCCGTGTAGCCCAGGACGGCATGGGACTCGGCCTTCGTGACGCGCTCACCGCTCGCGAGGGCCTGGCTCAGTTGCTTCTCGATGCTGCGAATCTGCTCGGGGTCCGTCACCAGCACGACCGGATTGGGACGGCCCGAATACAGCAGGTACGTCACGCGCAGGGCCGGCTGGGACTGCTCGGACTGGACGTCGGCAGCGGAGGCCGTGGGAACACCCGCGAGGCCCAGACCCAGCGCACCGCACAGGAAGACCGCATGAAAGGAATGACGAGACATGGATTCAGCTCCTGGAAGGGGGACAGGGACTAGCGGATGTTCTCGTGACCGGAGCCATCAATGCTGTCCGACCAGACGCGGAAGTAGCCGCAGAACTGCGTGTAGACGCCTCGGTTGGCGGTGGCGGGATCGGAGATGGTCAGGCCCAGGCTGTCGAGGTTCGTCGCGGCCGTCCCTCCGGGCTTGTGGGTCCACAGGTTGTCCGTGCCCCGGCGATACCAGTGGTAGTCGTAGCCCGGCGCCACGACCAGCGCGACGGCGGACTTGTATCCCGAGGCATCCGGATAGCCCGGCAGCAGCTCCAGCCCGTCGTTGAGGGCGGCCTGCACCACGGAGGCGCAGTCCATGGTCGAGGCCACGGCCCCCGAATGCCTGCCCGGCTGCGCGTAGGTGTTGGTGGCCTTGGTGGTGGCGTAGTTGTAGCAATTGTTGAGGTACTGCCGACTGGGGTCGTTCCAGTAGGAGGGGGCGAAGGCCGGCTTCCCCGGCTTGGTGACGTAGGGGAGGTCCGCGTCCGACAGGCCGGTGTTGAAGACAATCACCTCGTCGATGTGGTCGCTGAAGCGGTAGCTTGCGCCGTCGTTGTTCCCGCCAATGAGGAAGGGCAGGGCGGTGTTCACGATGGAGCCCAGGCGCGGCGACGTGGTGCCCACGGGGATCCCATCCACGAAGAAGGTGGCGATCGCCGGCCACGAGGTGCGCCGGACGCTGACCGCGACGTGGTGCCAGCGATTGGCCACCAGTTGCGGGGCCAGGCTGGGATTGGACTGGTGGTGGGTGGAGCCCGCCGAGTCCGAGAGCAGCAGGTCCAGTTTGTTGCCATTGACGACGGAGAACGTGTAGCCCCGGCCGTCGGAGCCCCGGTTGTCGATGATCGTCTTCACCGTCCGGGTGGTGTCCATCATCCGGACCCACGCCGTCAGCGTGAAGTCCCCCGTGCCGAAGCTCAGGTAGGGCGAGTAGGGCACCTGGATGTATTTGTCACCCGCCAGGTTCATGCCCAGGCCCGTCCAGCCATCCGCCTGGGCCAGCCCTCCGATGACCGTCCCCGTCTGGTCATGGCTGGTGGAATACGCGAGCCCGCTCGAATCCGGCGCCACCTCCGGCAGCGAGGCAGAGGTGACCGTCGCCTTCCACTCGCCCACCAGTCCGTAGGTGATGCGGTGGGGGAGGGCTTCGCTTCTCTGGACGGGAGCCACCACCGCCAGCACCGTTGTCGCCAGGCACCACTTGAAACCCTTCACGCCGCCTCCTTGGGTCAGGGGAAAATCGCTCAGGGGTATAACGGCCGCCCCTGACATCCCTGGCCAAGTAGGAAATCGGGTACATCCCGACCCGGCGAAGTCAGCGCTCCAGACTCCACGGCCGGTCCGTGCGGGGCACGGACCGGCGGGTCCTCCGGAACGCGCTGGCTAGTACTTGAAGCCCAACTGGAGCGACAGGCCGGGGTACTGATCCACGGCCCCACCGGCGATGTAGTTGTCGCCCACGTCCGGGTTGAACTTGAAGAAGTAGCGGCGCAGGTCCGCCTTGAGCCGCACGTCCAGGAAGCTGTTGAGCCGGTAGGCCACGGTGGCGCTGCCGGTGACGGCGCCCATGGACGCGTTGGGGAACCACGTGTCCGAGTTCAGCTCGCCCGCGCTCAGCGGGTGCAGGTAGCCCAGGCGGAAGTTGAAATCGAGCTTCTGCGTGAGCTCCGCGCGCAGGCCCAGCGTCAGGCCCGCGGTCTGGTACTCCACGTTGGGCAGGTCCAACGGCCGCTCGTCGTTCACCGGATCGATGCGGAAGGTGTTCATCCCGTAGGTGCCGGTGACCTCGAAGCCGTAGCGCTCCGCCTGGCCGAAGGGCATCACGTAGCGCAGGCCCGCCTGCCACTCGCGCGCGACGGTGGGATAGGACACGGCCCCCGTGCTGCCGGTGGACTTCAGGCCGAACGACTGGTCGATGGAGCCGGTGAGGCCCAGCCGCGCCAGGGCGCCCTGCTTGAAGCGCGCGAGCGGGTAGACCGTGAGGTCGCCGCTCACCTGCGGCGCACCCGGCAGCGCGAAGCCGCCCACGTCCAGGCCCAGCGTGTAGGGCCGCAGCACGCCGAACAGGTCGTCCTTGTAGCGAAGCGAACGGCCGAAGAGCTTCAGGCCCACCGCGCCCTCCACGAGGGGCGGACGGCGCGCGGTGCCGGCGTAGGTCTGCGTATCCTCCGGCTTCTTCTCCTCGGGCTTCGGCGCGACGACCACCGGCTTGCGCGGGGGCGTCTTGTCCTCGGGGGTGACGGGCGTCTTCGCGGGCGGCGTCACGGGCGTCGTGTCCGTGATGGGCGTCGCGGGCTTCAGCGGGGGCTCGGGCTCCACGGGCTTGGACGGGGCGACGACGGCTTCCGGGGCGCGGCTCTTCTGGAGGCCCTTCTCCAGCGCCGTCCACTGGCGCTTCACGGACACGGGCACCAGCTTCGCCGTCGCCGGGCGGGCCGCGGCGGGCGAGGCCAGGGCCTTGCCATCCTTGCCGTTGCGCACGGAGAGGCGCACCTGCTGCTTCTTGCCCGTGGTGGACGTGTCCGCGACCAGGAGGGCGCTCAGGCCCAGCTCGCTGGCCACGGCGGAGGCGCCAGCGGCCGTGGTGGGATCCTGCCCCAGGCGCGAAGCGGCGCTGCGCACGGCGGACTCGGGCACGATTTCATAGCGGGCCGGGCGGCGGGCCAGCTCCGCTTCCAGCGCGTCGCGCGCGGCTTCCGCGTGCGGACCGGAGGCGACCACCGCGACGCGGCGCACGTCGGCCTGCTTCGCGGGCTTCTTCTTCGCGGACTGCGTCGTCTTCGCCGGCTTCTTCGGCGCGGCGTGGGCGACGGGCCCCAGGAGGAGGGCGGCGCCCAGCAGGGCGGTGATGGAGCCGAAACGGTTGCGCGTCTTCAAGGCGAGCTCGGCTTTCCGTTGACCAGCCACTCTTTGAGGCAGGCCGTCTCCGCATCGCTGAGCGCGGCGCCCTGAGGCATCCGCGTCCCGCAGCCGGGGTTCGACGTCAGCTTCTTCAGGAAGAGCGAATTGGCGGGATCGGCGCTGTTCGCCATCGGCACGGAACTGCACGTCGAGGACGAGGTCGTCGTGTACAGGCGCCCCGGAAGGCCGGTGGCCTCCAGGTCCAGGCCCGCGCCAATCTCCTTGCTGGAGGTGGAGTGACACGCGAAGCACTGCGCCTGGAGGATGCCCGTGGCGGTGGTGCTGGTCGCGCAGGCACTGCCTGTGCCCCCGGTGAAGCGATCAGGATCATCCAGCCCGCCAGCACAGCCGGCGGAGGTGGCGAGGAGCGCGACCGCGAACAGCGAAGCCAGCGGGGCGCGGTACGGACGACGGGCGGCGGTAGGGTTCGCGAGCAAGACGACCACGTGGGCAAGAGGGGGAGCCAACACGCCGCGCAGCCTAACCGGCCCGAGCGTGACTGTGCACCCCTCAACGGATCCGATCTCACTCCCGTGACACGCGCTCCCCGGCCTGCCTGCCCGACCCGGGTGGGCCGGTGTCACACCCACCTCACCGCGAGGGCGCTCCAGACTCCGGAAGGCCCCGGCGCTACCGGCGCTTCTTCAGGAAGCGGGAGAGGCTCACCTTCCCGAAGCGGCCGCCAAACAGATACCAGGTGAGCACCGCGCCGAAGAGCGCCGCCGCCACCGCGATGCCCACGATGCCCAGCACCGGCACGTTGCCGTACATGGGCGGCCGGGGCGCGAAGGCGATGAAGGCGCCCACGATGAAGCCGCACGCGCACAGGCCCAGGAAGGCGATGACCGCCACGCTGCGCAGGTTCTCGTTGAGCTTGTCGAACTGTTCTGCGCGCACGGTGACGCTGAACTTGCCCGTCTCCAGGTCCAGGAGGATCTGCGACAGTTGCGTGGGCAGGTCCTGCGCCATGGACTGGAAGCGCAACAGCGTGCGCATCAGGCCGCCCTGGAGCTGGCTCGGGTCATAGCGCCCGGCGAGCAGCTCCTTCGCGTACGGCAGCGCGACCTCCAGGATGTTCATCTCCGGGTAGAGGCTTCGCAGCATGCCCTCCGTGGAGATGGAGGCGCGCGACAGGAGCGCGTACTCCTTGGGGATGCGGATGCGGTACTTCACCGCCAGGTCCAACAGGTCCCGGAGCAGCGTGCGCGCGTCCACCTGGCCCAGGGTGGTGGGCAGGTGCTGGCCGAGGATGGACTCGATGTCGTTGCGAAAGCCCATCAGGTTGGCGCGCGCGTCGGGCACGCCCACCCGGTAGAGGATGCGCGCCACGGAGTCGCTGTCCTTGAGCGCCACCGCGAGGCAGAGCATCACCAGCGTCTCCTGCATGGGGCGCGTGAGCCGGCCCACCACGCCGAAGTCCAGCAGCGCCAGCCGGTGGCCCTCCATCAGCAGCAGGTTTCCGGGGTGCGGGTCGCCGTGGAAGAGGCCGTCGTCGAAGAGCTGGCGGAAGCTTGCTTCCAGGATGTTCTGCGCAAGCTGCTTGCGCTCCGCCTCCGACAGCACGGCCGGGTTGATCTTCTCCCCCCGGATGAACTCCAGCGTGAGCACGGTGCGGCTGGAGAGCGCCGCGTGCACGCGGGGAATCTTCATGTACGGGCGGTCCCGGTGGGTCTCCAGGAACGCGCGAATGTTGGAGGCCTCGTTGACGAAGTCCAGCTCCTCGTGGATGGCCCGGTCGAACTCGTCCACGATGCCAGAGGGCGTGTAGATGCCCGTCTCCTCCACCACGGCTTCCAGCAGGCGCGCCAGCGAGCGCAGCACGCCCAGGTCCGCGTCGATGCGCTCGGCGATGTCCGGCCGCTGCACCTTCACGACGACTTCCTCACCATCCAACGTCACCGCGCGGTGCACCTGCGCGATGGACGCGGCGGCGAGCGGCTCCGGGTCCACCTGCGCGAACAGTTCGTGCACGTCCTTGCCCAGCGCGTCGCGGATCTGCGCGTGGATGGCCTCCAGGGGGATGGCCTCCACATGGTCCTGGAGCGTGGCCAGCTCCTCCACGAACTCCGCGGGCAGGAGGTCCGCGCGGGTGGACATCACCTGGCCCAGCTTGATGAACGTGGGGCCCAGCTCCGCCAGGAAGAGGCGGAAGCGGCGCGCGGTGGATTCGCGCTGGGTCTCCGGGGAGACCTCCACCTTCTCCTTGCGGCCCAGCATGCGCCACACGCCCGCGCGCTCGGCCACCTCGCCGAAACCATGGCGGGCGGCGATGACGGTGATCTGCCGGATGCGGTTGAGGTCCTGGAGGTTCATGGCGAGCGGTCTGGCGCGACCGAGGGTCGGGCCACGTAGCGCAATAGCACGTACCCCACCACGGCGGAGAGCAGCGAGCCGGTGAGGATGCCCAGCTTGGCCTCCGCGAGGAGCGCCGGCTGTCCACTGAATGCCAGTCCGCCCACGAACAGGGCCACCGTGAAGCCGATGCCGGCCACCACCGCCACGCCGTACAGTTGCGCGAGGCTCGCGCCCGCGGGCAGGGGGGAGACGCCCGCCTTCACCGCCGCCCAGGTGAAGAGGAAGATGCCCACCTGCTTGCCCACGAAGAGGCCGGCGATGATGCCCAGGGGCAGGGGCTTGAGCAGATCCGACAGGCCCATGCCGGACACGTCCACGCCGGAGTTGGCCAGCGCGAACAGCGGCACGATGCCGAACGCCACGAAGCCGTGCCACAAGTGGACGAAGCGGTTGAGCGGCGGCTCGATGTCCTCCAGCGCCTCCTCGATGTGCAGCAATTGCGCGCCGCGCTGGCCTTCGTCATCCGGCTGCGCCACGAGCCCCTTGATGTAGTCCGCCAGTTCCTCCAGCACCTCGCGTCCCGGGCGGGTGGGCCGCGCGGGGATGAAGAGGCCCAGCACCACGCCGGACAGCGTCGCGTGGATGCCCCCGTGGTGCATGGCGTACCAGAGCGCCAGGCCCGCGAGCGCGTAGGCCAGGCCGTTGCGCACGTAGAAGCGGTTGAGCGCCCACAGCACCGCGCACACGCCCACGCTGGCCGCGAGCCACTCCACATGGAGGCCGGTGCCGTAGAACACCGCGATGACGAGGATGCCGCCGATGTCGTCGAAGATGGCGAGCGCGGTGAGGAACACCACCAGCCCGTGGCCCACGCGCGCCTTCACCAGCGTAAGACACCCGATGGCGAACGCGATGTCGGTGGCCATGGGGATGGCCCAGCCGCCCTGCGCGGGGGTGCCGTGGGTGAAGGCCAGATAGAGGGCGGCG
The DNA here is from genome assembly GCF_003611635.1 of Corallococcus terminator. Lineage (GTDB taxonomy): Bacteria > Myxococcota > Myxococcia > Myxococcales > Myxococcaceae > Corallococcus > Corallococcus terminator. The sequence goes on along the minus strand of NZ_RAVZ01000013.1, from coordinate 366 downwards.
GGCACCACCATGCCGCCCAGCGCGGCGATGAGGGGCAGGAGCGCTCGGGAGAAGGTGCGCAGCTCGCCCGAGGACAGCTCGCGTTTGATCTCCATCCCGACGAGGAAGAAGAACAGCGTCATCAGCCCGTCGTTGATGAGTTCACGGAAGGTGAAAGCGCCGCCGTGGCCCGCGGCTTCCAGGCGCAGGGGCGCGTCGAACACGGCCGCGTAGGTGTCACCCCAGGGGGAGTTGGCCCACGCGAGCGCGGCCACCGCGCAGAGCGCCAGGAGGATGCCGCTGCTGGCCTCCAGGCGGAAGAACGCCTGCACGGGGGCGAGCGCGACCTGGAAGAGGGCGGGGACGGGCGGACGGTTCGCCTTGGAC